>CAXBFD010000056.1:0-40916 GCA_963974925.1 uncultured bacterium | reverse complement strand
AGAACTCATTGTCTGATTGGGAGCCAGAATGGAATTGATCGTAACATCCCAATAGGCCCAGAATGAAAGAATCACGACAGCCCCATATTGCATCTTACCTTGAACTACCCAATCAAGATGCCCCCCCTTGATCGCCTGCTGCTGATTTTTTGAAAAACTTAATAATTGCGCCAAAAACAGTGAATCGTTTTGCCAACGTGTAGAAAAAATCAGTTTCAGAAAAGCCGCTCTGGGGAAAAGATAAAATACCAAAGCGATAAACAGAGCGGATGGCGTATCATAAATTCGATGACCGAATTCCGTTAAGAATAAGGTTGCGATTCCGAGTGCCAGAGTAAGAGAGCCGCAAAGACCGGGCAGGCAGCACAAAAAACCAAATACTTTTAAAAAGCGGGACTGATTTTTCGAAAAGAAAAAAACAGCCAGCCCCCAGGCAGCGATCCCCGCTGAAATTCCATACAAGAGTCCCCAGGCACACTCACGTAAGATACCTGCCAGCTGGAGTTGATTCTGAAATAAATTTCCGAGGGAGAGTACTCCACTCCACCCCATGAGACTGAACGGGATGACCACAACCACGAAAAATGCGGTCAACAGATAACCCCATGCCAGGATTGAACGACAGACCGATCTGTTCTGAATCTGGTCTCGTAGATTCACTCGCGTCTGATGCTGCAGACGACTGAACAATAAGAGGACCCCGGTAGTGATGAATAATTCGATTAGAAGAGGGCCGATCAGATACGGAATCGTTTCTGAAATGGGCACGCCGCCCGCCTGTGCGTCGAAGATCCATACGGTCCATGAATCACGGTAAATTAATGAAGCCATTTCAAATTCCTGAAATGTCAACAGAAATAATAATGCCCAAACAGGAAAAGTACGCAGTACCGTTTTCCACAGAAAAAAACTCCACTGCGATTTCATTCCGGAAATCGATGCCGACGTGGAACAAAGCCTGCTTCTGATGAAATCCGCCTCCGGAGAAATGGCTGTGGGAGCAGAAAAGTAAAAGCAGACAATTCCCACAGGCACGACTTTCAGTAAAACGAGACATGCATAGATCAATTCGATGAAAACGGGATAATGCACCAGCTTTAATGAAATGAGAGACCAGGTATAACCGACAATCAGTTCAGGCACCAGAAACGGAGCCAATATCAGGACCAACAACAGAAACGAACGTTTTGAATAATCCTCGTTTAAGCGCGACGACAAATGTCGGGCGATAAAAACGCTGATTAGAGAAATGACCAGACTGCGCACGACAGTCACGCCACAAATAGCGGCCAGGCTCATTTCAAATACTCCGACTTAAGCCAGGCCAATGTGATCTCCCGCTGATTGACTAAATTTGCTAAAGGATAGGCTTTCTCAATGTAGATTTGATACTCTCTGACTTCATCAGGCACCTGTTGCCAGTTCACCTCTCCTAAAGGAATTTGACGCGATTGAGACTGCGCTAACTTCAGTTCAACTTCTGCAGAAAGCAGGTAATCGATTAAGAGTTTTGCCTGTTTTTGCTTTTTCGTCCCTTTAATCATGGCAACACTGTTCGGAATCAGAATCACCTGTTCGTTCACAGTAATCGGAAATGTGGCAACCGGTCTTTTTTCATCGACCGCCACAAAATAGTCATCGGTATCGGTAAAACCCAGGGCACAGGCACCGCTGGCTACCAGATTTTTCACGCTGGCATTTCCGGATGTTTCCTGGATTCCCCTTTCCTGCAGAGAGAAATGCCATTGTTTCAATTTTTCCAGCCCCCACGCATCGCAGAGTACTGTGTAATGTGTCAAGGTTGTACCATACAGAGGCTTGGCAATCGCAACCTCATTCAGAGGCCCCGCCAGGCTCTGTTCGATACTTGTTTGCGATGCGTTTAATTTTTCCGTATTAGTAATATAAACTCGCAGTCGTGCCGCAAAACCGGTCCAATATCCGTCCGGATCTTTAAATTTCTCAGGAATCCTGCGATAACCAGCGCCTTGATAGGCTTCCAGCAACCCCTGCTCTTTCAACGCAGCAGTTCCCAGAGTCTGATTATTCCAGAAGACATCACAACGCGGGTGATCCTGCTCCCGAATAATTAAATTTGTCAGACCCAACGATTTTGTCGCTTCCGTATCGAAACGTGGCTCGACTTTAATGCCCGTCTTCTGTTCAAATTCGTTCAGGATTTCTTCAGAAAAAATTGCATCATGCGCGCAATAGACAACAATTGCTTCGTCCTGCTGCTGATAATAGAAGACCAGTCCGATGGAGCCAATGACAACAATCTCTGTCATTGCCAGAATGAACCATCCGGAAAAAAGCCGTTTCTCGTGAGTATGCTTCATTTCTTGGATGATTTTTCTTCAGGCTGTTTCTCTAATGAATTGAAGTACTTTTTAATTCCCTCGTGATAACCCGGAGGGATCTGCTCCTGCAAAATGGCTTCGCTCATGCCCTGTTTGAGATCAGTCATTAATTTGTTGTACTCTTTTTGCGCTTCGCCCCGATCGCTGAGCCCTTTGGTCTTGAAGGAGAGCAGAACTTTACCCGCGGTGATCGCTGATTTTGACTTCTCCGTTTTAAATCCTCTATCACCGGTATCCTCTTCGTCAACTTTTTTCCCGCCGCCTTGCCCTTCTCCGCCTGTTCCTTCGCCTTGCATCTCCCCCATCATCTGGGCATAGAACTCTTCATAGTCTTCCAGAGTCATACAGTTTTCACAGGCTTCACCATCCAGTCCCGATTTCTCATTTGCTTTTTTTGCCATTTGCAGCACTTTGAGCGCTTCTTCCAGTTTCTTCATATCTTTGGCGGATTGGGCAATCTCTTTTAATTCCATTTTGGCAAGATCAACAGATTCCATCGCTTCTTTGAATGCTTCTTCCGGACTGAGACCTTTCGATTGTGCCATCTGCATTTGTTTCATGGCCCTCTTTAGTGCAGCGGCCATCGCCTTGGAGTTGGTCTGTTCACGCGCAAAAGATTCCAATTCGCTGAGCTTTTTCTGGATTTCACTTTTTAACTGTTCACGCTTGACCGGGTCAGTTTCTTTCATTAAACGCTCTAATTTTTCCTTTAATTCATCCATTTCTTTAGTGAGGGATTGTGTCGAACCTTCTTGCAGTTCCTTGTTCCACTTCTGCATTCCATCATTTTTCGACAGCCCCCCGAACTTCTGCGCCTGATCGGTTTTCATCATCAGGCTTTTCATGTTCTCTTCCGCAATTTTGCGCCATTTACCACCCAGCGATTTTTGATGACCGGCAAGTGTCTTCGTGTTTTCCTGTTTTTTTCCGGGTGTCATTTTTCGAAAGTCTGATTTCAGATTTTCGACTGCCATTTTCACATCTTTTGATTCTTCATCGTTTTCACCCGTATCTTTGTTTTTGAGCTCGGCCAGTCGAGCCTTGGTTGCCTTTTTTGTGCTTTCGAATTCTTTTGCTTTTTCCTGCTCAATCTCTGCAGCTTGCACTTTGCCAAAAGGGTCAAACTGGGGCGTGTATTGTAAAATCATAAACAGCACGAGAAGGCCTCCGCAGGAAACGGAAAATCTCCGTCCCCATTCAAATCCGACGACATCAGCAGGTTTGATTTTTTCGGCTTTCTTTTCTGCATCGATTACCACCAGAGGCTTATAATTTCCCACGGCATTTTCGAGCATGGTGACTGTTAAAAACAGGTCTTTCGTTCCCTGTTTATGGTCGATCAGCCTGGCAGCCTGTTCTTTACCCGGTTTGCGAAACAGCAGACAGGAAAACAGTAATGTTCCCACTAATATGATGCCGACAGATTCCAGGGGAAACCAGTCACGTAGATAACCCGAAAACCGACTGAACAGCAGTGCCACCAGATAGGCCGTCAAAGTAATCACAAATGATACGAACAGCTTACGCCCCCATGATGCCAATGCCAGGCGACGTTGAACACGCTCAATTAAATGATTTGATTTTTCCATCTGTTCCATTTTGACTTCCCCTCATCTATTAGAGGATCAATTAACGTTCTGTTTTGATTTGCTGTTGTGTTTCTGCCGCCTCTGCTTCCGCAGGACTGATAAGTTGATCATGATCACGATCCAGTATATTAAATAAAGCCGGATCAAAAAGAAATTCCCGAGGAGAAATATCACCATCTCGATTGCGATCCATCCGCTGAAACCAGCGCGGTCCTGCTGAAGGCCGTGGAATAGTCCTGTTCTGATTCATCGCCATCGAATTCATTCGCGGATCGAATATAAACAGTTCCGGTTTTCCCAGTTCAAAAGTCAAATTGAAGTGCCCTTGCAGTTCAGCTGTATCCAATGATTGATCGTGGTTCCCATCGTACTCTTTGACGCGTTCTAAGCTTTTTTGCAACTCGCGAGGACTCAAACGCTGATCCAGATCGGTATCCAGGATTTCAAAAAGTGATTTCCCGTCATTTTCCACGGTCATCACGACCTGATTCTGGACGGTTGTTGTGATATTGATGAGATGGTCCGTTAACTCCTCGATAGTCAACATCTCATCCTTGTTTTGATCCACTTTTTTATAATCTGTGTTGGCTAGATTTAACTGCATAAATTCTGCCTGAGTCAAATATCCATTCTTATCACCATCAACGACACGAAACCGAGTCTGATAAAAATGAACATTATCAGCAAACATATGACGTGAGCTCTTGGCCCGAAGTTCCATCAGCAGGCTGTCTACCCGGAACTGTAATTTGGAACTTGATACAGATTCCACCTCAGTAATGCGATTTGATTGCTTTTCAAGTATTTTTAAATGGGGACGAAAGTTATGTCGACGCGGCAGTGAAATCTGTAATTGCAGATCCGTGATGGAATTCTGCAGATAATGAAATAGTTCATCGTGATTCAAAAAACCATCTAGATCACGATCGAATTGTTTCACCACGGCTGTCGTCTGCAGTCCTGATTTAAAACACTCAACAGAGATCGCGGTCTTTTCCGAATTAGTATATTCAACATACTTCTTGAATAATTCGGTAATCGCATCTCTGATAGATTGATCATGGTCTAAGCTGAGAAATGGCGTTTCCACAGCCTGCCTGCTGACGGGTTGCGCAGGTACTCCGTTGGCATCAGCATTGAAAGGTCGTAACTCAGCAAGATTAAAAACTTGATCCTCATCACGGTCATAAATATGCAGTGCCTGCGCGCTTGCCTGGAACTCTACATCGCTGACAGAGCCGTCTCCATTCTGATCCAACTTTCGAAATAATTCAATCACCTGAGAGCTTCTTGAAGGAGCACCGGTCATGCGAAAGGCCGTCCCCTGCGCGGTGTGAATGTAAACAGCAAACTCTGTCAGGCTTAAACGGTTATCGATCGGGGGCATCTCCAGTAATTGCATTCTCTGTAGAGGAGTTCCCTGGTCATATCGTTTGACGCCAAATGCCGGTAGATTTTTGATTTCCTTCAGGTCAAGATACTTATTTTCATCACGGTCGAGCGAATTGAAAAGTCTTTCAATATAATCCGTCGTGGTCGACCTAAAACTCCCCTCATCGACCAGCAGACTCAGCTCGATCATAAACGGAGCGGAGGGAGCCAACAGGATAATTCTTTGAATAGAATGCCTTTCCTGCTGAGCGGAAGGGTCTGTCCGTACTTCTCCCCCTGGAACGCAGACATTCATAATGAATGTCATCCAACCTGCGATCATGAACTTAGGATATTTTTTTGACGTATTAATCATCATCAATGATTCAATAAGAATTCACTGCTGTTTAACAGTGCCCAAAAGAGATCGGAACAAGCATGTATTTTCTCTTCAGACGATTCCGCTGACGCGATATAAGCGGTCAGCCGTTTTGATTCCATTTCTGTCGGAAAACGACTCAAAGCAGAAAGGAAAAACGTTTCAATTTTCTGCTCATCAGTAAGTCCAGGAAAATCGACGATGGCAGTAAAAACATCTGACTGTTCAAGGCTCGTGGCATTCGCGATAAATATACCGTTCATCAGTGAAAGTGCCTGGAGAATCGTTGCTTTGGGATCTAATCGATTCTCGGATTCAGATTTAAACAACTCAAATATTTCCGTCTGAGACGAATTCAGTCCAGAATTAAATAGAAGAGGATTTACTTCGGTTGTCTGCTGGAAAAATCCGGTCGCCTGGACCAGATTGGCGAAGATCTGCTCTGCCGTTAGTCCCCGTGTCGGCATTTTTCCATACCACTCTGCCTGCGCCTGGCTGGAGTCGGTTTGCTGGCTTGAGAGCTGATAAGTCTGACTGTTTGTAATTTCACGGATCAAATATTTCATATCATAGTGGTGTTCTCGAAAACGAGTTGCCAGCAGTTCAAGTAATTCCGGATGTGCTACGTGATTGATTGAAGAAAAATCATCCACTGGATCAATAATCCCTCGACCAAAGAACAGGCTCCAGATCCGATTCGCAGCTGCTTTAGCGAAATATGGATTATGTTCAGAAGTAACCCAGTGCGCAAGACGCTGTCGCGGTCTCGTCTGATCTTTTTCCCACTCGGGCTGAATTCCATCGAGAAATATGGCATCGACTAACCGATTTGTATCGGGAATCTTAATCTGTGGTTTTCCAACGACTTCTGTGACAGTCAGGATATTCTCTACGATACCCTGTTGTGGTTGATCGATATTTGAAAAGAAAGCCGCATATTGCCAGAACTGATGCTGCTTCCAACTGTCAAAGGGGTGGTCATGGCACTGAGCACATTCAATCCGTACCCCGAGAAAAGCCCGTGATGTACCAGCCGCCAGATTTTCCGGTTTCAATTGTTTGGCGAGGTAATAAGCGCGAGGCGTTAACTCTTGTGAATTGTCGGCGGTTTCTCTGCTGCGATTGACATCGAGTGGCGCGTCAATAATTTGCCTGACTATTTCGTCATAGCCAATATTGTTCATTAACTGCGACCGTAACCAGGCTTCAAACTCAGGAATCTGCCTCCGCGCTTGAAGATCAGTGGTTGCTTCCGGTAATAAGATCGCGCGCCAGATATTCGTCAAATGAACTACATAACCGGGACTCGCCAGCAAATGGTCGATCAGCTTTTCGCGTTTAGCCTGGTCCCGATCAGCGAGAAAAAAACGTAATTCTGCAACCGGCGGAATTTTCCCGGTCAGATCAAGGGAGACGCGTCTCATAAACTCAGCATCAGTCGACTGCTGAGTTGAAACGATTCCTTCTCGTATTTTTGCCTGATTCACGAGCGAGTCGATCTGGAACGCCAGTCTCTTTTCGCTTTGCTCTGTTTTAATCTCACTCCCCCAAATGGAGTCGTTTAATAATTCCGTAGAGCAACACAGTAATAGTACAACGAGGGCTTTTGCCAGAGTTGGCCAGAATGGTCGATTGTGATGATGTATGAGAATACTCAACACTTTGCTACAGCCCTTAAGATTGGCAAACAGATGATGGTCATCATTGATGCAAATGAGAGTGAGATGATTGCGATCAATGACCATTTGACGTATAGTCAATTGTACAAGGGGATTATGCCATTACAAGAGTGATCTACACTCCCCAACGGCAAGGTTACCCTGGTAGAATCGAAGACAAGCCCTCAATCTTAATTGCTTTTCCAGATATTTTCCGAGGATCTTTCAAAATCTATTTACATAGATCACGATCTCCCCTGATTTTTGCTCATCAATTTTTTTATTATTTAAAAATTCATCCAGGAAGGTACCGCTCGTGATAAAATCGGGACCAAAAGCAGTTTTGGAAAAATATCGGGATGATCTGTTTGCCATCATTGGCGGGGGAAGTTTGCTTTACTTTGCTACTTTGGACAAAGAGCTTGACTGGTTTTGGTATACCACGGGTGGCGTATTTTTCGTCTGGGGAATGGCAACCTTCTGTCTGAAATTCAAACAGCGAAACCGCTAAAACGGAACTCAGTGATATAATGGCCTGCATTTTGCCATAGATGCTACCTGAAGACTTTAGCCGAACAAAATAGCGATTACTTCATGTAATCAAACCGAATAGGAATGATTGATGCGATATCAACCTAATACGATTCGAGTTTTATTCATCCTGGGATTAACCCTGCTGTCTCTGCCCGGTTCCGCCACAGCAGGCAACTGGCCCATGTGGCGTTATGACGCAGGACACACCGCATCTTCGCCTGACAATTTGCCGGATCAGCTTTCGCTGCTCTGGACCCGGAAGTGGAGTCAACGCGATCAGGCATGGAATGACACCCTCAACAATGATTTGATGACATACGACAAAACCTTCGAACCCGTCGTCTTTGGAAAACGAATGTTTGTCGGGTTTAATGATTCAGACAAATTAATGGCCATTGATACCCAACATGGTGAAAACCTCTGGACTTTTTACGCCGATGGTCCGATTCGTTTTTCACCCGTCGCAACAGAAAATCGTGTTTATACTGTCAGTGATGACGGATACTTGTATTGCCTGGATGCTGAAAAAGGGACCATTGTCTGGAAATTTCGCGGTGCCCCGGCTGCTCAAAAAACGTTGGGAAATCAACGTGTCATTTCTGCCTGGCCTGCCAGAGGGGGGCCCGTTCTGTATGACGATACGATTTATTTTGCGGCCAGTATCTGGCCATTTATGGGCACGTTTATTTTCGCTCTGGATGCGGATACAGGAAACGTCGTCTGGGTCAATGATTCCACCAGTGCCAGCTATATAAAGCAGCCCCATAGTGCCGCCGCTTTTGCCGGTGTTGCGCCACAGGGAACACTGGTTGCGACCGAAGATCTTTTACTGGTGCCCGGCGGGCGATCTGTGCCGGCGGTTCTGGATCGAAAAACGGGAGAGTTAAAATATTTTCATCTCGGCGGCAAAGGCAATGGTGGTTCATTTGTAATTGCGAATTCAGCGCAGGCATTTGTCCATACACGCTATCGAGGAGTGCGGGCCTATGATCTCAACACGGGCCTGCCTACACTTTTTGTACATAATGAGCCGGTCCTGCATGATGAGATGCTTTACTCTGCCATCCTCAAGAATAAACAGCCTCTGATTCAGGCTCATAAAAAAAATCACCAGGCTTTGTGGTCGATTGCCGTCGATGGTCAGGGCGACATGATTCGAGCGGGAGATCGCCTGTACGCTGCAGGAGAAAAGACACTTTCTGCAATTACACTACCCACCACTCTGGAAGAAAAACCGCAAATCGTCTGGCAACTTCCCATCAAAGGAGAGGTATTACGGTTGCTGGCAGCAGATGATAAATTATTCGCGGTAACGTTAAGCGGAGAAATTCAGGCGTTTGGTGTTCCTTCGAAACAGTCAAAACAACCTTCATCTGCCCGGAAAACAGCAGAAAAGATGATTTCCAGTGCTGATTCCACTCAGACTGTACAATTTCTACTGGATGTTACACAATCAAAAAAAGGTTATGCGATCAGTTACGGCGCGGATCATGAATCCTTGTTTGACGCATTGCTACAACATTCTCCGCTGCGACTGGTTGTAGTCGAACAAGAACCTGTGAAGGTTCAGAAATTACGTGCGAAATATGATGCACTGGGTTTCTATGGCTCACGTATTTCAGTTCACGAGGGAACCCCCCAATCATTCCAGGCACCACAGCATATCGCCAGACTCACTTTAATCAGTGACAGATTCTCGCGTTCTTTGACTTCAAATCAGCTGGAACAAATTTACCGCTCCGTCCGCCCTTACGGCGGTGCCATCTGGGTTCCCATCAGAGATCAAACACAGAGCGACCAAATCAAATTGACGTTTGAAGCGTCAGAACTACCCCAAGCAAAATTCATGGTTCGCCCTGACGGGATTCTTCTTCAACGTGAAGGAGCGCTGCCGGATTCTGCCGACTGGACTCATCAGTATGGTGATATTGCCAACACCGTCAAATCAAATGATAAACGGGTCAAGCTTCCACTGGGGGTTCTCTGGTTCGGCGGTAACACGAATGAGGATATTCTTCCCCGCCATGGCCACGGTCCTCCCGAACAGGTGATCGGTGGTCGGACCTTTCTGGAAGGGATGAATAGTTTGAGTGCTCGTGATGTTTACACGGGGGAAGTTCTCTGGCACCGGGAATTTGATGATCTGGGAACATTTGGCATTTACTTCAATTCCACTTATGAGGACACACCTCTCAGTACCAATTACAATCAGAAACATATTCCGGGAGCCAATGCCAGAGGGACGAATTATATCGCGACAACTGAAGAAGTTTATCTAGCCATCGGTTCGGAGTGTCATATTCTGAATGCGGACGACGGTAGTACCAGACAGATTATCAAACTTCCTGATCCTGAAAATGCCTGGGCATTCATTGCCGTCTATGATGAAATTCTGTTAGCCGGAAATGGATTTGCTCATTTTGGGAAGCGACTGGATGAAAAACCAGGCAAAGATGGACCAGAGGCAACAGACCTTTCCGCCAGCAACGGGTTGATTGCCTTTGATCGCCATTCCGGAAAGAAACTTTGGCAGGCAGACGCAATCCATTCATTTTTGCATAATGGCATTGTCGCGGGTAACGATCGAATTTATTGTCTCGATAAGCTGCCCGGCAGTGCCGAGAAAAAACTGTCACGGCGAGGCATGGCTGATCCGACCCAATACCGTATTGTCTGTTTTAATGTGCATACTGGAAACGAACTCTGGTCAACCAATGAAAGTATCTTTGGTTCCTGGCTGGGATACTCTGAGAAACATGATCTGTTACTTCAGGCCGGCGCGCGTGCCAAAGATCGTTTGAGTGATGAAATTGGACAAGGCATGATTGCCTATCAGGCAGAAACAGGCTCTGTCATCTGGCATAACAAAGACCGAAAATATACCGGACCTTGTGTATTGCATAACGATCTCATCATCACCTCGGCAAATTCCTACGAAGTTTCAGGGGGCGCATTCAATATCGCAGACGGAACACCTTATTCCATCATCAATCCCATCACAAAGCAGAAAGAACCATTAAAGTTCACGCGCACGTATGGTTGCAATTATGTCACAGCCAGCGAGAATCTGCTGACTTTCCGTTCGGGAGCAGCCGGTTATTATGATTTAAAATCGCAAAGCGGAACGGGTAACTTTGGTGGATTCAAATCCGGTTGCACCTCGAATCTGGTGGTGGCGAATGGTGTGTTAAATGCACCCGATTATACGCGCACCTGCAGCTGTTCCTACCAGAACCAGACTTCGCTGGCTTTAATTCATATGCCCGAAATCGAAGTCTGGACGAATAGTGAATTAGGCACGGACTCGAAAGCAGAGGCGGTTGTGAAACAAGCGGGGATTAACTTTGGTGCTCCCGGAGATCGTTTATCAGACAATGGTACACTCTGGCTTGATTTCCCCAGCGTCGGAGGACAATCTCCGGATTTACAGGTCACGATTTCCAATAAAGGATTCGGTCGATTTCGGCACCACGCAATGAAAATAAAGGCGCCAGTTCCGGAAGACGGGTTGAACTGGGTCGCTGCTTCTGGAATAGAAAACCCGGGTAAGATTACAATCACCATTAATCAACGCACAGAGCAGATTCAGCCTGAAGGAATCCCGATTGCTGGTGTGGAAGATGATGCAGAAGAAGATTCTAAAGGTCTCGTCAAATTGCATAGTAGCGACCTGGAATTGGGGCTTGATGCGGGGAACCCACAAGTTGTCGCTCTCCGATTTTCCGACATACCTGTGGCTTCCGCTGAGGAACTTGAATCAGCTTCTATTCAGTTTACCGTTGATGAAACAGGAAAATCGGACTGCAAGCTGAAAATTCAGGCTGAAAATTCAGTTGATTCCAGGCCGTTTGTTGAAACGAAGCAAAACCTTTCATCAAGAAAGCGAACCAAAGCCTATGTGGAATGGACTCCACCCGCATGGTCGAAAGTGGGGGCCTCTGGAGCCGAACAGACCACCCCCGATCTGACATCTGTTGTTAAAGAAGTACTTTCAAACAAAAACTGGAAACACGGAAAATCGATTTCATTCCTGATTACCGGCACCGGTAGCCGGATCGCCAAATCATACAAAGGGGCAAAGGCAGGATCCGCGCGACTGGTACTCAAGACAAAAGCCGAAGAACAGCAGGAAACACAATCCCTGACGCAAACAGCAGGAGAAACATCAGCCGGTCGCTATACCGTCAAACTCATTTTTACGGAACCTGACGATAAAACCGGAGTCGGCGAAAGACAGTTCGACATTCGCCTGCAGGGAAAGCGGGTACGCAAAAGTCTGGATATTGTCAATGAAACTGGCCAGGCGATGCGTTGTCTGGTCATGAAATATGATGGGATTTCTGCAGCGAATCAAATTGAAATCGAATTCAATTCTGTCGGCGGTTCAAAATATTCACCGGTCATTTCAGGAATCGAGTTAATCAAGGAACTTTGATTGACGCTACGCCGCGCACACCTGAATTCACGAGGTGATCGGTGCCGTTGATTTTTCGGAGATCCAGTCTTTTAAGTGCAGTTGCACACTCTCAAAGCCCCGGAAGCGGTTAATGCTGGGAGCAAAACTGATTGAAAAAGGACCACCGTCCGCTTGCATTTGACTGGCCCACTCACCCTTACCAAATGCGATCGCGCGGATCTTTGTTTTATGTTGTTCAAAGACCAGCGACAGGTGACGCCCCCCTTCTCCCATGGTTCGCGGCGGCTCTGCCAGTTTAACCTGGGTTGCCACAAATTGAGGCCGTGGATTATCCTGCCCGAAGGGACCGAGGCAGTCCAGTTCACGTACCGCCTGTTTTGTGATTTCGTTTAAACAGACTTCGGCATCAATACGAACCTGCAAATCATGCTCGGAAGGTTGAGGAGCACACGCAGCGAATTCCGCAAATGCGAGGCGGAACTCGTCGATTCGTTCCTCTTCTATTTTGAGACCGGCTGCAGCCTGGTGGCCGCCATAGCGGAGCAGGTGTTCGGAACACGATGAAAAACCGGCATGCAGATCAAATCCGGCAAATGAGCGGGCAGAACCTTGTCCTGTTCGCGATACGGTATCCAGGGCAATCAGAACGGACGGCTTTTCAAAATGCTCAGCTACCCGGTTTGCCACGATGCCAATGACTCCCGGATGCCAGTCATGATGAGCAAGAACTAAAGTGCCATGGCTGGTCCATTCATCATTCTCGTCAACCATTTCTTTGGCTTGTTTCATAATCCGGCGTTCGACCGTTCGGCGGTTTTTGTTCAGCTCGTCGAGATAAGCTGCCAGCTGGTTTGCGCGATCCTGATTGCTTGTGGTTAACAGCTCAACTGCCAGTCTCGCCTGCCCTAAACGTCCTGCTGCATTCAACCGGGGGGCAATTGCGAATCCGATATCTTCGGTATCAAGTGTTTGCCCCGTTTTGATTTCCGCGACTTTCATTAACTCCAGCAGACCCAATGGGGCTTTATCTGCGAGTGCGCTCAACCCGTACCGAACAAGAATTCGGTTTTCACCAAGCAAAGGTACCACATCGGCAATCGTGCCAATTGCGGCAAGACCGACTGCGCATTTGAGGTATTCTCGCATTTGCGGTGACGCTTTCTGCCCATCTCCCAGTTTCTGGCAAACAGCCCAGGCCAGCTTCAAAGCAACCCCGGCACCGCAGAGATGCGGGAATTCATAATTGCTGTCAGGTAATCGAGGATGAACCAGGCAAGCAGCATCCGGAAGCTGGTCACCCATCTGGTGATGATCTGTAATGATCAACTCCAAACCTATTTCTTTTGCGAGAGCAGCTTCTTTCACACTGGAGATGCCGCAATCGACGGTGACGAGTAATCGGTGAGGATCTTCCTCATGTAAGGTCCGAATTGCGTCACAATTCAATCCGTAGCCATCATCCAGGCGATTGGGAATAAAGTAGTCGCACTGTCCATTCGCCAGGGTAATGCATTGCAATAAGATACTGGTTGCCGTCATGCCATCGACGTCATAGTCACCATAAATGGTAATCCGACGCTTTGCCTTCAAAGCCGCAATCAGACGTTCGGCGGCATCTTCGATGCCTGGCATCGAAGCAGGGTCCAGCAGGTCATTCATGCGGGCATCAATAAAACCACGTGCAGCCGATGCGTCATGAAGTCCTCTTGCGATTAAAACTTGTGCAAGCAGCGGAGAAATCTTCATTTCCGAACTGAGGCGGCGGATCTGTGATTCATCGTGTGGTGCAAATCGCCAGTTTTGAGTCATCCATGCTCTCGATCAGATTAATAAGGTGAAATAGTCAGTGATCATGCGCTAAAATATTAAAACAGAGTTGCGCCCGACAGTCAAAACTACTGTATTGCCTAAATGTACAAATTGAAAGACTTCCCCTCTCTGAGAAGTAAAACAAATCAAAACGAACCTGATCAGCCATTTGAATGTCCACTTTACAGGTGAATCAGGTGCATAATCGATCTAACCGTACTGATCCTCATGCGACCAATCAGAGATATCGTTGACGGGACTTGCCGGCGCTCTGGAACAAGACTAGACTGTATGCTTCTATTAATGACCCCTGTTTCTGTTTGAATTACAAATTAAGGTTTTGGGATGAAACACGTTCTTTCTGCTCTGGTAATGAACCAACCGGGTGTATTGGCCCATATATCGGGAATGCTGGCTTCTCGAGCGTTCAATATCGAAAGTCTGGCAGTCGGTGAAACAGAAGAACCGGAATTTTCCCGAATTACCTTTGTCGTCGGCGATCATAACAAGCTGGATCAGGTCAGAAAGCAACTGGAAAAGCTGGTGACGGTGGTCAAAGTGGTTGACTTTTCAGGTCAAGACTATGTTGAGCGAGATCTGATGCTGATGAAAGTCGCGACACCTGGAAAATCGCGATCAGAAATTCGTGAATTAGTCGAAATTTTCCGTGCGAAAATCGTTGACGTGAGCTCTGAAAACGTGATGATCGAAATCTCAGGTCAGGAATCTAAAATCAATGCATTCATTGACATGATGCGACCTTTTGGAATACTTGAGATCGTACGTACAGGGCGAATTGCACTGTTACGCTCAGAAACAGTCAAAGCAGACGTGGAAACAGAGACTGTGGAAACGGTTTAACAATTCCGCTTGGGCAGACAGCAAATATCATGGCTGTTTTGTTCTCTCAGAGCAGTAAGTTGTCTCAGAAAAAAAGGTTGAGATAACGAATCGCTGTTCAAGTTCTAATAGAAGTAGATCCGGTTCTGCTTCTCTCAGCCTCACATCAATACAAGAGATCAGGATTATGGCAGTAACAATTTATTACAATGATGATGCAGATTTATCTCTGTTAAAAGACAAGACCATTGCCATTCTCGGCTATGGAAGCCAGGGACATGCTCAAGCACAAAACCTCCGTGACAGTGGCTGTAATGTCATTATCGGTCAACGCAAAGGGAGCGAAAATTACGATTTAGCTGTCAGCCATGGCTTCGAGCCCATGCCTCTTGCTGAAGCGACAAAAAAGGGAGATCTCGTTAATATTCTTCTGCCTGACGAAGTCCAGGGCGATCTCTATAAAAGTGAAATTCTTCCCAATCTCAGTAAGGGAAATCTGCTGTTATGTTCGCACGGATTTAACATCCACTTTAACCAGGTTGTCCCCCCTGTGGGTGTTGACGCTGCACTAGTTGCGCCCAAAGGCCCCGGTCACCTGGTACGAAGCGAATATGTCAAAGGTGGCGGAGTCCCTTCATTGATTGCGTTAGCTGATGGGGCAGGCGAAAGTGCTCGTCAACTGGCATTGGCTTACGCCAAAGGCATCGGTGGAACCCGCGGTGGTGTGATTGAAACATCATTTGCTGAGGAAACAGAAACAGACCTGTTCGGCGAACAGGTTGTGCTTTGTGGTGGTGTCAGCGAACTGGTAAAAGCTGGTTATGACACACTTGTAGAAGCAGGATATCAGCCGGAAATGGCTTATTTTGAGTGCATGCATGAATTAAAGCTGATCGTGGATCTGTTCTACGAAGGTGGCTTGAACTACATGCGTTATAGTGTTTCCAACACAGCCGAATATGGTGATTATTCAAGTGGACCACGCATCATCACAGCAGAAACTCGCAAGGAAATGAAAAAAATCCTGACCGAGATTCAAACAGGAGAATTTGCCAGAAACTGGTTGCTGGAAAATAAAGCCAATCAGGCATCATTCAAAGCAATCCGTCGTTTGAACAGACAACATCCGATCGAGACTGTCGGAAAAGAACTTCGCCGTATGATGAGCTGGATTGATTCCAAGGAAGTTTAATCCAACCCTGTACGATGCTCTGAAAGCATATACGTGGCAATGACTTATCGCAGTTGTTGCCACGTTTTTTTGTTGATTTGTTTCCCTCCTGCACTGAAATGAAATGATTGCCGACAGTGATAACTATTCAAGCCCCTCTTGTCTTTCAAGATGAGCAGACATATAAAAAGAAAGAACCAATCGCGTTTTATTGGAATTTGAGCCATGCCATCATCGTCACTCCCGCTGCACTCTGAACACCAGCGAACTTATCATGAAAATAAGTTTGTCTATCCCGTACTGTCCCGGCGCAGTAAAGGGATCTCAATCGGCATCAATTTAAATCCCGATAAAATCTGCAATTTTGATTGTATCTACTGCCAGGTCGATCGCAGAGAAGAATCGGAAACCCGATTTGTTGGCTTTGAGCAACTGATTGCCGAGCTTGATCACATGCTGAAGTTTGTGATCAGTGGTGAAATTTATAAAGATGCGAAGTTTGCTTCAGTGCCTCAGAATCTCAGACGGATCAACGATATTGCATTTTCCGGCGATGGGGAGCCCACAACGTACCGGAACTTTGATCAGATCGTCAAGGAAGTGGCGGATCTTAAGCAGAAACACCACGCCGACCAGGTCAAAATGGTTCTGATTACCAATGCCAGTATGTTCCACCGGAAAAGTACCCTGGACGCTCTGAAGATCTTAGATGAGAACCAAGGCGAAATCTGGGCCAAACTGGATGCGGGAACAGAAAGCTATTTTAAAACCATCGATCGAACCAAAATTCGATTTTCACAGGTCCTGGCGAATATCGCACTTGTGGCAAAGCAGAGACCAATCGTGATTCAGAGTCTGTTCATGCTGGTTAACGGACAACCGCCTGAAGAAGCGGAAATTGAGGCATACTGCCAGAGGTTGAATGAAATCGTCCATTCGGGAGGGGAGATCAAACTGGTTCAGGTCTACACAATCGCTCGCAGAACCGCAGAAGACTACGTGGCCCCACTAAGCTCGGAAAAAGTAGACCAGATTGCCCGGAAAGTAAAAGAAAACACGAACCTTAATACAGATGTGTTTTACGGAAACGCCGACTGACAGAGAAGCGCTCTCTGTCAGTCATCTGGCGATGCGAGCGCAATTCCTTATTCATCAAGATGAACTGGTTCCAAATCTTTCGTATTCCGTTCAATGGCAAGCACAATCGTTTGCTGACGCCGTTTGTTGGATGACGTATTTACTGCCGGGATCACCTGCCTGCCATTGGGGAGGCTTAATCGTAGTGCAAATCGCCCTTCTTTGCTGACAGGGATTTTCTCTCCCAGTAAAGTCACTTCGGCTTGTGGATCGGACGTCCCATGAATCAGCAATTCGGTTTCGACATGAAACTCGCGTCTGGTTTTCTTGGCCTGGCTTCCATTAGATTCACCATTTGCATCAAGTGTGAGCGGAAGCGCAAGTCTTGTCATGGGAGTGCCACCATTTTCAGATCGTGACGTATAACGCCGTGATCGAGTCGCTGAATAGTTGCTATCGAGAGCACGCTTTGTTTTACCTCCTTTTTCGCAAACTTCGGGCATGGGAGGCGTCAGTTTGTGAGAATAGAGTAACCCGAAGAACTTGTTTTGCGGAGTTACAAAACCAAGCTGAAGTTTATAAGACCTGGCTGGCTGATCGATTTGGACATACCATAAGCCGGAATCAATTTTGATTTCCACGTCTTTAATATAGGCTTTGCTGGTCCTGCTATTCTCATTTGTTGTAATATCATACACACGAATGACAGGCACTGCCTGATACCAGTAGGCACCAAGTGCTGCTTTAGCGCGGTCCAGGCTTCCCTGGGTGATGGTCCATGTTGCCAGCAACCAGTGGGAATCTTTGACCTGCGCATTCAGTGTTGTCTCTGTCGATTCCGAAGTGGGATGCATTTTTTCGCTGCAAGAACTCTGCCCGTTTGATCGAAGCAATTTTTGAATTTTTGCCTGATGTTCTGTTGGTGTCAGATTGGGAGAATTCGAACTGTTTTGCGATGGGAAAGCAGGGACGGCGGCAGGCCTGTGAGTTTCAGCTTGAGGTGTTTTTTTAGAGATCGAAGAGCTCTTGGTTTTAGGCTTAGATTTTGTCGTCTTGATTTTAGCGATGGCTTTGACCAATTCCTGCTTTCGCATGCCATGCCAACCGGCAATTCCATGAGATTTTGCAGTTGCTGCTAAATCACGACGAGTTTGACACTCTAGGGCCTTAATCATCGCTGGGGACATTAGGAATGACTCCCATAATCAATCAAGACACTGGTCGGCGCCTCAATTAAGCCTCAGTCGTCCATGACATTCAGGATAAGTTTCAGCACATCTGTTCCGTTTCAATACATTTCAACGATCGTAAAAATGTGAAATCCCTTATTTTACACGATCAAAATGCAGTGAACAATATGTAAACGTCAAATCAATATTTCGACCAGGACGCTACTCTCCTCAGAACAGAAAGCCACTAGTAGTAATTCTCAAATTCAGGAACTGCAGTTACAAATAAAATAACAGTTCCTCTTGTGTTGTTTGCAAAAATGACTGCCTGCTGGAACGGATAAATCTTAATCAACAAATTACTTTACATGCTGAATTTCGGATTTTGGATTCAGAGATCATAGTGTCATTGCAGTATACATAACACATGATTCATTTTTGAAACATGTGAGTACTTTTAACATGTCTGGACACAAAAAACAACTATTGAGGCTTTCTGATTTCTGTAAAAACAGTGTCCTGTCAACCGCATCTGTTTGTGAAATAAGGACTTATAATTTTAGGTCCTTCAAAATTAACGACCTGGCATAATCACGCGCGGGAGTTCGAATTATTTACGTCCGGTTCAGAGGAAGCCAGCTTGAACACATCATTTATGTCCGTTTTAACCTTGCTCAGTGAATGGACTGACTACCATAAGTTGGACTTGCCGTTTAACGATGTCTTGGGGCTGGTGAAGTATTCTTAACCCAAATAGGACACAAAGATACCGAATGTCATTTTTGAGAAAAACCTGAATCGTCGAATTCGGCGAGCCTGTACTTTGACTCTACCGCAGATTGTTTCTACAGTCTCATTCAGGTTTGCTTGATATTGATTGTGCAAGCTTTTTCAGACATCAATCTGAGCAATATTGCTTCATAATTGAAGGCATCTTTCATGCCGCACCCTGATCGGCGAAGTCAGTCACCACTTGTTGAAGCCCATCGTTGGGTAGGCCGACTGACAACTGTGAGTCTGGAGATGGCATTACCTGCTTTTTTAGGGCATTGGCTTGATGGAAAGTGGGGCACCACTCCCTGGCTTACCGCAACTGGTGCCTTACTCGGATTTACTTTAGGTCTGACTCATTTATTACGAATAGCTAAAGAAGCAGAGCTCAAGGAACGAAAAAATAAAGATCCCTCTGCGAAAACAACAGATTCAATAACGCACGACGAGAACGGACTTTGATCAAAATCGATTTTCTGAATGGCAGAACCCTGTCGAAATCTGATTCTGTTAAGTTAACAATGAATAGCAACTACATATTTTCCTAACCATGCAATCAACTCCACAACGGTCAGTCAGAAATCCGATCAAGCAGTGCAGCATTCTTGCCGCCGCTTTATTCGGTTTGTTTGCGGTGCTTTGCTACCCGGCTTATCTGACGGTTGGCGTGCGTGCTGTTGAAGGGTTGGGTTATTCAGCACTACTTTGTCTTGTACCTGGCATGATTGTTTTTCTCATATCAGGATATTTATTCCGCGAGACCGCTCCCGTTTCTGTGATGGCAGTCTCCACTCTGGTCCGATTGATGGTCGTAGGTATCGGAACATTAGTGATTTTAAAGCTAAGAGCAGACTTTGGTTTGACTGATTTTTTGATTTGGCTATTGATTTGTTACTTTGCGTCTCTGTTGGTTGAAACCTTGTTGATCATTCGGTAATCTGCCGAAGCTGTTTATCTTTAAACGAAGTATTGATCAGAAACAATTTTGAATCGAGCTTAAACAATGGCCGCTGGTCACGCTGATAAATTTCATCATGTGCGCGATTTTCCGCATTTCGAACTTCCTGGACAATTCCAAGTGGAATTGCCCTCGATATTCGGATTACAGATTTCGAAGTTCATGTTATTGCAGTTGGTGGCAGTCATCTTTCTGTTTCTCGTCTTTCGCGGGTTGGCCAAACGGGCCGCTGGCGGGAAGGTAGTGACAGGACGCTGGTGGAACTTCTGGGAATCCATCGTTCTCTATATACGAGATGAAGTTGTTCGCCCTACGATTGGCGAAGGCCATCATGATGGCGATCACGACCATGCTCACCATAACGAACAAAAAGTAGGGCATCCAGCAGACAAATATTTGCCTTTCGTTCTCTCGTGTTTCTTTTATGTATTGATTTGTAATTTGTTGGGTGTATTCCCCTGGTTGGGATCTGCAACTGGCGAGTTAAATGTGACGATTGCACTGGCATTTACCACTTTTTGTGCCGTTGTCATATATGGATCCAGAGAGCAAGGTCCTGTTCAGTTCTGGTTGTCACTTGCTCCTCCGATGGAGCTCCCTTTGGCATTAAAACTGATTCTGGTGCCTATGATCTGGGTTATTGAACTGGCCGGATTTTTAATTAAACATGCTGTGTTAGCAATTCGTTTGTTCGCTAATATTATGGCCGGTCATACGGTGATCGCAGTGTTTCTCGGCTTTATTGCCATGACTGCTGATTCCGGTATGTGGGCGATTGTGATGCCATCCAGCATCATCGCACAAATTTTAGTTGGCTTGCTGGAACTGTTTGTTGCATTCCTGCAGGCATATGTTTTTGCGTTTCTTGCAACTCTGTTTATTGGAGCTGCTGTTAATCCTCACTAGAGGAACAGAGGACAGCTTTTTCAGACTTGCTTAGTATATTTAGTTCGAGTGTTCCTCGTTGAGAAAGGTCAGGGGATAATAACAATGATCCAGGCTTTACGGATTATGTACGTGACATGTGTTGTTGTGTTGGCCACAGCTGTTCCTGCAATGGCACAAGATGCACCTGCCGCTGGTGCAGATACTACGGCTGCGGTTCAAGAGGCTGCTAATCCGCTTCCACTGGGAGCGATTGGTGCTGGAATCGCAATTATCGGTGCCGGTTTTGGTATCGGTAAAATTGGTGCCTCTGCAGTCGAGGCCATTGCCCGTCAACCAGAAGCTGGTGGTAAAATTCAAACCGCAATGATTATTGCGGCCGCGTTGATCGAAGGTGCTACATTCTTCGCTCTAATCATCTGCTTAGGTAAATAGTGAAGATCGACTTCCAGGAGAAGCCGTCCTCACGATACGAGTTCGATTTCAATACCACTTATTCTGATTACAATGTGAGAATATTTGATCATGTTTAAAAGTCTATTTACGAGCCGATGCATCATGATGCTGATCATTGTCAGTGGAATGATACTGGGCAGTGGGCTGGTTGGTTCAGAAGCATACTTGTATGCAGCTGATGGGGCTCCGCACCCTGAAGGGGCGCCTTTGCACTGGAAAACTGACTTAGCTCTATGGTCATTTATTGTTTTCGTTGCTTTTGTTTTTGTTCTCAAGGCGTTTGCCTGGGGCCCTCTGATTCAAGCTCTTGATGAGCGGGAAATGAGAGTGGTGACTGCGATAGATATCGCAGAATCAAAACAAAAAGAATCAGAAGATCTGGTGCGAGAACACGCTCTTAAAATTGAGGCGGCTCAGGATGAGATTCAGGCAATGATGGTTGAAGCTCGTTCTGATGCGGATCGCATCAAGCAGGATGTTCTCGAACAGGCCCGTAAAGAAGCAGAGTCCATAAAGACTCATGCAATCAGCGATATCGAACGGGCACGAGAACTTGCGTTGAAGGATCTGTTCGACCAGATGAATGGTCGTGTCATTGATGCCACAGAACATGTCCTGGGACGTGCCCTCAATGAATCCGACCGTGAACGACTGATTTCTGAGGCTTTATCTCAGATCTCAGGAAGTTCCAACTGATATTAAAGATTAAATTCGTTTTTCAAACGTAATGTGTAAAGTTTGAATTATTTCTCCTTTAGCTGTGAGTTATGATCCGCGTGACCGATCAGAATCAAGTAAAAACTCATGTCCCAAGCGTAATGGAAGATCCGAGTGCAACATCGATTGCCAAGGTGTATGCCAAAGCGTTTCTTGGTTCGATTAAAGAATCTGACAAAGATTCCGTGATCGAGGAGTTGACTGGTTTTCTGAATCTCGCAATCACACAGAACCCGCTCTTTGGGAAGATGCTCACGTCAAAATCGCTTAACAAAGATGAACGTTTAGGCCTGATTGATCGTGCCGTTGCCCCTAATGCCTCAGAACTTCTGACGAATTTTCTCAGAGTTCTGTCCCGGCACGACAGACTGGATCTTCTGCAGTTGATCTTGACTCAAATCAACATGCTACGTGATACAGAAGCCGGGAAAAAGGCGGTTCTGGTTCGTTCAGCTTTTGAGTTATCGGAAAATACTCTTACAAACATCGAGCAACGTTTGAAAGAAACACTGGGCTTTTCCCCGGTAATAAAAACATCGATCGACCAGTCTGTTATAGGTGGACTGGTAATTCAAGTTGATGACACAGTATATGATGGTTCTCTTCGCACTCGTTTAAAACAATTACGAGGACGGTTGAGCAATAGGAGCATTCATGAAATTCAAAGCGGACGAGATCGCTTCAGTCATCCAGAAGGAAATTGAAGACTTTCGCGGCGAAATTGAAACCAGCGAAGTAGGACGAGTCCTCGAAGTGGGCGATGGTATCGCACGCGTTTACGGACTTTCTTCTGCCATGTCTGGTGAAATGGTAGAGTTTTCCAATGGGGTGCGTGGTCAGGTCTTCAACCTCGAAGAAAACTCGGTTGGTATTATTATCTTTGGTGATTACCTGTCGATTGCCGAGGGTGATGAAGTTCGCAGTACAGGCACCCTGCTCTCCATCCCCGTCGGTGATGAACTGCTGGGGCGGGTTGTTGATCCCCTGGGCAATCCACTTGATGGAAAAGGCCCCATCGTGGCAACCGAATCCCGACCACTGGAATTTGCCGCCCCCGGTGTTGCCGCCAGACAGCCCGTGAAACAGCCCATGGCTACAGGTATCAAGGCGATTGACGCCATGACACCCGTCGGCCGAGGTCAACGCGAGCTGATCATTGGTGACCGCAAAACCGGGAAAACCGCGATTGCGATCGATACGATTCTGAATCAGAAAGGTAAAGATGTCATCTGCGTTTACGTCGGTTGTGGTCAACGTGCCGCCACCATTGCAGGCATCGTTAATCAGCTCCAGGAACATGGGGCTTTGGATTACACGGTTGTCGTCAGCGCGACTGCCAGTGACCCTGCTCCTTTGCAATATATCGCCCCTTATGCTGGTGCAGCCATTGCTGAATATTACATGTACCAGGGTAAACACACACTGGTTGTCTATGATGACCTTTCGAAACAGGCTCAGGCATATCGTCAGTTGTCATTGTTGATGAGACGTCCTCCCGGTCGCGAAGCGTACCCCGGGGACGTATTCTACTGCCATAGTCGTCTGCTCGAACGTTCTGCCCGTTTAAGTGATGAACTGGGTGGTGGCTCCATGACTGCCCTGCCTATCATCGAGACGCTGGAAGGTGAAGTCTCTGCATATATCCCGACAAACGTGATTTCGATTACTGATGGTCAGATCTATCTGGAACCGGATTTATTCTTTGCCGGGATTCGCCCTGCTATTAACGTGGGGATCAGTGTTTCTCGCGTCGGCGGGAATGCGCAAACGAAAGCAACGAAAAGCGTTTCCGGTAGTTTACGACTCGACCTGGCTGCATTCCGTGAACTGGAAGCATTCGCCCAGATGGGTACGGAACTCGATAAAGCAACTCAGTCACAGCTGGATCGTGGCTATCGAATGGTTGAGCTGCTTAAACAACCACAGTTTAACCCCATGTCAATGGCGGATCAGGTCGTGAGTCTGTACGCCGGAACCAAAGGGTTCTTTGATACGGTCCCGATCAATCAGGTTCAAGAAGCAGAATCTGAAATGCTGCAGTTTATACATGACCAGTATCCCGAAATCACAGACAAGATCACGGATACTGGTAAACTGGAAGATGACACCATCAAACAATTGGAACCGGCACTGAAAACGTTCGTAGAACAATACCTGCGAAAAAATGCATAATCGGCTTCTTGATTTAATTGTTTGAACAGATAATCAAAAACAGGTTCAGAATCTAATGGCCAAAGCACGTGCCATCGTAAAACGCTTAAAAGCGGTAAAGAACATCCGTAAAATCACACGGACCATGGAATTGATCGCCACTGCGCGATTCAAAAAAGCCATGGACCGCGCGTCGGAAGCGGCTGCTTATACCAAAAAGATCTCTGAACTTGTGGCTGATCTGTCACAGGCAAATCTTGAGTTTCATCATCCGCTTTTGGAAAAACATGAAACGGAAAAGAACTCCGTACTATTGGTGCTGACTTCAAATCGAGGTTTGTGTGGCGGGTATAATTCAGGTGTGCTGAAGGCTGCCTTGAAACGCTATCAAGAACTGACCGCCGGCGGACAAAATGTCCGTTTGGAAGTTTCCGGTAAACGCGGCATCAGTTTTCTTAAGTTTCAGGGCATCGCTGCTTCACAAACATACACGCACTTTGAAGATCGTCCCACTTTTGAAGAAGTCGACGAACTGGCAAGTCGTTATATTACTGAGTATGTCGAAGGCAAGATTGATCGACTGGACGTTGCTTACACCGAATTCATCTCGGCATCCAGGCAGCAGCCTGCAGTTCACTCCCTGCTCCCGATCAGTGCGTTGGAATCGTCGGTCGATGCCACCGCAACTGCTCAGAAATATGATTATGAATTTCTTCCCTCTGCACAGGAAATTCTGGAAGAAATTGTTCCGACAGCATTTAAGGCACGTTTATTCAAGAGCTTCCTTGATGCTGCCGTCAGCGAACAGATTGCACGAATGGTTGCCATGAAGGGGGCCACGGAAAACGCCAATGAAATGGTGGGCTCTCTGTCAGCTCAGTATAACCGTGCACGACAATCACAAATCACCTCGGAAATCCTTGAAATCATTGGCGGTGCAGCTGCCTTAGAGTAATTTCCGGCGTGCCCTACGTAGGCACTTTATGGTTTTTTACAAATTGATAAATATCAGAAAGTAGAGACATATCGATGGCGACAACGGAAGCCAGTTCAACAACTGCAGTTGGTAAAATCACACAGATCATTGGATCAACATTTGATGCGGAATTTCCAGAAAATCAGATGCCAGAAATCTACAATGCCCTGGTTGTAAACGAAACAATCAAAGGTGTCGTGATCAATGTGACCGGCGAAGTGCAACAGCATCTGGGCGGCGGTCGCGTCCGTTGCGTCGCATTGGCATCAACCGATGGTATGGTCCGGGGAATGAATGTCACCGACACCGGTTCGCCAGTCTCTGTTCCGGTCGGAAAAGGGACATTAGGACGCGTATTCAACTTGTTGGGTGATCCGGTTGATGGACGCGGCGAAGTTAAAACTGAAGAACGCTGGCCTATTCACCGCAAACCCCCATTGCTCGAAAATTTGAGTGCCAAGACCGAGTTGTTTGAAACAGGGATCAAAGTGGTCGACCTGCTCACTCCCTTTGTGCGTGGTGGTAAAGCCGGTCTGTTCGGTGGTGCCGGTCTGGGCAAAACCGTGATTCTGACAGAGCTCATCGCTCGTATCGCCAGTGCTCACGGCGGTTATTCCGTGTTCGCAGGTGTTGGTGAAAGAACTCGTGAAGGAAACGACCTTTGGCTCGAAATGCAGGAAACAAAAATCGGTCAAACAGACCGTTCTGTGATTGAGCAAACCTGTATGGTCTTCGGTCAGATGAATGAGCCTCCAGGAGCTCGTTTGCGTGTTGCTCTTTCTGCCCTGACAATGGCAGAATGGTTCCGCGATACAACGGGAACTGATACACTACTATTCGTTGATAACATTTTCCGTTTCTCACAGGCAGGAAGTGAAGTCTCCGCGTTGCTGGGGCGCATGCCGAGTGCCGTGGGTTATCAGCCGACGCTGGGAACAGAATTAGGTGAACTCCAGGAACGTATTACTTCCACGAAAAACGGAGCCATCACCAGTGTGCAGGCTGTTTATGTACCTGCAGATGATCCGACGGACCCTGCTCCGGCGACCGCATTTTCCCACTTGGACGCGTTCATTTATCTGGAACGAAAGATCTCGGAAAAAGGGATTTATCCGGCGATTGATCCCCTGGCCTCTTCCAGCCGTATTCTTGATCCGCAATATGTTGGTGAGCGTCACTACAGAGTGGCACGCGAAGTTCAACAAACGCTACAGCGTTATCGCGAACTTCAGGACATCATCGCAATTTTAGGTGTCGATGAATTAAGCGAGGAAGATAAACTTATCGTGCACCGTGCACGTCGAATTGAACGCTTCCTGTCGCAGCCGTTCCTTGTGGCTGAAGTGTTTACAGGCAAAGCTGGTAAGATTACTCCTCTGGAAGATACGATTCGCAGCTTTGAAGAGATCTGTGCCGGGAAATGGGACCATCTTCCTGAATCCGCATTTATGTATGTGGGCTCTGTTGAAGAGGCCGAAGAACAAGCGAAGAGAATGGCAGAATAAAAATACATTGAATCAATCGACAAAATTGTGAGCGGCTCTCTGATAATGTCGCTCATAAGTTCAATCTGAATACCTGTTTTGAAATATGGTTAGAGCACCAATGGCTCAAGAATTTCGTCTGTTACTAGTGACTCCTGAAACGACCCTGTTAGATCAGTCTGTCGAGAGTCTGCGCTGTACTTTATTTGACGGACAAATCGGGATCCTGCCTGGTCGTATGCCGATGGTCGGACGCCTGGGTTATGGTGAACTGGTTTTCTACACCACAGACGGTAAAGAAAGCAGTTATTACGTCGATGGCGGTTTTCTGCAGGTTCAGGGAAACGTCATTTCTGTTCTGACCGAACACGCCATTCCTGTGAACAAATTAAATGCGGTCGAAGCAGAAAAACTCCTGGAAGAAGCACTTGCACGAACGGCTGTCGGCGACGAGCAATGCGACGCACGCGAACGGGACCAGCGCCGGGCGCGGGCCATGCTGGCGCTCTCCGGTCATAAATAAGCTCTTGATTTAAAAACAAGAATTGAATAAACAGGCTGAAATCCGTCAGGTGGTTTCAGCCTGTTTTTTTGGAAGTCCTTTATGGCAAGTCCGGATACTTCTCATAGATCACCACGACCTTCTGTCGGTGTGCATTTCAAATGCTGTAATGTTTATTCCCAAGTCTATCTTGACCATTCAGGTGCTGTCTTTGCCGGTCACTGTCCCCGCTGCGCTGCCGCGATTGAAATCCCGGTTGTAAAAGAAGGCGGCTCATCAAGCAGATTTTTCAGTGGTTCCTAACGTGTTATTGTGCCATGCCTTAAGATTGAAAAGAATCTCTTTTGAAAACAAAGGATTTCACTGGAACCGGCTAGAATCGTCTTGAGCTAAATCATGTAATCGTCTAGGATTCGCCTGCAATGATCAAATTTGCCTGAGAGTGAGTCTGGGACTATAGTTACAAAATTCGATTTCGAGTTTTTTCAATGGATTATCATTTAAAACCTTTAGGAAAATCATGTTCCGCTACCGGAAAAGAATTTGTTCCGGGCGAAACAGTTCACTCTGTCATTGTCGAACAAAATGGACAGCTTGTTCGGCTTGATTATTCACAGGACGGTTGGACAGGGCCTCCCGAGAGTGCGGTGGGAGAATGGAAATTACAGGTTCCTGAAACCACAACACAGGGCCCGAAAAAGATCGATCCTGAAGGATTGATGCAGTATTTTGAGCAATTATATGAAACACCCAATCAGACACAGGAAAAATTCCTCTACGTTCTGGCTTTATTTCTCGTGCAGAAACGTCGATTGAAACTGGATGGTTCTCGAAACGACGAGACGGCATCATATCTCCAGTTAACGGG
Organism: uncultured bacterium; assembly: GCA_963974925.1. Lineage (GTDB taxonomy): Bacteria > Planctomycetota > Planctomycetia > Planctomycetales > Planctomycetaceae > Gimesia. The sequence goes on along the minus strand of CAXBFD010000056.1, from coordinate 12,774 downwards.
GACTCATGGCGAAGGAAACTTCGAAATTCGTGATCAGGACCTGGATGCGTCCGAAGTCGAGCAACTACAGCAGCAATTGAATACACAATTTCTTGAAGACTGGGAGTAAGGGGCGCGTCCCCATGCTGGATCGCTACTATGATACATGTTCAAGGAAGAACAGAAATGAAAGAATTCGGGCAGTTATTTTGTCGACTTTTGGAAGTCACAAAACTGGCTGTCGCGATCTGCTTTCTGACGCTGCTCAGCTCCTGTGCTTCCGTACGGACATTTTTGCCACAGGAACCTCCTGTCTGCGTTTTACCCCCGAATGCCAGCTACACACAAATCGTCACTCATTTGAATTCTCAGATCAATGGCGTCCATGGCTGGCAGTCCTCAAATGTAAAAATTCGTGCTCGGCAACAGGGCGGAATCCCAGTCAGCCTCAATGCCATGCTTGCCGTTGAACATCCTAAACGCTTCAGGTTAAGGGCCAGCTCTCCTCTGGGAGCAGAAGTTGATTTTGGCTCCAACGATGACCGTTTCTGGTTCTGGGTGAAACGAAGTGAGCAAAAGCGCGTCTTTACCGTTCGGCATGACCAATATCAGTCAATGGGGTCGCAACTCAATATCCCCTTTGAACCAGACTGGCTGCTGGAAGCTTTACGTGTTGTTCCGCTGAATGAAAAAGAACTCTCCATTCAGAAAGAAGGTCAGAATTCGCCGAATATCAAGCTGATTTCCGATCGTCTGTTACCAAGCGGCAAACTCGTTCAAAAAATTCTGGTCGTCAATCTGTGTACGGGAAATATAATCGAACAATCCTTGTATGACAGTCAGGGGCAACGCATCGCCACCGCAACCCTGGGGGAATATCGTGTCTGTAGTAATTCCGGAGCGACGTTGCCGCATGTGATTAAACTCGATTGGCCACAGGCGGGTATCGTGCTTACAATGACCATGTCGAATATTGAGGTTAATCCGGCTGCAGTGCCTGCAGAAGTCTGGGGGCTACCGGAAATTCCCGGTTATCCGGTGATGGACCTGGGCTCGGCATTTGCGCCTCCACAATCTGCTTCTGTCGAACGTCCTGCCCGCATTGATTCTCGGATTTCAGAACTGCGAGAGCCCCAGTGGTCGAACGCTGCTTCAAGCAGCGAACCGCAATGGAAACCTGCTCAAATCGGATTTGAAGAGCCAGGCACTTTTCCCGCCAGTCAAAGGCCCGCTCAAGCACTGGAGAATCCATTCCGTTCTCCCGCTTCGTTTGACGCTCCGGAGGAAGAACCCGGTCGGGTTCGACTTTGAGCTCGCCTGCTGACAGTAGTGCATGCAGCTACTCTGTCTATACCGTGCTGTTTGGCTTCATTGACTGGTAGCGCTGTTCAGAGTTCGGTTTGTGCGTCGCGCGTAGAATTAATTTCTGTCTAGTGAAAACATTCACTGTTATGATCCTCTGCGTTGCTGAAACGACGAAGATTTCGCGACAACACCAGATGCTTTACAAATAAAAAAGCGGGGAGAACCGTATGAGAGATCATCCCTCTCTGGCATTTCGTCATTTTCGTGATAGACACATGTAAGCACAGACCCTCAGTTTGAGAGATTCAGGACTTCAGCGTCCTCTTCACATTCGGTATTATTCACAGGTCCAAGCTGAATCAATTCGTGGTCAGCCACCGTATAATGCGGCGCGGGCAGATGTTTTTTCGACTGAGTTGGTAACGGATTGTGAGAGTCTTTAGAACCGAACAGCGTCACAGATGCGACTTTCAAAAAGCCCTTCCAGGAAGAAAATGTCTGATCGACGGCCGTCGGTTCGTGACCGCAATGCACCATGCAGTCTCGGCATTTAGAATTACCGCTTTTGCGTCCGTATTGCTCCCAGCGGGTGGAAGACATTAGCTCTTCAAAGGTCTCGGCATAACCTTCTTCCAGCAGATAACAGGGTTTCTGCCAGCCGAAGATATTATAAGTCGGGTTGCCCCAGGGAGTACATTCCAGTTCCCAGTTTCCTTTTAAAAACTCAAGAAACAAAGGGCTATGATTGAATTTCCAGCCCTTTTTGGGGGTCTCCAGAATCTCGCGGAACTTTTGAATCGTCTGATTACGTTTCAGAAAATGTTCCTGATCCGGGGCTTTTTCATATTGGTAACCGGGTGAAAGCATCATACTTTCGATACCCAGCACTGACAGTTCGTCAAACATCTGCCGAACCCGTTCCGGTTCTGCATTTTCAAACAGGGTCGAATTCGTGGTCACGCGGTGCCCTGCCTTGACGGCTGCTTTGATCGCGTTAATCGCTTTGTCATAGATTCCATCTCGGCAGACAGCCGCATCATGATCTTCGCGAATGCCGTCCAGATGAATCGAAAACGTAAGATATTTTGACGGGGGATAGTTCTCTAAATGCTTTTCCAGTAAGATTGCGTTCGTGCACAGATAAATAAATTTCTTTCTGGCGACGAGTCCGGCAACAATTTCCGGCATTTGGGGGTGCAGCAGCGGTTCACCGCCGGGAATCGAAACGATAGGGGCACCACACTCATCCACGGCCTGGAAGCATTTCTCAGGACTCAGATTTTGTTTCAAAATATGCGAGGGAAACTGGATCTTTCCGCACCCCGCACACGCAAGATTACAGCGAAACAACGGCTCCAGCATCAGTACCAGCGGATAACGTTTTACGCCTTTAACCCGTTGCGTCAGAACATACTTAGCTACAGTCCACATCTGAGATAGGGGAACACCCACAATCGCCTCCATATTGCGAAAAAATCTAAATCCATTCAGAATAATGGCTTCATAGCATTTTCAGGAAACCCTGTCACCCCCAATATAACACGTATGTCTTAATACAGCATAGAGTTAATGAAGGTTTAAAAAACTGGATCTATGAGAATCGTCCAACTTTCAGCATATCAGGTACAGGTTCCGTTACGGCGAAAAATCACGCACGCATCCTTCAGCCGCTCTGAATCTGCTTCCATCATCGTGCGCTGTCAACTGGAAGACGGAACTGTAGGCTGGGGAGAATCCGTTCCACGAGAATACGTAACCGGAGAATCTGTGGATTCAGTCCTGTCTCAGTATGAAAATACCGACCTGTCAGCGGTGCTGGGAGCAAGCTGGAATTCTCTGGATGAACTGGCTGCCCTCTGTCAGCAAATCTCGCTTTCTCAGTTGACCCATGCGCCGCAGGTTTACGTGCAGCGAGGTTGTTTTGGAAATGCGGCTCGTTGCGCACTCGAAGTCAGTCTGATCGACGCCGCCACCCGTTCTACAGAGCATTCATTTTCGGCGTTTTTTCAGCACCTGGAACAGTACCGGACTTTGCTTCAGCCAAGAGACTCTGTCCGCTACAGTGCCGTGCTGACATCAATGCGGCCTTTCAAGCAATCTCTGCTGGCCATCGCTTACCGCCTGACGGGATTCCAGCAGTGCAAAGTCAAAGTAGGTCTGCCCGAGATAAACGAGCGGTATTTGCTACAAAAAATCCGGACTCTGACGGGCCGCAACATGGACTTGCGAATCGATGCGAATGAAGCGTGGACCAGAGAACTGCTTGAGCAAAAAGCGACTGAGCTTGCACCGTTTCAGATCAGTTCCATCGAGCAACCTGTGCCGCATCAGAAGATCGCTTCCCTGCGCGATATTAAAAATCAGATTTCAACACCGATCATGCTCGACGAGTCATTATGCTGTTTCTCTGATGCGGATGTTGCAATTTCAGAAGGTTATTGTGACTACTTTAACCTGCGCCTTTCAAAAACAGGCGGAGTCATCCCTACGTTACAGTTGGCACATCTGGCTCAGCAGTCGGGCCTGAAATATCAACTCGGATGTCAGGTTGGCGAAACCGGAATTTTGTCGGCTGTCGGGCGGCATTTCGCGTCGACCGTCAAGGAAGTCGCGTTTTTAGAAGGGAGTTTTGACCGTTATCTTCTCGTTCAAAATCTCATTAATGAAGAGATCTCATTCGGGTGGGGAGGCCGTGCCCCGGCTTTGGACGGACCAGGATTGGGAATTACCGTCAACGAGAAACGACTGCAGAAACACACCAGACGTGAACTTCACTGGAATCTCAGCTAAAGCAAACTCAATCTAAACGGGGCTCTGTTGGTACAGATCAGGGGATCAGGAAAATCAGCCCTGTCACCGTCAGACTTTCAAATAACGCGCCCCGTGCACTGAAAGGTAGTTTCTCCACCTGATAAGGCGGGCAGTCCCCAGGACGGGCCAAGCCTAATGGATAACGCATTTCATCCATGGGATAAGTGCCAATCATATAGGGGAGTGCAGGAATCCGCCCAAAGAAACGTCCGGCGGAAATAAAGGGCTGAAGTGCTCCATAATTATAACCATAACGTTCCAGATAGGGCTCTTCAAAATAGAGCGCATTGTATCCGACGCCCGGCGCTTCCCATTCCTTCGTGACCAACTCCCAGTCTCGTGATTCGCCCATCACGACGTGACGAGCAGGGAGTTGATCAAGATGCGCTGCGGCAGTATTTTTTGGAAGATCTCCGACAGGTGGTTTGGCATTCACTGTTAATAGACTGAGCGGCTTCAATTCCAGGTCAACCAGTGATGGCGATTGGGGCTGTGGCTTTTGTGTTTTGATTTCTTCAGAATGAAATTCATCGATTGTTTTGAAAGTGATATCGGCTGCAGGAACTTTTTCGTGCTCAACAATCGGGGGAAACTCGGTAAGAACCGGTTTTTCCGCTTCCAAAGGTACTTCGATTTCTTGACGTGATTCCTGATGTTGCGGAAAATTGACTCCGGCTAACTCAATGGAATGAAAATTGGCAAACTCATCGAACTCAAGCTCAGGAATCTCTGATGTGATCTGTTCCGCATCAGTATTCTGCATGTGTTTTTGTGGTTCCGGGGGCTGGATTGTCCGTTTATTAAAACCGGTAACCCTTAACTGGTCAGATTTTGCGACTTCAACCGTCTTACTTACTGAACTCTGTCTTCTCAGTTCAGCTGAGTTTGAGATCGCTGCAATTTTATTTTGGTCGAACTCGGGAGCAATGGAAAAATGCGCACCCTGCTTCACAGCACAGCCACTGAGTATCAGGCTGCACAGGCATGTAACGATCCATAAATGAATTGTTAGCGACCTCATGAAATAGGCGCTCCAGTAAATAAATTGCTGGTTTCGGGGTAAAAAAGTTGTTATCAGCCATTATTTGGCATCGAATGATCAGGAGTACTCCTTATCTTGTATCGGCAAGCTTTATCCACATCACACATCCGCAGCACATTAAACGACAAGGTCTCCGCAAAGTCTCTATCTATCCTGATTGCACCAGGGCGTATACGGGAGAATAGTGGTAAAGAGCTGGAAGCTTCTTTGGGTAAAAGTTTGTCAGACTCACAGTCAATTCACGTTTTATTGGGTGTATGTGAATTTGGTGAATCCCCAAATTCACGATTTAACTCTCTAATACGTATAACGGTTCAAAGGGTTATGATGACTAATGACTTGGGTAATGGTTCGTGATAGGTAGTAACAGTCTGTTTGATTAGACCGGGTATGACGTCTGTGTAACCACAAGATTACCATTTTTTATAGATGTTTGTGCTACGTTAAAAATGATTGACATACCATTTAGGGAGTAAAGATAATGTAGGAGGGGAATTATAGCAGCGGAGAAGGTCCGTCCATACGTATAGGCATTCCGTTATTGTAAATCCTTTGCGCAAAGGGGCTAGAGGCAGGCAGGGTTTTAAAGTTCTCCTTTCTCGATCCCTCCAAAAGTTTAACTGCAAATGGTCGTCATGAATTTTGTGCCATTTTAAGTTCGCGCGTTTCAAGCAACCCGAAGGAGTATCTCAAATTGAGATTTTTAAACTGGCTGTATCAATACCTCGGTGAACCCGCGCCTGCCCGGAATCTGCATTTTGACAGCTTTCGAGAAGACGGTAATGCAAGGCTGGAACTGGTTCGCCTCGAGGACCGAATTGTACTCAGTGTCAGTGCTGGCCTGGGAGGCGCAGGCGATGTGCTTCAACTCAATCTCGATGCCGCCAGCGATAAGGCAACCATCTCTGTAATTAACAGCGGCACAACCCTTCAGGTCGATGATGGACTCGGGATGCCCGACAGCATTATGCAGTTCGACGCCAGCCAGATCTCATCGATTCTTGTCACAGGCACGGATAGCTCGCAGGTCGTTCATTTTCTTGGTCAACAGGGTATGGATTTGACCGGGCCAGTGGATCTCACTGGTTTCACAGGGGATGTGAATATCGGGATTGATTTTCTGATCGGCGCTGGTCAACCACCGCAGTTCAACTCCGCCTCAACTGTGACCTACCTGGGCCAGTTTGAACTGACCCAGGATCAACTCAGCGTGATCCTTCCGAACGAGCTGAATCTGAATGATGCCTTTGTCATTAAAATCAACGGTCCCAATCTTGAAATCATCGATGCGACGCATTCCAACACCCTGCTCTTCTCCACACCGACAGCAGATTTGAATTCCATCATAGTCATCGGAGCCGATGGGGAAAGTGATTTCCTGACACTGGATTATAGTGTTTCTGGTTTAACCGACATTGCGATCTCGTTTGACGGTGGCAGCGGCGGAAATGACGCTTTGGAATTTTCCGGCGGTATTTTTGATACGGTAACCCACAATTTAACCGGGCTGGGCGCAGGCTCGATTGATTTCAGCGGAAATAGCATCACGGAAATCAGTTACGTCGGTTTGGAGCCCGTTTTCGGCGGAAATAATTTAGCCAACAATATTGAAATCAATCTCCCCTTTGCCACGCTGGACGCCGTTCTGGAAAATTCTGCTGCTTCTGATGAAATGCAGATTCGCAGCCTGAGTGCCGTTTTCGAATTAACCACTTTTGGGTTACCCATGGATTCACTCAAGATCAATACCACAGGGGGGGACTCAGTCGTCACGCTCAATTCGTTTGATGCTGCCTTCGCTCCCTCAGATTTGATCATTTCCGGAAAACCGGGTGACACCTATCAACTGACGGCCAATGATCTCCTGGCAGATACCGTCTCCCTGACATTAGCCGGCGGAGCATCACTGGATCTGGGAACGTTCAATGAAACTGTGCATGCTTTGGTTCTGGAAGAAGGGACCATCATCGCCACCGGGGGCATTTTAACTGCTCAGTCTGATTTAGATCTCCGGTCAGGAACAGTCAAAGCCCAATTAAACGGAACCGATCTGGTCAAAAATGGCGTGGGGACGGTAGTTCTGGATGCGGCCAATGGTTATCTCGGCCAGACGATCATCAATAATGGGACACTGAAGCTGGCCCGATCCTATGCGATCCCGACGACATCCACGGTAGATTTAACCGCCATCACCAGCGTACTGGATCTGAATGGTTTTGAAGTCTCCCTCACCTCACTGACCGGTTCTGGCAAAGTGCTTCTGGGCGGCGCTGCGGGGATTTTGAATGTGAATCAGGCCGCTGCTACTTCATCCACATTTGCCGGCAGTATCAGCGACGACGGCAGCCTGACCAAATCAGGAGCGGGCGAATTCATTCTTTCAGGAAGCAGTTCGTTTGCCGGATCCACCACCGTCCAGGAGGGATTGCTCAAAGTCGAAGGTACTTTAAAAACAGCGGAAGTAATCGTTTCAGCGAATGCAACACTGGCAGGCTCAGGCAACATCAATTCTCCTGTGACTGTTAATGCCGATGGCGTTCTGGCCCCCGGCTCCAGTCCGGGATTACTCAGCTCGAGAGATTTGACACTCACTGCCGGCTCCGTGCTGGATATTGAAATAAACGGGACGCTTGCAGGGTTGGAATACGATCAAATTCGGGTGACGGGGGAAGTCGATCTGACCGGAGCAACGCTGAATCTGATCAGTGCGTTTAACGCATCCGCAGGGAACGAGTTCCTGTTAATCGACAATGATGATGTAGATCCTGTGACCGGAGAATTTGTGGGGCTCACAGAAGGCACATTTTTTTCTTTTAACGGAAACCAGGTTTATATTTCCTATGCTGGAGGAGACGGAAACGACGTCGTATTGACCGTCAATACTCCCCCCGTTGTTGAAAACCAGAGTATCACGATTAATGAAAATACGATCGATAACACCTCGCTGGGAAGTATCGTTACGACAGATCCGGACGTACTCCCCGACAGCCTGACTTTCAGTGTCACAGGAGGCACCGGTCAGACTGCCTTTAGCGTCAGCGATTCGGGGGAAATTAAGGTCGCCGATGCGACCCAGTTGGACTACGAAACGACAACCTCATTTGACCTTGAGATACTCGTTACAGACAGTGCCGGCGCGACCGATACTGCCACGATTACCATCAATCTGAATGATCTCACGGAATCACTGATTGTTAACTCTGGCGACTGGTCTGTGAATGACATCACTCTGGTGCGAGATGGAAGTCAGCTGCGCGTCCTGGAAACAGGAACGATGAATGAAATCGTTCCCTCGCACAATTTCGCAAATATATCCAGTGTGATCATTACTGGTAACGGAGTCGGGAACACCGTTCGTCTTGATGTGAGCGGCGGCGATATTTCACCGACAGGTGGCATCAGCTTTGATGGCAGTGCCGGTATCGTAACCGGAACATTCCCTGCGATCTCTTACACTGAAAATGAGATTTTTGCCATTTCGGGAGTTGTGGACATTCAGATCGATGGGACGTCGAACAACGATCTCATCGGAATTCTGGTCGTCGGTTCCGATATTGAATATCGACTGGGCGGAACTCTCATCGGCACCAGTTCTCTCGTCGGAACTAATAGTATCACGGTTGACGCTGGCGAAGGAGATGACAGCCTGACCGTTGACAGTGCACTCGCTGCAGCAGGCATTAAGGTGAGTTATGATGGGGAAGGAAATAATTCCGCGAATCCGGGCGATGTACTGAACCTGTTGGGAGCCACCGATTCTGTCGAATATTTCTTCACCAACAGCAGCTCCGGCAGTATACGTATCGACGACGCCTTGACGGATTTCATCGTCTATAGCGGCCTGGAACCGATCACCTCGACCATCGATGCCGTCAATGTCACTCTGAATTACAGTGGTGTTTCCGAAACAATTAACATTTCTGACGCCACCAGTGGTCAAACCACCGTGACTTCCACAGCCGGCGAAACGTTGACTTTTACGAATCCCACCGGTTCCCTGATTATTAACACAGGGGCCGGTGATGACATAGTGAATCTCGTTTCACTGACCGACAGCTTTACAGCATCACTGACCTTCAATGGTGACGGTGACAACGATACGGTGAATGCCAACGGCAGCGTTTCATTCAACACCGGCAAGACGATTGCATTCAACGTCGAAACCATCAACGTTGCCACTTCTGTCACTCTGACTGCAGCAGGCATTGCCTTTAATGCAAACGAAGTGAACCTGGACGGCAATCTGGTTTCCACAACTGTTTCCGGTGACGCTGCCATAGTCAATGTGCTGGGCTCTGTGGGGGGGGCGGACATTCAGGACGCCGTCGATGTCGCTGGCACGGGGGGCATTATCAATGTCGCGGCTGGTGTTTATCATACTACCGGCACACTGAATGTGGACGAGTCGGTCGCGATTCTGGGCGCGGGAAAAGACGTCGTTGAAATTCGCAAAGCAGGTGCACCCACGAGTAATTTTGACATCGCTGTGAATATCTCGGCGAATAATGTAACCCTTTCCGGCGCTCAGCTGGGCTGGGAAACACATTCTTCAACCACCGATTACGAGGGATACGTCGTCTACACAACAGCCGACAATACGACCCTCAATAATCTGTTGTTCGCTGATAACTACCGTAGTGCCGTCGTTTTTGAAGGTGCCGACAATCTCGAAGTTTCCGATTCCATCTTCGAAGGCAAATTCGGACGTGCTGCGATTCGTGACGGAGACAGTGGCAGCGGTGAAAACTTCCTCATCACGCGGAATGAATTCCGCGAAGATCATTTTCGCTGGGGGCCGATTTCCATTGGTCCTCAGGGAACGTTTGGTGATCCCAATCATTTCGCATTCAGCGGCGAGATCTCATTTAACTATTTCGGAAACGGCCTCGAAGCAGGTTCCTTTCAGGAAGCCGGCGATCAGAATTATACCGTCACCATCACCAACGGTGGCATGACTGCGGACGGAATCAACATCATTCACAACACGTTTGACTGGCAGGATTCCACCACGACGAACGGCAACGGCATTTTTGCTCAACCCGGCGGGATTTACTTCGATCCTTCTCTGTCAGTGGCGCTGGGCACCGTTAATATCACTGACAATATTTTCAACGGTTTTACCTACGACGGACCTCAACCCACGACCGACCCGCTCTGGAGTCCGGCCGGCGTGTTTGGCGGCGCACTGGAGTTCGACGGCGTCGATGATTTTGGTGTTTTTCAGGATGCGAACTTCAATGTCGGTGAAACCGGAACACTCAGTTTCTGGGTAAATATGGATAACCAGGGACGCCGCAATCAATTCTTCGAAGGCCCCAATAATGGCGGCATGGAGTTCCAGTATCGCACAAACGGCGGCGGACAATTTTATGGAAGTCCAGACGGCAGTTCTTTTGTCATTCAAAATGGCAACGCAGGCGGCACCACGGGAGTCTGGCAGAACATTCAATACACGTGGGACTATCACGGCGGCGTCAATCCGGAAATGCATATCTATATTGATGGGTTCGAAGTCGGCTATCTCAGCACGACGTTTGATTCCGATTTATCGCAATGGACCGCCACCGTCAATACCATGAGTGGGCTGATGAATGTAGGTCGGGACCCCGGTGATGCCAGCCGTTTCTTTGATGGACTCATGGATGATGTCGGCTGGTTCGATCAGGTATTGGATCAAACCGACTTGGACGCAATTCGTATGACAGGTGTTGCTACTCTGTCTGCTGATGCCCGACTGGTCGCCCATTGGGACTTCGACCAGACATCCGGAAATATCGCCGTTGATAACAAAAACAGCATTCAGATGCTGATTTCCACCAACGGGATAGTTCCCTTTGGACCGGAATTCCAGACCGCAGCCGGTCAATTCGGCGGCGCATTGGAATTCGACGGGATTGACGATTTCGCCACCTTCCAGGATGCCAGCTTTGACGTGGGGCGCAAAGGAACCTTGAATTTCTGGGTCAAGATGGATGACGTCGGAAAACGAAACCAGTTCTTCGAAGGCCCCGATGACGGCGGCTTGGAATTTCAATATCGCACGAACGGCGGTGGTCAATTTTACGGACGAACACAGAACAATGACGAATTTACGATCCAGCAGGGCGGACAGTCGAGCGTCGCAGGCGTCTGGACCAATATTCAATACACGTGGGACGCCGACTCAGGCGAAATGCATATTTACCTGAATGGTTCTGAAAAGCCTTACCTCTCAACATTTGATCAAAATCTGGCTGGTTTCGACAGCACCCATTTTACCGACACGGTGAATGGTCTGATGAATGTGGGCCGCGACCCCGGTGATCCCTCCCGATCCTTCGACGGGCTCATGGACGACATCGGCTGGTTTAATGATGTATTGGACTCAACGGATCGCGCAGACATTATGAACAACGGAGTCGCAGCATTGACCGGTGATCTGCGCCTCGTCGCACACTGGAATCTGGACGACGTTCCCGGAACAACGGTTGTCTCCGGAAATAGTGACACGCATATCCAACTCTATCTGCAGGCGGAACCACCCCTGCCCCCGATTCAGGGTTTTGGCGTGATTGCCCCGCTTAATTCAAATGTCACTTATAATGCCTTCAATAATAACGACCTTGATTCGAATGTCACGCTGGATGCAACCAACATCATCGGCGATCCACTGTTCGCGTATGAAAACGATCCTCTGTATGTGAGCACAGACCCTCACACTCTGGAAGAACAGTTCACTATCGGTTTCGGTTCGTCGGCTGCCTATACTTCATCTGAATTCGCCGGCGATACAAATACCGCAACACCCCACATCGGTGCCTACCAGAATCCTCCCACCGTCTATCCTGGAGTCTATGGCACAGGCGACATCGTCATTTATGGTACCGGTGAGGATGATCTGCTGGAATTAACGCTGACAGGCGAGAATACAGCGACCTTCGTCCTGACCCGGGACTTTGGTGGCGCTGGTCAAATTGTACTGGATACCGTGTTCCTGACGGATATCACATCAATCACCTTTAATGGTTTAGGCGGGGATGACGTTCTCATTCTCAATCAACCCGACAATCTGTTTTTTAATCCTTCCGGCGGGATCATCTTTAACGGTGGGTCTCAGAACAATGACGGCAATGCGCTGGGGATTGCCGGGTTAAATGGCGATACACTGGTCATCAATCACGATATGCCGCTCGAAGCTGACTCGGTTTCCTATGTCTTCACTCCTGATACTGTACCGGCCGAAGGAGATGACGGTAATATCACGATCACAGACAGCAGCATGAACGATGGCTCCACAACGATCACCTTTACAGGTTTGGAACCGATTATCGACAATCTGCTGGTGGCGAATCGTAATTTTGATTTCACCGATGCCGCCGAAACGATTTCATTATCCGATGATGGCGTCGCCGACGATAAATACTCATTCATCGATTCGACACTCAGTGAGTCGGTTCTCTTCTTGAATCCGACGAACTCGCTCACAATTCGCACCGACAGTGTGGGAACTTCGGCTGGCGTTGACACGGTCCTGATTAACAGCCTCGACAGTTTCTTCGATGCCAGCCTGACTATTCTTGCGGGCAGCGATGATTCTGTCGCGTTCCAGAGCAACACAAACCTGGTCACAGGAGACCTGTTCGTCACTGCGGAAAGTG
>CAXBFD010000055.1:0-41040 GCA_963974925.1 uncultured bacterium | reverse complement strand
CTGACAGCACTGAAACATCTCCCTATGGGAAATTAAAATATTTTCATCAACGGAGTAAGGCGGTCGGCTTTGAAGCGTATCACTCAATGTCAGCCGATCGGTTCTTTTTCTGTGATTCCGGTTGCAAACCTCTGGTATTCCACACTCACCCACTGCTCTCCCCGGACTTTTTCGATCGAAGTTTTCAGCTCATCCATGCCACGAGGTTGCGGGCCACTCACCATCGCGCCGTCTGTTTGAAAAGTCGCTGCATGGCACGGGCAGAAAAATACTTCATCGCCGGGTACATAATCCACCACGCACCCCAGATGGGGACAGGTGGATGAAAAAGCCGTCACGGTTCCGTCTTGGGCCTTGCTGATCCAGACCGAACCGATCGGACCGGACGGGTATTTGGTCCAGGCATCGACGCGCTGGTCAATGATGGTAAATCGCTGGGGAGTCCCTGGCTTCAGGTCGTCCAGTTTGGCCAGTCTGTAGGTTGTCTCTTTTTGTTTGCCTCGTTTGAGAGTCGAAAACAAAAATCCCAACCCCGGTACTACCAGAACTGTGGCGTAGAGGGAACCTAAGATACTCGTGCAGTATTTGAGGAATTTTCGACGTCGCATGGTGAGAACCTTCAAATCGGAAATGCCGGCTGTTGATTAGATTTCGGAGGATAACAATCTGATTTCTAAATCAAACAACTTGTGCCTTTAAGGGTTACGGTAAGTTTTGATCAATCGCGAACTGTGACACTGGTGTAGTACTTTATCTGGCAGGATGCTTCTCTTTTTAGTGAGTCGCTGGTGAGGAGGGAAGTAACAATTTACTTTTCCGAAACGTAAGCTCGTAACTTTCGGTAATAATTGGTAGGGAAAGTTTATAGTAACAGATCCTGCACTAGATTACGAATATTTATTTTAAATCTAGTGACTTCCTGTCTTTAAGGCAATAGTGGCAGATAAATTGGATTTTAATATCCATAATAGGAGCCGTTCAATCCCAGATTCCTGAATTCTCGTAGAGAACAAAAAAAAACGGCTCCCCTTTGCAGGAGAGCCGTTTGAGTCTTCAGTTTCGTCTCACTGAAGGTTTGATTGATCAGTCAATCAGACCGAACAGGTTTGACAGGCTGTTTCCGCTCAGACGACGAGTCTGCTTTTGATTTTGCAGACGGCTGGGGAAGTAAGCCTTGGGATCTGAGGTTGGAGCAGGAGCTGCAGGAGCTGCTGATGGTGAGCATCCGGCAGGAGCACATCCAGTGTGGCAGCAAGGTGTTTCGCAGCAACCTTCAATAACATCGTATCCGCAGAGTGTCAGAGCCTGAGTTGCTTCACGAACAACCTTTTTGTCGCAGTCACCCAGAGCACATGTCAGAGCAGCAGTCAGCTCAGGTGAACAGCAGCAGCTGTTCTTGCGAAGCTGGTCGCCGATTTCATCAGCAGCTTTAGCACGAACACGTTCGTCAGCGTCGTTCAAAGCGTAGATGAAAGCACACATGATCTCAGGATTGCATTCGCAAGTGAATTTGTCACCCAGTTTGTGGATTGCTTTGCGACGGTGTTTGGCGTAGCAAGCAGTCTGAGACTGGTAGATCAATTCTGCGATTTCGCATGGATCTGCGTTGCAGCAAGGTTTTTCGTTGCAGCAAGACTGAGCAGCTGGTGCAGCACAGGTCTTTGGAGCTGGTGTGCATGCTTTTGGAGCAGGAGCACAGCAAGCCTTTGGAGCTGGTGCGGCACATGCTTTAGGAGCAGGAGCACAGCAGGCCTTTGGAGCTGGTGCGGCACATGCTTTAGGAGCAGGAGCACAGCAAGCCTTTGGAGCTGGTGCGGCACATGCTTTTGGAGCAGGAGCACAGCAAGCTTTTGGAGCTGGTGCGGCACATGCTTTAGGAGCTGGTGTGCAGCATCCTTTGCCGGTATTACATCCGGTGTTGCATGTATTGCAGCTAGATTCAGAATTGCAGCAGCGTTTTTTGAACCAGCCACGCAGACGGCGAGCAGGCTTGCAACAAGCAGGAGCCGTTTCACCACAGCAAGGTGGTTTAATTGAGGAACACCGACGTTGGTACGTATAAACGTTGGCTTCACAGGGTTTGGTAATAGTGGGTTTACAACACTCGGGTTGACAGTTCGAGGCACATTCACAGCTCTTTGCAGCCCCGCAATTAAGCGAAAGGTCAAAAAGATCTGCTTGTGCAACGGCATTCATCCCCAATGCCACTACAAATGCACTTAACAGACTAATCCATTTCATAGAACAGCGTCTCCTTCTTGGGTCGATTCCTGACCATCATAGACAGATTGATGTGCCTCTTATGTCACATCATTACGGTTACGGCGCGAATTTTTTTGTTCTCTTTGGGACTGATTTCAGTCCAACCTGAACTCGTCTATTCGCGCTGGCTTGACTCCGAAAGAATCGTTTACTCAACCATTCCTTCACAAAAATAATTTCGATTGCGGTCGATGTTCTCGCGAGCACCGGCCAAATTCATATCCGAATTGTTTCCTTCGATCATTCAGATTTGAATTCTCATTGCGACTGCTACAATCTATCGGCGTGCTGTAATCGTCGCTTGAATGTCTCAAGTCATTATCAGATAAAAAGGTTACGTCATTTTTAAGCACGGTTATATGTGTCGTGACGGTTGGTTAAATTAGGCAGGGTTTACGATCATATGAGGGCGGAAATGCCCCCTGAAATGTGTCAATCTGGGTGGACTGCATATCCAGGGGAGATCTATATTTGATGGTTGGGGCTATGCCTAATGTAAGGAGGAACCTGTTCCCGTGGTCTGTTTTTATTGGACGGATTGCGATATTGTGGCCTGCAGCCTGTAGTGAATTAAGGCCTTAGAGTTTCTCTAAGCTGCCTGACGCACAATCAAACTTTGCCGATCAGAGACGTCTGGAGCAGTCACAGCTATTTTTTTCTCTGTTCCTGCTGACTGGTATGGTTCAGAAGTGGGAATTGTATCTGGAAATGAACTTATACAGTTCCGGTGAATCATGACGTCTGATGTTGAGAGCCTGCTGCAGCGACGCAACTGTCAAACGCTTTTCATTGTATCAATTGAACAATCCTTGCTTTTCGTGATTTCAGCGTGCATAATGGTTTGTGTATTCGAGGCTGGGCCCACAGGAGAAAAGAAATGCGTTATCTTCTCATTTTGAGCACAGCTTGTCTGTGGGCAGGGCTTCCCCATCAGGCCTCTGCGCAGAATCGTCATTCTGCACGCGGGCATCATCACCACCACTCTCAGTATCGCAGCCCTTCTTTTTCCCGGTATTATGGTTCGACGTGGCCCAACCCCGGTTGGTCGGTCAGTGGTCGTTCGGGAAACGTGTCCTTTAATTTTTCCTTTCCCGGCAACTCCTATTATGGTGATCCCTGGGGGCCGTACTTTTATAACCGATTTGGTTATTACAGAACGGACGCCTTTATCGCCGGCAATCCCGTCTTGTATTCGGGTGGTTATTCCTTAAACGGCTTCTCTCCGATACTTCCCGGACAGGGATTTTCACCACCGGCCGTTTATCCTTACAGTAATGTGCCGGGAACTTTGCCGACGCTGCCTGGTTCTCCTCAGTTCAACAATCCCGGTGCTGCCAGTAATCTGCCTCTGAATAATGCATTAAACGATGATCAGGCCCGCTGGAACGATCCGAACTATCTGCCTGAACCTTCACGCAAGATTCAACGGTACATTGTGCCTTCAACGCGTGCTGCCAGAGAGCTCAGTCTGCGAAATCTGGTCAAAGGGGATGAATACTTTAAAAAGCAGGATTATCGCCGAGCTTATGAGCGGTACAAACTGGCAGCCTCGCTGACCAATGATCTGGCCACGCCCCACTTCAAAAAAGGGTTTGCACTGGTGGCAATAAAACAATATGACCGTGCCGCTTTTGAATTTAAACAGGGGCTGGCTCTGGATCCAGGCTGGCCTGTGACGGGGGAAAGCCTGAGCGACCTGTTTGGTACGGAAAATGTCATTGCGAAAGATTCCATGCTGCACCAGGTCGCAGAGTGGGTCAAAGAGGATATTCGCGACCCGGAACGGCTGTTTGTGTTTGGCGTGGTGTTACATTTTGACGGTCAGACAGAACAGGCAATCGACGTTTTCAGAACCGCTGCCCGTCTGGCAGGCCGCGGCGACCATTTTCTGGCGTTTCTGAATCCTCAACCCGTGCCGAGTGAGTCAAAATCGGTTTCGCAGAAAGGGCGTCCATTGGAGCATGTCGTCGATCCGTCGCAAACCCGGGCACCTGCATTTGAATCCAAGAACATGCAATCGCAGCAGAAACAGCAGGCACCCTCTCCGTCTCCCCAGGCGGCTCCTGTTTCCAAAACCTTGCCTTTGCCACCGCCGCCTGCTTCTCAAAAGTTGCCGAAAATCAATAATCTACCTCTGCCTCCACTCCCCCAAGATGCCGATACTCCGAGTGAACCATTGATTCCACTGCCGGAGCCTGTTAAAAATCAGCAACCGCCTTTGTTGATTCCTCCTCAGTAATCATTCGCCGTATTTTTTCTTTGGGCCCGACACAACCGATGACAGACTCCGATCATCCTCGATTATTAGTGACATTGTGTACTTATAATGAGCGCGAAAATCTGGAATTGCTGATTCCGGAGATTCACAAGTATCTGCCTCATGCAGCAATACTGGTCATTGATGATAATTCGCCCGACGGGACAGGCGAGTACGCTAAAGCGCTGAAAAAAACGGATCAGCGGATTCATTCGATTCACCGCAGTGGAAAACTGGGGCTGGGAACCGCTACAGTGGCCGGTTTTAAATATGCGATTCAAAACCAATACGATCTGGTTTTGAATCTGGATGCCGACTTCAGCCATCCTGCCCGCTTCATGCCTGATCTAGTCGCCGCTACAACAGATGCCGACGTAGCGATTGGCTCCCGTTATGTGCCCGGCGGTAAAATCGAAGGCTGGGGGCCTAAACGCTATTTTATGAGTGGGGCGATCAACTGGTATGCCCGCCTGTTACTACGCCTGAAATCGCGTGACTGCAGCGGCAGTTTTCGTTGCTATCGGGTAACCAAACTGGCCGAGATCGATTTTTCGCTGCTGCGAGCCAAAGGTTATGCTTTTCAGGAAGAGATTCTCTATCGCTGTCGACGTGTGGGGTGTACCTTCAAGGAGGTCCCCTTCACGTTCGAAGAACGGCGGTTTGGCAGTTCCAAAATCAACCTGAGTGAGGCATTTTCTGCGCTGTGGGTCATGTTCGTGCTGGGAATTGATAACTGCCTGGGCAAACGTGTTCGCTCACTTCCCGCTGAACCTGCGAAATAAACAGATATGCACACGAGAGTCGAGCCTCAGGCCTCAGGCATGACTGTGTGATTCATCGGGGAATGTTCCTTCGCGGACTTCATTTGCGTAAGCCTGGACGGCAGCCGTCATATCTGACGCGAAGTTGGCATATTTCTTCAGAAACCGCGGATGAAAATCGGCATTCATTCCTAACATGTCTGGTGTCACCAGAACCTGTCCGTCACAGCCCGGCCCCGAACCGATGCCGATGGTCGGGATCGTTACGGTTTCGGTAATTCTTTTCGCAATCGGCGCGGTGATCATTTCGAGCAGAATTCCAAAGGCCCCTGCTCTTTCTGCAGCCAGCGCGTCGGCGATTAATTGATCCTCATCGCGTTGGATTTTTCCCATCCCCCCGATGGCACGCACGGATTGCGGTTTCAGACCCAGATGCGCCATGACGGGAATGTCGGCGGAAGCGATGGCTTTGATTGTTTTGGCCTGGTTCATGCCCCCTTCGAGTTTGACGGCGTCGGCTCCGGTTTCTTTCAGGATGCGACCTGCATTTTCTAATGCATTCGCCGGAGAAATATGAAATGACATGAATGGCATATCTACAATCACCAGGGCCCGTTGAACCGCGCGGACGACCATTTCGCCATGATAAATCATTTCATCCACGGTGACAGGCAATGTGGTACTCTTGCCTTGAACGACCATTCCCAAAGTGTCGCCTACCAGCAGGCAGTCCAAACCGGCTTCATCCAGAATTTTTGCGGACAGATAATCGTAAGCCGTAAGCATCGTAATCTTCTGCTTTTTTTCCTTGGTCGCCATAAATCGCGGGACGGTAAACTTCTTGGGCCGTGCAGGGGAAGTATTCGACACGGAACTCTCCTTAAAAACGCTCAGTTAGTCTGGCGGAACAGCCAGCAGAAGCTCATTGACAGATTATAGTTGATATCTCATCCGGATGGGCTCCACAATAGAAAAAGCAGACCCGCATTCGCAAGACCCGGGTCCGCATTTCTTCAAAATCACGGGGAGGCAGAAGGTTGTATTATTTTGCATCGTACGATATTGCACCACTTGTTGCATATTGCTACAGGTTCTCAGGGTGTTCACAGACGGTGATGATCCCTGTAGAATATTTATAATATTGTAAGTCACTTGAGTTAAATGGTTTACATCGTGTTTTTAATGATTTTTTACTGAATGGTACGACTAATGCATCTCTATATCAGCAGCGATGGTGGCAGGCGTTGGCCCGCACTTGCTCCATTCAGCACAGAAAAGGTGCTTCAATCATTTCATATGATTCGAAGCACCTTTTTTTGTTTCCCCAAAGCGTTCCGGCACCTGATTTTCTGGCTCTGCTTAAAAACGTGGACTCCCACCATCTGGAATTCCTCTCCTTACTTCATTAGGATTGTGACACACGCCAAGTTCGTACGCTGGTTGTGTTTCAGAATTCAATTCTATTGGCTACTTCTCTTTCGGAAAATCTGTTTTGACGATTTCTGTGAGAGAGAATGCATATCAGGAGGGTACCAAACGTGCCAGAAAAAGTTGTCGTGATCGGATCAGGACCCGCTGGTTGGGCCGCTTGTATTTATACATCCCGTGCCAATCTGGAGCCGCTCTGTTTTGAGGGAGCAGTTACAGAAGAAAACCGTCTGCAGGGGACCCTGCCTCTGGGGCAGTTGGCGTTAACCACAGAAGTCGAAAACTACCCCGGATTTCCTGCGGGGAACCTGGGAGCTTACCTGGATGACTCGATCGACGAATCCAAGCGGAAGTATATGGCCCCGCATCTGGGCGAAGGTGTGAGTGGTCCGGAACTGATGGAGTTGATGCGCCAGCAGTCGATCAACTTTGGAACGAAGGTGGTGACCGATGATATCGTGGATGTCGATTTTTCTTCGCACCCCTTTAAGATCACCCCCTTAAATGGCGAACCGGTAGAAGCGTTGTCAGTGATTATCGCCACAGGCGCCCGGGCCAATTATCTGGGGCTCGATTCCGAAAACCGCTTCAAGAACATGGGCGTTTCCGCATGTGCCGTCTGTGATGGTGCGATGCCTCGTTTTCGTAATCAGCCTCTCGTCGTCGTGGGCGGCGGAGACAGCGCTATGGAAGAAGCCAGTTTCCTGACCAAATTTGCTTCCAAGGTTTATCTCGTACATCGACGCGATGAATTCCGCGCCAGTAAAATCATGGTCGATCGCGCCCTGGCCAACGAAAAGATCGAAGTCAAATGGAACTCCGTGATTGACGAAGTCCTGGGCAATGATGAAAAGGGAGTGACCGGCGTCCGTATCCGCAGCACGGTCAATGCGAATCAGACTGAAGAGCTCGAAGCGACCGGTTATTTCGCGGCCATTGGTCATACGCCGAATACCAATTTTCTGAAAGGCCAGATCGACACCAACGACAAAGGTTTCATTCAGTGGAAGATTCCGTTCCGCACGAATACGAACGTCGATGGTGTTTTTGCCGCCGGTGATGTCGCCGATGACAATTACAAGCAGGCGATCACAGCCGCCGGCAGTGGCTGTATGGCGGCCCTCGATGCCGAACGCTGGCTGGTTTCCAAAGGTTTCGAATAAGCGCCTGTCGCATTCATATTCGCGATTCACGTCTCATACAAACGGATTCATGTCAGAAGGACGAAGAACATTATGCTGTCAAAAGAAGGTTGTCTGGCACGTCAGAAACGACTGTGGGAAGCGGTTCCCGATCACCTGGAATGGATTTTGATCGCAGATCCGCGTCACGTACTTTATCTTTCCAACTTTCTCGTACAACCCTGCAGCTTTTCGCGGGGCGAGCGGGCACTGCTGCTTCTGGATCGTGACAAAGGGGTCACGCTGATCGGCGATAACTTTACGCTGCGTTCTGCGTCGGCAGAGTTTTTTGTGGATCACGAAGCCATCGAACCCTGGTACGATCACAAACATTCGGTCGAGAATCGGGATCATGCGCTGTTCAAAGCGTTGAAGTCGGTTGTGCCTCAGTTAGAAGGTCGTCCGGGCGCGATTGAAGCCGAATGGTTGCCCGTGGGTGCATTACAGGAACTGGAAATCACACAGACCGATGCGACGCTTGAACTGGGCAGCGTACTGCGTCAACTGCGTCGACAGAAACACGCGGATGAAATCGCGTTGCTGAAACTGTGCATGCAGGCCTGTGACGCCGGTCACGCCTGTGCGCGGGAAGTGGTGCAGGCGGGTAAAACGGAATTCGATATTTTCCGCAAAGTTCAGGCAGCGGTACTGCAGGCAGCGGGTCTGCCTGTAATCATTTACGGCGACTTTCGTGCTTCGACACCCGCCGTCCCCAAAGCGGGGGGACTGCCCACAGGGCATGTACTGGCAAACGGAGATCTGTTTGTCCTCGATTATTCGGTCGTGATTCACGGTTACCGGAGCGACTTTACGAATACGATCAGTGTCGGCGAACCGACGGCCGACCAGCAAAAACTGTTCGGGCTCTGTCAGGCAGCCATGCGGGGAGGCGAGTCGACTCTCAAAGCAGGGACAAAATGTGCCGACGTGCATGCGGCGACCGCGGCTCCGATCTGGGACGCCGGCTATCAGGAAAACTTTCAGCATCACGCCGGACATGGTTTAGGCCTGGGGCATCCGGAAGCACCAATTCTCGTGCCGGAAAGTATTGATGTTCTGCTCGCCGGTGATGTGGTCACGCTGGAACCCGGCGTGTATGTCGAAGGCATCGGCGGGATGCGGATTGAACATAACTACCTGATCACGGAAGACGGATTTGAACGTTTAAGTAATCATGTCATCTCATTGACGTAAAATCGTACTCAGTGAAAATGAGAACGCAGGCCGACTGGTGACTGTCCGTTATCAGGTCGGCTGCGTTTTTCGTGGTGGGCGTTGTTTTTTCTTACAGGTGTTCGCAGCAAAATGTCCTCTCCCGAACTTCCGTCATGGATTGATGATGATTTGCGGAAAATTCGGGCCGCCGGTCTCTTTCGATCGCGCAGAACATTCACGCCACTGACTGACGGAAGATGTGTGCTCGGTGGTCAGACGCTGATCAATCTTTCCAGCAACGATTATCTGAATCTGGCGCACGAGGAACGTGTGATCGCAGCGGCCGCCGCTGTATTACCGGAAATGGGAGTCGGGGCCCGTGCCAGTGCGCTGGTGAGTGGTCGAACGGATTGGCATGCGCGGCTCGAACAGCAGCTGGCGACCTTTGAGGGGGCCGAAGATGCAATCCTCTTTCCCAGCGGTTATGCGGCGAATCTGGGAGTGGTTTCTGCTTTTGCCGGCGAACAGGATACGATCTTTTGTGACCGCCTGAATCATGCCAGTCTGATAGATGGTTGCCGGTTATCGGGTGCGCGACTTCGTATCTACCGGCATGACCGGTTGGAGAAACTCAAACGCGAACTGGAGAAAACAGGCAGTGACGGGAAAAAAATCATCGTGACCGATTCCGTCTTCAGCATGGACGGAAGTCTGGCCCCGCTGGTTCCGTTGTGCGATCTGGCTGAGACCCATCACGCCAGTCTGATCATTGATGAAGCGCATGCGACGGGAGTCTGGGGCGCATCGGGGAGAGGTCTGGCGGAAGAACTTGGTGTGGAAGATCGTGTGACGATTCGTATCGGGACACTCAGTAAAGCGGTCGGGACTCTGGGGGGCTTTGTTGCCGGCTCGCGTTCCCTGATCGACTGGTTATGGAATCGGGTGCGGACACAAATTTATTCGACCGCCCTGCCCCCCGCGATCTGTGCGGCCTCCTGCGCAGCGCTTGAGATCATTCAAACGGAACCCGACCGACGCCGATTATTACACGCTCAGGCCGATTTCCTGCGGAATGAGCTGCAGCATCGTACGACGGTTTCAATTCTCCCTGCAGCAGGGCCTATTATTCCCCTCATTTTGAAGGACCCGACTCTGACGATGAACATTGCGGCTGAGTTGCAGGAGGCCGGTTTTCTGGTCGGAGCGATTCGGCCCCCCACCGTGCCTGAAGGGACATCGCGGCTGAGAATTTCCGTGACGTGCGCCCATCAGCGGGACGATCTGGAACGGTTTTTAAAAGCATTGGATCGTTCACTCGCCAGCCATGGCGAATCGCGATAAGGTATGAAATTCAGATTTTTTGAGAATTGAAGAGTAAAACGTCATCTAACAGCAGCTTCGCAGCCAGCAACATCACCGATTGAAGACCCCGGCATGAATTTTCGCGATCAGATTAAGAATGAGTACCCTTTTACTTCACACTGGTTGAACATCGACGGGCATCGATATCACTATCTGGATGAAGGCCAGGGCCAGCCTCTGTTGATGGTGCATGGAAACCCGACCTGGAGTTTTGCCTGGCGGCATCTGGTGAAGCAGTTGTCTGCGCAGTATCGCGTGATTGCTGTCGACCATATCGGCTGCGGTCTCTCTGACAAACCGCAGGAATACGCATATCAGCTGGGAACGCATATCAACAATCTGAAAACGTTGATTCAGGAACTGGACCTGCAGGAGATCACGCTGTTTGCCCATGACTGGGGAGGCGCCATCGGCATGGGAGCCGCCGTTGATCTGCCAGAACGCTTTCAGCGGTTTGTGCTGATGAATACCGGTGCATTCCGTTCGCAGGAAATTCCGTTCCGCATCGCGGTCTGCCGGATTCCATTACTGGGAGCCTGGGGCGTGCGGGGGCTGAATCTGTTTGCAGGGGCCGCGATCAGGATGGCGGTGGAAAAGCATGACCGGATGACCGACGAAGTCAAAACCGGTTTCCTCGGCCCTTATGATTCCTGGCAGAACCGGGTCGCCGTCCATGAATTTGTGAAAGACATACCGCTGAAGCCAGCCCACCCCAGTTACGCGACTCTGCTGCATGTGGAAGAAGGATTATCGCAGTTTCAAAGCCACCCCCTGCTGTTGATCTGGGGGGAGCGGGACTGGTGTTTTACGACGAACTTTCTGGACGAATTCGAACGACGTTTTCCTCAGGCGGAAACACTGCGGATTCCGGATGCGGGACATTATGTGTTTGAAGATGCCCACGAAATCATGTTGCCCCGCATCGAACAGTTTCTTCGGGAGCATGCGTCAAAGCTCAATTAAGCAGTGACGCCTGCTTGAAGCCGGCAATTAAAAATCGCCAAATTCGGGGTTGATTAAGTGCTCTGTATTGCCGAGATGCGAGACTTTTTCGATTTTCTTGCGGGGCTGTTTCGGTTTGTAAGCCTCAAAATTGTCCACACGAAATTCGGTAATCATATGATTGATCCGGTTCTCGATGTTGGTCAACTGGTCCCCTTCATCGGGAGCGACAAAGGTAAAGGCGGCGCCTTTCTGATCGGAGGACAACCGACCGACACGCCCGATGCGGTGGACATAATCGTCACTGAATTCGGGGATATCAAAATTGATGATGTGCGAGATTCCGCTGACATCGATACCACGTCCCATCACATCCGTGGCAATCAACAGACGAATTTTACCTTCGCGGAATTGCTTGAGAACTCGATCGCGCTTCGTTTGAGGTAAATCGCCGTGAATGGCTGCCACGTCTTTGAGTTTTTTGGAAAAGATACGGTCCAGCTTATCTGCGCCACGTTTGGTGCGGGTAAACACGATCGTCTGTTTAGGCCGTTCCTGAAACAACAGCTGTGTGAGCAGTTTGATTTTACGATTGGGATCAACGGTGATGTAATACTGATCGATGGCGTCCACACTGACCTTGTTGTCAGAGAGGTCGATCATCACAGGGTTCTGCATATAGCGTTGTGCCAGGCGTTCGACGGGAGGAGGCAGTGTTGCGGAAAGCAGCAGTGTCTGTCGTTCAGTCGGGCACTTGCGCAGAATCTTTTCAATATCGGGTCGAAATCCGATATCCAGCATGCGGTCTGCTTCATCGAGGACAATAAAATTTAATGTATTCAGTTTCAGGTTGCCGCGATTGATGTGGTCAATCACACGTCCGGGAGTTCCGACCGCGATTTGTGCCCCCTTCTTCAATTGATTTTCCTGAGGGCGCACCGGTTTGCCTCCAACCAGCACGGCGAGATTCAACGTTTTGTCGGGGCAAAGTTTGCGGATCTCTTCAGCGACCTGTTCGCTCAGCTCCCGCGTCGGTGCCAGAATCAAAGCCTGGGCACCCGGCCGTCTGAGGTCAATCTGCTGCAGGATCGGCAATGAAAATGCGGCTGTTTTGCCGGTTCCGGTTCTGGCCTGGCCGATACAGTCCTGGCCTGTGACGGCAATCGGAATCAGCTCTGTCTGGATGGGGCTGGGGGTGACATATCCTACCTCACTGAGGTGTTTAATCAGTTTGTCATCCAGTCCTAAATCTGCAAAAGTGGTTTGCGGTATTTTTTTAGTCGTTTTTGTCTTCTTTTTCTCGGTCATTTCTTGTTCATTCCTGCTGTGGCAGGAGAAAACTCGCTCTCTGATAAGGCGTCCTGGACTGAATGATTATTCGGGCGAAGTATCACTGTCATTGTCAATGCCTGCTTTTTTTGCATTGTCAATGGTTGCTTGATCCCGAACTGAAATTCCAATCAGACGCTTGATGTCATCACTGTCAATGGCCTCTTGTTCTACGAGGGCTTTTGCCAGCAGGTCAAGTTTCTCCCTGTTTTCTGTTAATATTTTTTCTGCCAGTTCTGCGGCGGCATTTAAGAACCGCTGCATTTCCTGGTCAATGACATGGGCTGTTTCTTCGCTGCATTCGCCCTGCGATTTCATATCTTTTCCGAGGAACGGATTTTCATCGGAGTGGCGAAATGCCACTGGTCCGATCACATCACTCATGCCCCACTGTGCCACCATTTTACGTGTGATCTGTGTGGCCCGTTTGATGTCATCCGCTGCCCCTGCTGTATGGTCGCTGAAGACGATCCGTTCCGCAGCACGGCCCCCCAGCATGAACGCCAGCTGCTGGTGAAGTTGTTTCTCTCCGATACTATAACGTTCTTCATCGGGAAGAAGCTGGGTTACACCCAGCGCTCTGCCACGAGGAATCACGGTCACTTTATGAACAGGATCAATTTCCGGCAGTAACCAGGCCAGCAGCGCATGACCGGCTTCGTGGTAGGCGGTCATCTCCCGTTCTTTTTCGCTGAGGATTTCTTCTCGTGGTGGTCCCATTAAAACACGATCCCGTGCATTGTCAAAATCTTCTTTATCAACCTGGTCTTTATTTAACCGAGTTGCCGATAAAGCAGCTTCGTTCACCAGGTTTTTCAGGTCTGCACCGGAAAATCCGATTGTACCTGCCGCGATTTTATTCAGATCGACATCTTCTGAGAGAGGAATTTTCCGCGAATGGACTTTCAGAATGGCTGCCCGGCCATCTTTGGTCGGACGATCCACGGTGATATGCCGGTCAAAACGTCCTGGTCGCAGTAATGCCGGGTCCAGTACATCCGGGCGGTTGGTAGCCGCGATGATGATGACCGCTTCATTCTGCTGGAAACCGTCCATCTCACTGAGCATCTGGTTTAATGTCTGTTCCCGTTCGTCGTGACCGCCTCCCAGACCAGCGCCACGAATCCGCCCGACGGCGTCGATTTCATCGACAAAGATAATACACGGGGCATTTTCCTTGGCGGTCCGAAACAGATCCCGGACGCGGCTGGCACCGACGCCAACAAACATCTGAATGAATTCCGAGCCATTAATCGAATAAAAGGGAACCCCTGCTTCGCCGGCCGTCGCACGGGCCAATAAGGTCTTACCGGTTCCCGGTGATCCCATCAGCAAAACGCCTTTCGGGATTTGCGCGCCCAGTCGCTGGAATTTTGCCGGCGTTTTCAGGAACTCGACGACCTCCTGCAATTCTGCTTTTGCCTGTTCCATGGCGGCGACATCGTCGAAGGTGGTCTGTTCTTCAGAAGGGCGAAAGCGTTTGGCTGGACTCTTGGTGAAATTTCCCAGCATACCGGAACCCATCGGGTCCGAGGAGCGTTTCAGCATGAACCAGAAGAAACCAATAATCAGGATCGGGCCAATTAACCAGGGGATGATATACGTACCAATTCCCACATTGGTACTTTCGGCTTTGAAGTTGACTTTCTGTTTGATGAGTTCCGGAACAATATCCCGGTCCTCAACCGGATGGGAAGGCAGAACAGTATTAAACTCTTCTGCCAGCTTTTCCTCCTTCTTTTCCTTATCAGGATTTTCAGGACGAATCTTCCACTTGCCGGTCAGGATGTCGCCGTGGAAATCCACGGATTCCACGTTACCCCGCTGGAGCTCTGTAATGAAAAAGCTGTAATCAACCTTCGAGCCGGTATTTTCCGGCGAGGTTTTCATCATGATCAGACTGCCAACGACCAGAATCAGCAGAATAATAAGCCAGGGTCCCGTTGAGGGCACGCCTTGATTTTCTTTGCCTGGAGGCTTTTGAGGAGCTTTGCCTTTAGGAGGATTGTTCTGAGGGTTCTCCGAAGGAGAGGCCATATGATGTTCCGTTCGTTTGCTGAGATCTTTATTTTACCAGTTGCTGATGACTGCATTGATCACGATGTGCATTCACTTCGGATCTGTCTCCGGTCGGAAAATAGGAAAATCTGACTGCAGGGGACAGACGTTTATTTTGCGTTTCAGTAACATGTTGCTGATTCTAAGAGAAAATCTGTGCTTCAGGCAATGGTGAGGAGCCTGTTTTTAGAAAGGATCGGATAAGCAATCAGCAAAATAAGTACTTCCGGCATGCGATGTTATTGCAATGGTTCAGGATTTCGGCACTAATCTTTCAATCCATAACGCACAATACACCATATCGCCTTCACGCCGTCCCGCCAGCCGATTTTCTTACCCTGATCGTATGTGCGACCATCGTAGCTGATCGACATTTCAAAGATCCGGCAATGACGGCGGGCGACTTTCGCAGTGAGTTCCGGTTCGATGCCGAAACGATTCTGGCAGAGTCCGGGGGCGATTTCCTTGATGACCTCTTTTTTGAAGAGCTTGTAGCAGGTTTCCATATCGGTCAGATTGAGGTTGGTGAAGCAGTTTGAGAGCGTGGTCAGGAACTTGTTTCCCAGATAATGCCAGTAGTAAAGCACGCGGTGTGGTTGATCACCGAGGAAACGGCTGCCATACACGACGTCGGCTTTGCCTTCGATAATCGGTTGTAACAGACGCGGATATTCAGAAGGATCATATTCGAGGTCGGCATCCTGAATCAGCATGACATCGCCTTGCGCTTCCAGGAATCCTGTACGGACGGCAGCACCTTTTCCCTGATTCACTTCATGAAAAATGACCCGGATTTGATTCAGGGAATCGTGATTGGAGCGGGCCTGTTCCTCCAGCCGCTTCAGGATTTCGCGTGTTCCGTCGGTACTGCCATCATCCACGAGGACCAGTTCTTTACGAATGGGAACGGCTTTGACCTGATCGATGAGATGTTCGACCGTCTTGCTCTCGTTGAAGATCGGAATGACGACGGATAACAGAAAGTCTTCAGGAATAGGATAAAAACCGAGTTGTCGGCAACCGGCTTCTCCCAGAGAGGCTTTCAGGGAGTCATACCATTGGTTCGTGTATGGGTAGCCGTGTTCATCCGATTGAGGAACTGGTGTCATTGAGTGGAAATCCATGATTAATTTTGATACAGATTGATTAAGGCTTTGATAGGTACTCTTTTGTATTATAAGTCGTAAATGGTATCTGCAAGAGGAGTTTCTATTCGTTTTTGCATTCGATGCTGGCCAGGTTGAGCAAATCGGTTTACATTATCCAGACTGTCAGAATGATATTCCCCTTTATGACATCCCTGCCGGATCTACCGAATATACTGATATCATAGAATGAAGGTGCGACGATGGAAGCGACACAGGTTCTGATCACAGATGTAAGCTCGCAAACCTGGATTGAAGAAATCCTGCTGAATCAGGAGAGCCATCCCGGGTTTTCTCAGAATACGGACTGGTCGATTCACAAAAAACAACTGCATGGCGGACTCTCCGAAGGCGTTGATCTGATCGAAGTGAATAACGGCGCATTACAACTCTCGATCCTGCCAACACGAGGCATGGGAGTCTGGAAAGGGGATTTTCAGGGCATTCCGCTGGAATGGAAGTCTCCGGTGAAAACACCCGTCAATCCTGCGTTTGTGAATCTTTCCGAGCGGGGAGGACTGGGGTGGTTGAGCGGCTTTAATGAACTGATATGTCGCTGTGGCCTGCTTTCCAACGGCCCACCGGGAAAAGATCCTGGCGGCAATCCGCTCGAATCCGAACTGACTTTGCACGGACGTATTGCGAATACACCCGCGCATTATGTGAGCATTGAACTCGACCCTGCCGACGGGGGCTGGATAAAAATCACTGGCAGGATGGAAGAAGGCATCTTGTTTGGTAGTCACCTCTTACTGGAATCGACTTTAGAAACCCGTCTGGGATCAGCCGAGTTCCGCATTCGTGACCGCGTTACCAATCTGGGGCCGGAGCCTGCGGAATCCGAGTTGATGTATCATATCAATGTCGGCGCCCCTTTTCTGGAAGCGGACGCCCGCTTTGCGATGCCGTTCGAAGAGATGGCCCCCCGGGATTCCCGTGCAGCAGAAGGAAGTCATGATTTCGAGACGTATCTCGGTCCAACGCTCGGATATGCTGAGCAGGCGTACTTTTTTCAGCCAGTTTGTGATGAAAATGGTTTCACTCCGGCCCTGCTTTCCAGTAAAGCAAGTGAGATGGGGTTTCTGGTGAGTTTTAAAAAAGAGTCTCTGCCCTGTTTCACGCTGTGGAAAAATACACAGTCCGAGTCCGGTGGATATGTGACCGGTCTGGAGCCGGGCATCAATTTTCCCAATTTCAGAGCCGTCGAGCGGGAGCAGGGTCGCTTGCGGGAACTCGGTTCCGGGGACTGCTATGAGACCGAATTTCACATTTCGATTTTGAATAATTCGGATTCGGTTGATGAGATACGGCAGAAAATCACGAAGTTAAGTGAAAAGTGCCCGTCTGTCATCCATGATCAGCCCCATGCGCGGTTTTCGTAGTTGTTGTGGGAAGGCTTCTGATTCGAGATTCGTCCAGATTGAGAATTAAAGCCAAAATAGATGAAAAATAGAAGAAATCAGCGATTTCATGACTTTCAGGCATCTATATGGCTGGAATTAAATCAATTGATTCTGATATATTTGCTGGACTGATCTCCTTTGTGTATAGCTCAACGCGTTGGGTGTTGGCCGCGGAGTGAGACATTTTGTTTTGGAGAAGTTGTTATTCACTGGAATGTTGCGGGAGATATTCAGATCTCTTTGCTTTTTTTGATTGACAGTTAGATCGCGTTTTATAACAAATCGGCCGGATCCTCTGATGTCTGACTCCCAGGAGCGACTCATTGTGAACTGCCGACGAAGAGGCGTCTGAGTGACGCTGGAACGGATAAGCCATAGCGAGCTGTATCCCGGTTCCACTAACTTCACGAAATACACGAGATGTTCTCGTACAGAATACAACTTTGAAATCTTAAGCGTAGTTGGACTTTTTCTAGTATGGTTGATCGTAATTTAATTCGAGAGTTTAACATTTCTGACGAGGACCTTGATGCAGCGTTTGCAGAGGTCATGCCGGTAACAGATGAGGATGGTGAAGAAACAGATTGGGTGCTCGACGATGTCTATGCTTCCGTCTCCTGTGCCTATGATGTGAATCAGATCATTGATGGTGTGATTCTGAGCATTGAAGGTGAAGAGGTCCTGGTTGACATCGGATTCAAGAGTGAAGGTATTGTCCACATCGACGAGTGGTCTGAGGACGAAGAGCCTCCCAAGCCCGGTGATCAGGTTCAGGTTCTGCTCGAAGAAGTAGAAGACGAATTCGGATTAACCATGCTTTCCAAGCGAAAAGCAGATCGAATTCGCGAATGGGAAAAAGTCATTGCCACACATGCCGAAGGCGATGTGGTTTCCGGAACAGTCGTCCGCAAAATCAAAGGCGGCTTGCTCATCAATATTGGCGTCAACGTCTTCCTGCCAGCCAGCCAGGTTGATATTCGTCGTCCTTCAGATATTGCCAACTACATTGGTCGTACGATCGAGTGTGTCATTCTCAAGATTGACGAAGCACGCAGAAACATTGTTGTTTCACGTCGTAAACTGATCGAAGAAAAACGTGAAAAACTCAAACAGGATCTGCTCAACAAGATCGAAGAAAACCAGATTGTTAAAGGTATTGTGAAAAACATTGCCGACTTTGGTGCCTTCGTTGATCTGGGCGGCATTGACGGTCTGCTGCACATTACCGATATGAGCTGGGGACGCATCAATCATCCGACTGAAATCGTCAAGATTGATGACGAGATCGAAGTCATGATCTTGAGTGTCGATCGCGATAAAGAAAAAATTGCCCTGGGTCTCAAACAGAAATCTCCCAGTCCCTGGGAACTGGTCGAATCCAAATATCCTGTGGGAACAAAAGTCATCGGACATGTCGTCAATGTCATGTCCTACGGTGCCTTTGTTAAACTGGAAGACGGAATCGAAGGTCTGGTTCACATCAGTGAAATGTCCTGGACCAAACGCATCAATCACCCCAGCGAACTTGTCAATATTGGCGATGAAGTTGAAGTGGTTGTACTGGGCGTCAACAAGGACAAGCAGGAAATCTCTCTCGGTATGAAGCAGACCCAGTCCAATCCATGGGACGAAGTCACCAGGAAATACCCGGAAGGTGCCAAGGTCAAAGGAACTGTCCGCAACCTGACCAACTACGGTGCGTTTATCGAACTCGAAGAAGGTGTCGACGGATTGCTGCACGTCAGCGATATGTCCTGGACCCGTAAGATTTCTCATGCCAGCGAAGTCATGAAGAAAGGCGACGAAATCGAGTGTCTGGTGATTTCCGTTGATGAAGAGCGAAAGCGAATTGCTCTGGGCCTGAAGCAGTTGACTTCCGATCCCTGGGAAACCGATATTCCTCAGAAGTATCAGCCCGGTGCCATCGTGCAGGGGGTTGTTACCAAGATTACGAATTTCGGTGTTTTCGTCGAACTGGAAGAAGAACTCGAAGGTCTGTTGCACATTTCGGAACTGGCCGACCATAAAGTCGAAAATCCGGAAGACATCGTCAAAGTCGGTGAAACGCTGGATGTAAAAATTCTGCGTGTGGATACCGATGATCGCAAGATCGGCTTGAGCCGTAAGCTCGAAGAGTCTGTCGAAGTCGAATCCGATGCTGCCGCAGGTGGAGACGCATCTACATCTGCTGCTGCACCTCGCAAGGAACTGATGGGCGGAACCGGTGGAGATGCTCCCCTGTTTGCAATGCCTACTGAAGCTCCCGCAGAAGAAACTCCCGCAGAAGAAGCTGCGACTGAAGAAGCTCCCAAAGAAGAAGCAGTCGCTGAAGAAGAAGCTGCCACTGAAGAAGTTGCAGAAGAAAAAACGGAATAGTTCACCTTTCATCATTCATTGATGAAAAGTGGAAAAAAGATAAAAGCGGTGGTCCTGATCGGGTCACCGCTTTATTTTTCATTGTGATCCCCGAGCGATACATAGCGCAGTCTCCCCCAGAGCTCTCCCGGTCTGAACACGGCGTTCAGGCAGGGACGACATTCGCGTCTGTGACGTGAATCAGTCACTTTTTATGCAATAGCGACAGCCAGATTTTGTGCGAAACTATAATCATAGCGGTCTTTTAGCAGTCCAAATCCACTCACCTCCTACAATCGTTACAGTTTCCGTAGATTCCTCTTTTGCAGTCCCGCTTTTCCATACCGGATTCAGGAACCGGCAATTGATTGCCGATAAGTATTCAGACGGGGTGCAAGTTCCTTTCTACCTGCATTCTGTATTGAATCATCGTGTCGAGAGGAAACGAGTTCCCGCGAACGGTTGCAAATCTAATGGTAAGCCAAGGAACCAGTTCGGCTTTTCCATTTGCCAACAACAATAGATAACAGGTTTTCCATGCAGAAAACTGCTCGACGGCGTTCCTCTTTAGCCGTACAGAATCCGTTAGAAACATACCTTAAAGAAATCAACGAAACCGCCCTGCTCTCTGCAGAAGAAGAGCGAGAGCTTTCGAACCGTATTGAGAACGGTGACAAAGAGGCCCGCGACCGCATGGTGCGTGCGAATCTGCGGCTCGTTGTGAATATTGCCCGTGCGTATTCAGGTAAAGGTTTGCCGCTTCAGGATCTGATTGAAGAAGGCAACCTGGGTCTGCTCAGGGCTGTTGAAGGCTTTGATCCCGAAATGGGAACCCGCTTCAGCACCTACGCCAGCTACTGGATTAAACAATCCATCAAACGGGCGCTTGTGAATTCCGCAAAAACCATTCGCATCCCCGCGTATATGGTCGAGTTGCTGACGAAATGGCGACGTGCAACCGCTCAACTTCAGGATTCGCTGGATCGTACTCCGACTACGGAAGAAGTGGCAAAAGAACTCGATCTGCCTCCGAAGAAGTTGAAAATCGTGAAAAAAGCGATTCAGCTTTACAACTCTTCGCCACAATCTGAACAACACGAAGCGGGCTGGTCGCTGGGAGAGATGATTCCCGATGACCGTTTAAAGGGCCCCGAAGATGAGCTGGTCGAGAATGACAATCTGAAGCACGTCTTTCGTCTGCTGAAAGAAATACCGGAACGCGAAGCCAATATTCTGCGGATGCGTTTTGGACTGGATGGCGACGAACCGAAAACGCTCAAAGAAATCGGCCAGGAATTAGGGCTGACGCGCGAACGCGTACGTCAGATCGAGAGTGAAGCACTCAAAAAACTGGCCAAGGAAATTACCGGCGAGTAATTTTCGACCACGCCTGAAACAAGAATCAGCAAAGAGACCGGTTATCTGCCGGTCTTTTTTGCGTTAGCGGGCACCACCAGCGGGTCATAGATCACGTGTTTTTTCTTTTGATCGATTTTGCGATATACGTGCGCCAGTTCAATCATTAATGGCTCAAGACTCTGGTAGTATTCTTCCAGGCTGGAAAATGCTTCTTTACGCTGTTTCAATTCCAGGATTCTGATTTCCAGTGCATCGCGTTCCAGTTTCTGTTCTCCGGAAAGCAGTTCGATCGTTTGAGTAGAGAACAGGGTGAATTGATGCGCCCGATGCCCATCAGGCAATGCTGTCGTAGCAGCATGCCGTTCAGGAATCTTGCTTAGTCCCTGGAATTGATCGCCGCGCGTCCCACTTTGGTCGGCGTTGTCGTCCAGTTGCGCATGTTCGGTAGCCAGTTCTCCTTTCTGCTGATAGTAGGCGTTGGTTTCTCGGCAGGCTGCCAGATAGGCTTCCAGTAAAGAAATCTGACCATCGTGATCCAGGTCGGCCTGTGTTTGGGTGACTGCCTGTGAAAGAAAATCTCCGAAACGGGAGAAATAGAATTCGTGTCCGTTTTTGGTAGCGGTGATAATCACACGCCGATCAGCAGAGAGTACATTCAGAAATGGTCCACTGGCAGAAAAGCAGTTGATGATTGCCAGAGGGTGTTGGATCGTATCACAGGACAGACGCAACTCATCGGCGGTGAGGTCGGGTCCGCGCAGATTGAAACGGGCGGTTTTTCCGTCGAACGTGCCATGCCCGATGAGTATCAGCCAGGTGGCTGATACATTGTCATTTTGGCGCTGCAATTCTCGCGTGATTAATTCCTGATCGGAACTGCGGGCATCGATGCTGTCACCTATGACCGTTAATTCTGCTTTTTTATGAGCGGCGATTTGTTTCCAGCGTTCGGCCCAGGCGGCAAACTGTGGCTCATATTGTTCCTGGCCGGCTGCTCCGATCACAATCACAAAACGCTCGGTTTTTTCATTCGGACTGGTTATCTGCGCAGACAGACTGACTGGCTCCAGCATCAGCAACGCGCCGAAGAGGCCCCACATGATTCCCTTAAGACATCGGTTTCGCATCAGGCTAATCCTTTCCATCGTCTGAGAGACCATTCACCAAACAGGCAACCCAGGACCAGCACCAGGACCCAGGGATGATGCCAGAGCGGCGTGACCAGTTCTTCTGTCACCGGTATGTGACGCTGATCCAGCGAATTCACGAACTGTTGAATTTTCTCGGCAGGGATCACTTCGCCCTGCGATCGCGAGGCAAGCTGTTGAAGCAGTTCCAGATGGGGTTGGGTGGATCGAAATTCAACACTGTCGGGATCATGCACCCAGCCCCCTTGAATGGTTTTTGTTTTGGAATCGGGCCCCGTTACCGTCGCGGAAACGGAATAACCGCCGGCTTGAGGAGGCAGATATATGGTTTGATAGACGCCAGGTTGATCGATGGCTGGATCGGCGGTCAGTTTGATCGGTTTTTGCTGAGGCGCCGTGATTTCCAGAGCCACCTGATAATCGCTCCGTTTCTGAAATTCGGAATCGCGAACGAGAACTTTGATCCTGGTCCCTTCGTTGGTCTGCGGATTCTCTTCCACCAGCAATTCGATTGGTTCCAGAACATCGGTGGTCATCCATCGCAATAACTGTCGCCAGGACTTGTTGAGTTGGGGAGACGGTGCATCTTCTTTTAATCGCCAGCGCCAGAGGTCGCCAATCATGACAGCCGCCACACGCCCCAGACCATAACGTTGAGTGGCAATCGCGGGATAGGAGACTTTCTGTGTATTCTTCAGTTCCGCAGTCAGAGTGGCACCGGGTTTCGTGGTGTCGACGCGATTGATCGTTTTGAACGCAGGCATTTCAGTCAGACGTTTGTGTTCTTCCGGTTCATTATTATGGTGTCGCATCCAGGGTTGCAGCCAGCCATCGCGGGTCAGCGAAAACTGGTAGTCCGCTTCGATGTCCGTTGATGCCTGTTGTGAGAAATAAACCGGTAGCAGGCGGCTCAAGTCTGTTTTCTCGTAGCCCCCTTTCTGAAACGATTCCTGTCCCCCCAGCATCACCAGTCCGCCCCCGCGCTCCGAGACAAAACGTGTGATCAGTTCCAGTTGATCATGGGTAAAGAAGGCGGCTTCCAGATCGTCGATGATGATCGTTTCGTATTGAAAGAGTTCCGCTTCCGTTTCAGGAAAGCCGTCTTTTAATTCATCGGGAGACTGTGTGTTGATTCGTACGAATACGGGTTGGTCATAACGTTCGAGATCGGTTTCGTTTTCCTGATCGAAGCCCCGGAATAACGCATTGCCTTCTTCCCCGTCCCGGCTGCGGAAATCGAACTTGGTCTCTTTTTTCGCAATGCGAATCAGACCGACGAGGTGAATGAATTCGTCTTCTTCGATTGCGCGGCGCAGAAATTTGAATTCCCAGTTCGGACGGCCCGAGACATACAGCACACGATGCGCGGTGCGGCCTCGATCGATTTTTAACGTGCGCTGATTATTGGCGAGGGTGGCTTCGTTAGTTTCTGCGGAGACAAGTGAGGTTTTAATTTGATAAAAGGCAATCCCCGTCGCTTCAGGACGCACCTGAAAACGAATCTGGAACTGCTGATCGGGCTGAGTGATTTCACGGGTGACGGTTTCCACGATCTTGCCGGTTTCATCCAGGAGTTGGGCTTTGAGCTGTTTCTGCTGGCATTGAGTGGCCGAAAGGTCGGCGAGAATGCGAATCGGGGCATCTTCAAACGGGGAATAACTGACGGACGTTCTGGTGATTGCCAGGTCGGTCACCGGCGCGGCGCTGCCGATCATCACCGGATACAGCGGCACGGATGTTTCCAGGAGACTGATTTCTTCGGCAGAGATGCCATCGGTCATCAGCAGAATGCCCGCTAACGGCAGCTTTTTGTAGCGCCGGTTTAATTCGTTGAGGCTGGAAACGAGATTGGTTTTCGAGCCCTGAAACGTCAGATGCTGCAGTTCCCTTTGTGCGTGCGCGTGTGCGTCGGCCGAATAGTTTCGTACCGAAAAGTTTTGTTCGAGATCGATGAGCCACTGTGGAGGTTTGTTGTCTGCGTTCGGCGCTGCAGTTGACGGTGTGGCCGTGAGTAGTTGTTGAATCTGTTGCTGGCGCGGTTTGCCGGTTTTTGAATCGATGATTTCCAGACTGCGGCTGTCGTCCACGACGATCGCGAACAGATTCGTGCCGGGATGCACACGCACGCCGCTCCAGAGCGGCTCGGTCAAAGCAATCGAGAGAATCGCGATGCCGCAGACTTTCAGGAACATGGCGGCGCCGGTTAACGGACGTTTCAGCGAGAGCGACCGATAGGCGTAGATCACCAGCGCCAGTCCGACGAGCATTGTCGCGATCACGATGGTGGTCCACTCGGGCGCACCGAACTGTAATTGGGCCAGGCAATTCATTTTCCACTCCCTAGTTCTTCATAGTAGCGACGGACCAGATCAGAATATTTTTCCGGTACCGGATCGCGGTCGACTGGTGCCAACGATGTTTGCGCGCCTCGTTTGCTGATTTCGTCTGACAGGATTTTCTGTAGTTCAGCCAGCGGTTCCAGGATTTGTGCATCGACCAGCTCTCCTTCTGGTACTTTGGAATGGCGTTTGAACTCCGCACGCATGCTCTGCGCACGTTCCCGAATCTGAGCGACTTGACTGCGTAATTTCGGATCACCCACCATTTCTTCCACATCCCGCATGCGATCAGACCACTCCCGGAACTGATTACCAGTGAGCGGGCCGACTGAGGGAGCGCCTGGCCCTCCTTGTCCACCGCCGGGACTGCCTTGGGAATTTCCGGGTGAACCTTTTAACGATTTGGGCGAGGAGGGTTGCCCCGCTGGCTTACCAGAACCTGATGCTGATCCTGGTTGAGAACCCGGTTGAGAATTCCGGCCTTTGCCCGTTTGGCCAGACGCGAGTTGCACGGGAGAGTTGCCTTGCCCCGATGGTGAACCCGATTTACTTTGCTGATCGGATGGGGATTTTGTTGATGGCTTTTGTCCGGGGGTTTCAGGATCTCCCGACTTTGACGCTTGCTGTGCAGGAGATGAAGTTTGTGAATTTGCATTCTCCGCCAGTTTCTGTTCGGCTTTCAGTTCTGATGTGAGCGATTTGATTTCCTGACGTGCCCGCTTGAGTGATTCCAGGTCGTTGCCTAATACACTGTCTGACGCCACTTGAACTCCCTGTTTCAAGGCTTCAATTCCCTGGGATGCACGTTGCTCGGCCTGTTGCGCGCGTGCGGTGGCCCCTTCTTCCAGAAAGTTGGCGGCATTTTTGAGCGCGTCTTCCGGTCGATAAGGTCTCGTTTTGCGAATGGCATCGTACAGGTGTTTGGAGAGCAGCGGTTCGGACTTTTCCGATTCCTGAACTACGTTTTTCATCTGTTCTACCAGTTTTTTCAGACGGTCCTCCTGCTCATGCAGTTTGTCAGCCAGTTCCTGCTGTCCTTTATCTTTGCGCAAAGAACGTCGCTGTTGCGGCTCAGCCGGCTGCTCCGGTTTGTTGAGTGCCTGACTCAATTCCTGCTGCCGTTGATCGAGTTGTTCTGCCTGCTGATTCAGAGAACGCATGGCGTCTGCAAACTGGTTGGCGGTCTTTTTACGGAAGTCGTTTTTGAGCTGGTCGAGTTGCTGTTGTGCGCGTGTTCCTGAATTGAGAGCACGGGAAACCTGCCCTTCTTTGAGTGACTGGGAACTCTGCTGCAGATGGTTTCGCGTCTGCTCCAGTTCGCGTCTCGATTTTGTCGAAGAAGGTTCTTTTGATTGATCCATCCGCTGCGCGACTTCGTCGGCTTTACGCAGCAATTCCCGTTGACGCTCCCGCAACCGTTTGAGCTGGCGTTCGATTTCTTCTTTTTCCGCATCCGTTTTGGCAAACCGCTGTTTGTCGGCCAGTTCTTTCAATTGTTCGTTCAGATCTTTTTGACGCTGGGCCAGTTCTCTGAGGCGATTCAGAATTTGCAAAGCTTCGCGGTCGGGCTGCGCTGCCTGAGGCTGAGCGGCCTGGTTTTCCGTTTCATAACGTTGTTTTTTATTGGTCAGTTCCAGTTGCTGCAGTTGATTTTGTGAACGATTGCTGCCTCCCCCTTTACTGCCGCCTCCGTTTTTGTTTTGAGAGACCTGATGTTCGCGGGCCCGTAATTTTAACAGGCGCTGATAACTGGCCTGCTCTGTGGACAGCGCTGACGCGAGCTGTTCGGCATTTTGTGTTTCATTCGCAGCATCGAGTTGAGAAACGGTTTCCTGCATTTTTTCGGTAATCGAATCGATGATCGCTTTGGATTTCTGAGATTTCACTTTCGATGCCAGTTTTACGACTTCAGTCACCAGCGCCTGTTGCGCCTCCTGCAGTGTGGCGACATCTTTAGAAAATTCTTCGGAAACGGTGGATTTGATTTCGCGGCGGATGACTTTCCAGGTCGCGTTAATGATCTGTTTCTGCTGTTCGGCCAGCTTTTCGGCCTTTTCCGCATTCGCACCACTTTTCCCTGACTTGGAGGAACTGTTCGCGGATCGCCCTTCTCTGAAGATTTCTTCGAAGTGACGGACTTCCATGAAATACATATCACTGAGTACCTTGCGCGTGCTGCCATCGGCGGCGATGTCTTCTGCAAACAGGTAATAGGAAATCAGTGTGTCGGGCTGAACCTGCAGCCGTTCCAGCGACAGCAGATGTTCGGCTGAAAATTCCAGCGCAGGTTTTGCGGTTTCGCGGAGCGAAAGAATCTGGGGTTCCTGGCCGGGAATAGTAAAGACGAGCCCTACCTGCTGCAGACCGAAGTCATCGACGACAGTCCCTTGTATGAGCGCTTCTTCCAGCGGGGAGACCCGGGTATCGCGGGCCGGAAACGTGACTTTGATTTCCGGCGGTAGATTCGGAATGACGGCGAGATCAATGTAAGACGGCGATCGATTTTCACGCGCGTCAGCATCCGATAACTCCAGGTTCCAGGTCTGATTCGTGTCTGCTTTGAGTGCGAGCCGGGCAGACAGGCCGTCCGAACTTATTGTCATTGGAAGTGGCGGCTGGTCGGTTGATTGCAGCAGCGCCGTCTTCACACGTTTATTGAAACGGGCCGCGAGTTCAATGGTCGAACCGGTGATGGCGCTGATGAGCAGGCTGTCTTCGACTTTCTGAACAGGCTGTCCCGTGTATTCAGGGGGGGTGATGACGGAATTCAGTTGCACCAGTTCCGGCAGGACAAACACTTTGACCTGATACGTTTCTGATTCCCAGGAAGTCGTTTGAACGGTATAGGAAAGGTCGTCCGTGACAGCAGGCAGTCGAACGGCGAAAACCGGATCGTCCAGATGCTTGACCAGCGGCAGTTCCTGTTGTGCTCCTGACGCCGAACGAACCTGTAATGTAGCGGTATCGGGTATGTTTCCTGTAAATCGCGCGGTGATCAACAGAGGATGATGTTTTTCCAGATCCGTGGTGCCCGGTTTGACTTCGACCTGAAACGCCTCTGCCGAATTGGCGATGGCCAGTGGTGTCGCTTTTGATTCGGCGGCTGCTTTGAGACAGGACCAGGAGGTTAAACAACTGACGATCCAGGCCGTAAAACAAACGAGATGCATCGTGTTTTGCAGAATGAGTCTGCGGTGGGAAATGGTCTGCCGCCAGTCGTGTGTTTTTCCATGCTGGATGACCTGTTGGATCAGCCGGTTTTGCAGAAACGTGGGCCGCGTTTTTCCGGCTGTTTTTTCCAGTTCGAGTGCCGCCAGCAGACTGGTATCCAGGTCCGGGTAGGTTTGTTCAATCAAGGTGGCGATTTGACGCCTGCTGGCGGGGGAAAAACGATTCTGCGACTGATACACGAGTATCCCCATTGCGACGACAGAAGGCAGACCCAGCATCAGAGCCAGTAATAAACTTTGATTCTGTGGAGTGAAAACAGGATTGATCAACAGTAAAGTCAGTAATGTCGCGCCGCAGGCGCAAAGCCAGAGACAGGTCAATCGCTTTAATTTCAGACTGGTCTGGTAGCGAAAGATGACCTGATTAAGTTGTTGTAAGAGATCGGGCAGGCCCATGATTACGCCTTTCGTGTCGCTGAAGTTTTACCGGTGATCCATTTCGCCAGCACTGTTTCCAGTCCCAGCATCGCGAGCGCCACGAGGATCAGCCAGCGCCAGAGTTTCTGCTTCTGTTCCAGTTCCCGGAGGAGTGCCTGGCGTCGTGTGTCGGCGGGTGGCGGACTGGCTGCCGTCGTTTCACCGGGCTGAAGCAATCTGACTCCCAGCGATTCCAGTTTTTCGATCGCCAGCGGTGCCGTGTTGCTTTCTTCGATTGCCAGATTCACGGCAAATTTCTGAGCAGGAACCGTTTCATCTCCGGATGTCACCTGGTAGAGACCCGGCTGGATCGTTTCTTTCAAAGTTTGCTGGGCTGAAGTGAGTTGTATGAGAGTCGTTTCAGGAGTGCTGATGTTTGCTGCTTTCAGAGAGTCAGGCAGTTTGATTTTTTCACCGACGGTGAACTGGGAAGGAACAGCGGTCAGTTTTGTATTTTGTCCCAGAATGGCATTCAACATCGGTACGAATTTGGTAGAGAGTGCGAACTGGCTTTCCCGGGGCGTCCAGCCGAAGGTCATGACAATCAACTGTCCCTCTCCGATGGAAACGTTCACAATGGCCGGATTTTCATGATCGAAGCGGGCCAGAATCTGATGCGGAATGTTCTCCGGCAGCGTGAGCCGTTGATAATTCCAGAATTTCAGTTGGGTGAAGTCGGAGTATTCGGGCGCCTGAAACATCTGAAACACGGGATGATCAAAATCAATGTTCGTGAGTAGTGCATAACCGTTGATGTCGACTGTTTCCGTGAGAATCTGTGGCGCTGAATTGTTCTCAGCCGACAGGACTGGTTGCAGCGTCCGACTGGAATTCACATCGTTCATTGAAAACAGCACCACCCCGCCCTGTTGCAGATACCGTTTCACCAGCGCGGTTTCATCAGCAGAGAGTTCCCGGCTTATGATGAGCAGATGGATCTTTGCGACGGCAATCAGAATTTGCGGTGAATCGGGGCCGATGGTTAAAAACTCGACTTCCCGATGGGGGGTTGCCGGAAACGCGCGTTTCGCAAAATAATCAGGCGTCTCAGTCGAACCTGAAGCGGGAGTGCCGTAATGTACGATCGTCAAATTTGATTTTTCGCGGGGTTGCAGATAAAGGCGGTTATCAAAATCATGGTCATCGCCGCTGAGTACGATTTGTGTGATCTGCTGCTGCGGTTCCAATGCAGGCATACGAATCACCCGGGACTGACCACGGGGGACATAAACCTGCTGTGTGATTTCTGGTTTGCTGGCATGCTGCTGATAAGCGACTGTAAACTGCTCCTGCTGCGAATCAGCGGCGTTGACGATGCGGACCGTCGGCTGGGATTGTTCGTCCAGCGACAGCAGTTGCAGGCCTGCATTACTTGTTGCTTTGGTTTGCAGTTGATGCAGGCGGACTTTCAGTTCTTCCGGCCAGGAGAAATCAGTGAGTGCCGAAATTTGAGACCCGGCCTGAAAATCAGTTATCAGTTCAATCTTACTGTTCTGCAGCAAGGTGCCCGTGGGATCAGAGGCGACCTGTTGCTGCAGCAATGAAGCGATTTCTGTAAGCGCCAGTCCCAGATCGGTCGCATTCCAGCCGGGGGTTAATTTTGTGAGCCGCTCGCGTAGATTCTGAGTGGCGTGTTCTGATTCCGTTTGTGTTGCTTCTTTGAGGGCTTTAACAGCGGTCAGCCCGGAGTCGAATGTGTATACCGCGATCTGATTCTGACCAGCTTGCTTTATGATTTCCTCTGCTTTCTGGAGTGCCTCTGTCCAGAGTGTTCCCCGCCTCATGCTGGAGCTGGCATCGATTAATAGAATCGTCTGGCGGGTCGTTGCAGTAGTCGTCAGTTCGAGATCGGTGTTTTTGAAAAAAGGGCGTGCAAAAGCGGCAACGAGCAGCAAAACGGCAGTCGCCCGGAGTAAGAGCAGCAGCCAGTTTTCGATTTTGTTTTTACGATTGGTCTGAGGGGGCTTGTGTTCGAGAAAACGGAGCGCGCTGAAGAGCAGGACATTTTTCGGCTGATGTCTGACAAGGTGCAGCAGGATCGGCAGCCCGACGGTTATGATTCCGAATAAATAGAGTGGGGTTAAAAAACTCAACAGTGTTTCCTCTGCTCCTGAAAACCGTTCATGCGGCGCGATCAGTTAAAAAATCGGATAAGCCGACTTCCAGTGGGGTATCAGTGGTCAACTTGTGGTAATGCACGCCTTGTTTGCGGCATAGGCCTTGAAGCATTTCCAGATGCGCGTTCAGTTGCCGCTGGTAATTCGCTTGTGCTGCTTTCGGATTGAGGGCGATCCGTTCTCCCGATTCCAGGTCTTCGAAAATGGCGGTTTCGCTGAAGTTCAGATGAATCTCCGCCGGATCCAG
Organism: uncultured bacterium; assembly: GCA_963974925.1. Classification (GTDB taxonomy): domain Bacteria; phylum Planctomycetota; class Planctomycetia; order Planctomycetales; family Planctomycetaceae; genus Gimesia. The sequence goes on along the minus strand of CAXBFD010000055.1, from coordinate 10,545 downwards.
AATTTGAAATAACGCCACTTCATGTCCTTTCGCACGCAGGTATCCCAGATGGGTGTTTAAATCGTCGAGTGGCGAGAGCAGATCGGAAATCAGCACGACCAGCCCCCGTTTTTTGATGGTTTCAATGGCGTGTTTCAAGGGGGACGCAAAATTGGTATGCGATCCCCGCGGAGGCCGTTCCAGTTCGATGAGAATCCGTCTGAGCTGGCCGCGAGTGAATCGGGCGGGCACGACGGCGTCTACCTCTTCATCAAAGATTACGAGCCCGCTGGCATCGCGTTGTGTCGACAGGAAATAAGCAAAGGTGGCTGCCAGGGTTTTGGCATAATCGGCTTTGGTATAACTCAGGCTGTGAAACTGCATGGAAGAACTCAGGTCCAGCAGCATGTGGCAGCAGAGGTTGGTTTCTTCCTCAAAGCGTTTGATGAAATGCTGATTGGTTCGGGCGGCCAGCTTCCAGTCGATATGGCGCGGGTCGTCGCCGGTCGAGTATTCCCGATACTCGGTGAACTCCACGGAAAAGCCGTGATAAGGGCTGCGATGCAGACCGTTCCAGGTCCCTTCCACGACTGATTTCGCGCGCAATTCCAGCGACTTGATGCGCATCAGACAGGCGGGATCAATTCGCTGTGAGACCAGTTTCTGGTTTTGATAGTTTTTTTGTGCGGCGATGCTCTTCATCAGTTGTGTACTCAGACTGTTACGGGTTTTTTAATGGTTTCAATCAGTTGTTGAACAACGTGTTCAACGGTGATGCCTTCTGCTTCTGCGCGGTAATTGATCAGAATGCGGTGACGAAGTACGGGAGCCAGTAACGACTGGACGTCTTCCAGCGTGACATGCACGCGACCGCACAGAACGGCGCGTGCCTTGGCGCCCAGAATCAGGCTTTGTGCGGCCCGCAGCCCGGCGCCCCAGTTGACCCATTCATTGATAAAGTCGGGCGTCCCCTTCTGATGCGGTCGTGACGCGGCACAGAGTTGAACCGCATACCGCACGATTTCTTCCGCCACTGGAACCTCGCGGACAAACTGGTGAAACTGCTGAATGTCGTTGCCGGTAAACAGCGGGATGATGGGCTCGGCATTACGGGCCGTGGTTTGAGTGACGACGGCGACTTCGTCCTCTTCGGAAAGGTAATCGATAAACAGGTTGAACATGAAGCGGTCGAGTTGTGCTTCCGGCAACGGATAGGTGCCTTCCATTTCGATCGGGTTCTGCGTCGCCAGCACGAAAAACGGTTTATCCAGTTCATATTTCACGCCGGAGACGGTGACCTGCTTTTCCTGCATCGCTTCGAGGAGCGCTGCCTGCGTTTTGGGGGGCGTGCGGTTGATTTCATCTGCCAGCAGAATATTCGTGAATACAGGGCCTTTGACGAATTTCATGCCCCGTGATTCCTGCGAGTCGCCCGCCAGAATTTCCGTGCCGGTAATGTCGGCGGGCATCAGGTCCGGCGTGAATTGAATTCGCTGTGATTTCAGTTTGAAGACCTGCGCCAGTGAATTCACCAGCAATGTCTTGGCAAGGCCGGGGGCGCCGGTGATCAGGCAATGCCCGCCGGCGAATAAGGCGATCAGGAGCTGATCGATAATTTCTTTCTGGCCGATGACGGCTTTGGAAATTTCCGCATCGATTTGCCGGCGGCTGTTTTGCAGCATTTCAAAAGTGCGTTCTTCTTCGTTGCGGTCATCGGTTGAGACAAGTTTTAAGTTCACGTTTCGGCTCCTGAAAAAATCGATAAAATCACGTGCGCTGGATTCAGTGTGTCATCGCGTAAAACACGATATTAATGCCAAGTGGATACGCTTTCTTTTCTGAGAACTCGCGGAAATACCATTTGTCCTCCCCTTCCCGTTCCCAGCCATCGCCAAGATCGGTGTTGTGACAGACGACTGCCATCAGACGCCCCTGATCGTCGAATAGGCCCCGGTAATGGACCTGTTTTGCGTCTTCGCGTTCCCAGGTGATGCCTTCGGAACGGCCCCACTGGGCGACTCCGATGCTGGGGACCTGGGGCTTTTCTTTGAGATCATAAACACAGTGGAAAATGGGGTGTTCCAGAGGAATTTCGACCAGTTCGCGTTCCGGAAAAACGCGTTTCATTTCCAGGGCGAAGTTATCCCATTCCGCTTCTCCCCAGAAATCGTCGACCATCATAAACCCGCCATTCGACAGGTAACGCCTGAGCGCGGTCACTTCTTCTTCGGTGAATTCCAGCGAGCCGGGTTCGATCAGGTAGATGAAAGGGTAGTCGAACAGAGCGGCGTCGGTCAGCTCCAGAATCTTTCCTTCCGGATCGACTTTCATGGAAGTGAGTTGCTGCAGACGATAGGAGAAGTTCAGGTCGCTGTCGGGATAATCGGTGGCCCACCGTCGCCAGCCCTGATGAGAGTTGTATCTGATTCTTACAAATGTGAAGACATCGTGCTTGAATTCCGGATCGTTTTTCCAGTCTGGAACTCCACCCCGGTCGGAGGGGACCGCGGGCCGATATTGCCCGATGCAAATCGTCACGACGATTAGTGATATGCAAATCACTGCCAGGGAAATCATACTATTTTTCATAGTCGGCTCCTCCATGAGCCTGATTAGTTCATATTGAAACCTGTGCGAGCCATTAAGGTGAGTTTGCTGTCAGTTCGAGTAAAAGTTGATGGGCGGCCCGAAAACGGGGAGCCTCTTCGAGCGCGATGAGCGTGTGTCGTTTGGCCTGTGGCAAATTGTTTTGCCGGAGCAAACGGGCAAGCTGGTAGTGGGCTTCTGCTTTATTGTGCGGGTTTAAAACGAGAATGGCACGATAGGCGTAAATCGCTTCCTCTGGTCGTTTCAGTTGAATACAGGCTTTTGCAAGGGCTTGCTGGGTTTCTTGGATGAGTGGATTAATGGCGCTGGCATTTTGGGCCGCCTGATAAACGGCGGGCCAGTTTTCTGACGTTTGATAGAGTTCAGTCAGTCGTAAAAAGACATCCAGGGCGTTGGGATTATGTTGTGCGTGCAGCTCCAGGAATTTCTGTTCCTGGTCGAAGCGTTCCTGCTTTTGGTAGAGCTTTGCCAGACGCAGGCAGGCGTTGTCTGCGCCCGCGTATTGCGGATAAAGGCTCGTCAGTGTAATGAGCGTTGTTTCCAGTTCCTGCGTTCTGTTTTCTTCTTCCAGAATCCGTGAATAGGCCGTCAGTCCTTCGAAATGGTTGGGGTGTTCCCGAATCCAGTCGTCAAAATGTTTTGTATCGTCGCTGGTGAGCGCGGTCAGATTCTGTTCCGACCAGTCGACGCCGGGAGCGAAGTTTTCTGCCTGATCTTTGAAAAACGCGGCAAATTCCAGTTCCAGTTCTCCCAGTGATTTCGTGCGGCGCTCGATGGCGACGTTGATCGGGATGCCGACACGCAGATCGTGCAAAATATTTTGTAACGCTGCGAAGCCGAACTGGTCGATGAGATATTCCACAACCATCGACGACTGATAATAGGCAAACTGAATATGCAGACTGCTTTTCGGATTAAGAAACGCACTGCTTAATTCTCCGATGGGCGTGCTTTCGCCTTTGAGGATGATCTCGCGGTATTGAGGAATCATTGTTTCTCCCCAGCGGTGATTTTTCTGCCGCTCTTCATACACGGAGATGCCTTCACTGATCCAGCGGGGCATTTTATTTCTGGTCAGTTCCAGCGTGACGACATGGCAGAATTCATGCCACAGAACCGATTGCCAGTTGGTCGGGTGCTGGGACTGGGAGGCAGGACTGTTGGCGGTGATGACTTTTCCGAAACAGACGCCGAGGTAACCGGAAACCGCGGGCATTCCAAAGGTGCGGACGGCAAAATCGTCCGGATCGGGAAAAATTTCCACTGTGATTTTATCTTTGAGATCGAGGCCGTATTTCCCGCAGAGTGTCGTGCGGGCTTCGTGCAGCAACTGCATGACCTGTCGGCCATACACTTCGGCTTCATTGGCATCCATGCGGACAATAAAACATTCATCTTCCAGCGTTTTGAATTTGGCGAGCTGATCTTTCAGTTCGAGCAGATTAAACGTGGTCGTGTCGTAACCATCCTGTTGATGGGCCTGTAACGCATGTTCCCAGCCACTGACTTCCTGTCCCAGACGCAGTTCATCCTGCGCCAGTTGAATTCGCGCGGGTAGATAAGACTCATCTTTTTCAAGGGCCTGGCGCTGGTAGGTCGCCCCTTCGGTGAAACGGTAGTGTGCGGAGAGCGCTTTACCGATCAGATGGTCGACGGCGGGGTTTTGACTGTGATGGCTTAACGCCTGCCAGTAACAGGCGGTCTCTTCGTGAGGCTGGTTCTCAAAATGCGCTATGATTGCCAGATGGGACCAGGCTTCCATGTGATGGGGGTTGATCGACAGAATCTGGTCGAGACCGGTTTTCGCAAGCGGGTACTGTTCGGAGTGGATTAACTGAGCGACTTGATCCAGACGGGCGGGAATGTGGTTGGGATTGGCACTGAGGGTCTGCGCCATCAGCTTCCCGGAACGATCCGGGTCCGTGTTCTGGACCGACTTTGCAAGGCCGAAGAGCAGATCGGGATCATCGGGGATGTGTTTCAAGGCGGCCTGGAATATTTCCTGCGCCAGAGCGTAATCGTGTTTGGCTAATGCCAGCTGGCCACTGGCGAGATAGGCGTCTCTGTGGTCGGGATATTCTTTAATGGCCCGGTCGTAAAAGGATTCGAGCACTTCGCCGGGATCAACGTTGCGTATCAAGGCAGCATGCCCTAACACGACCAGGCTGCCGGCATCGGTGTAGCGCCAGGCGGAGCGGCTTGCGAGTTCTTGAATGCTGGTCAGGAAGGCGTCCGCTTTTTCGTGTTGATTATTCAACTGATAAACCTGATAAGCCAGAAACCGTAAAGGCAGGCTCCAGGAATAACGTTTCAGACCCGCGTCGATGGTTTGTTGCGCTTCGACATATTGCCCGAGCGCCAGTTCGGCCTGCGCTTTGCAGAGAGGCCATTCTGAGCCATAGGTTTTTTTGACGATGGCTGCTTCTGCGATTTCGATACAGGTTTGATATTGGCCGGAACGCAGCAGCTGTTCGCAGTTTTCAAATTCGGACGCGTGGCAAAACGCCGGGATACCAGCGGTGATCAGAATGAAACAGAGCGATCGCATTAACCGAGAGCGGGGACGCAGGCGGCTGATAGAAAGCCGGTGCAGAAGAGGAACCGTAAGGCCGTGCCTGACTCGGAAACGTTGCACTCGTTGCATCTGCGCCCTTCCCTGGGAAAGTCCAATGAGCGAAATGAATTCGTACTCATTGAATCACAATTCTTCAGACCAGGAACAGAAACAATTTCTCTCCCGAATCACTCAGAACTTGTATTGGCTCAGTTGCAGGACGCCGGTTGTAAATCATGAGGTAGTGAGCCAACGGGGAACGATATCTGATTTCCCCGATGTGTGCAATAAGAATTTTCGCAGGGAGGGATTCCGTTCACTGTTTCTGTTTTCGTTTCTTGCCATGGTCAACGCAAAACAGGCAGCAATCCCAACCCTTTATAGGTTGAGATCCTGCCTGTTTTTTGTTTGCTGTTCTGCTGCTAAGTCTGAGCAGAGACATCTTTTTTAGTTTGAGCTTACTTTAGAATTCACCCAGAACCTGACCATCGTTGATGATGGCAAGTTTCTGATAGGTTCCTAAAGAAGTGGCTGCTGTTCCATTGTAGTCAGTGGAGTTGATGTTTTCACTGACGAAACGGACAGTACCGTCACCTAACAGGAAGTGGCAACCACCAACGTGCTGGCTGCTGAATCCACGGTGACCGGAAGTTGTTTTGTTATTGATGCGTGTTGCATCAGAAACAACACCGGTCGAGTCTTGTTCCAGGCTGGAAGCAATCCCACCTGCAGCACTGAGAGTCCGTCCGCCGGCCCAGATGGCAGCATAGGGTTGCTGTGTAACAGTTCCCGTAAACTGGAAAGCACGTTCGCCGACCAGAAAGGTGTTAGATGTTCCATCGGTGAAATCGCGGAAACGAACACTGCTGCGAGGATAGAACGAGCCTTTGTACTGATAGGTAGTTTGATTAGTGCCAGTCAATGCTCCGATATGTCCTGAGACAGCCGGGTAGCTTAAAGCACCGTAGCCAGCAGGAGTAGCAGCATTGTCTGTTCGCTGATTGTTGACAACAGGTACGACAGACGAAGGGCAACGGTAAACGGGAATTGCTGTCTGTAATGCAGGAGTAGAGCTGTAAATGGTGGCAGCAGCAGGCAGCGTCAGTCCGCCGTTGGGGTTGATGGAGTTGTACAGGGGCGCCTGATCAACAAACGGCAGGATGAAGGTGGCCCATCCCCAGCCGAAGTCTGTGGTGGAGCTTGTCTGGTTCACATAACCTAATGGGAATACACGGTGAGTGTCAGCGTAGTTGTGGATGGCGAGACCGATTTGTTTCAGGCTGTTTTTGCAGGTAGATCTCCGAGCTGCTTCGCGTGCCTGTTGCACAGCTGGAAGGAGTAACGCAATCAAAATCGCAATGATTGCAATTACCACAAGTAGTTCGATCAGGGTGAACCCGCGTTTTGAGGTTCCATTACTTCTCTTCATCATAACTCCAGTGAAAAACGATGGGGTGTAGAGGCGCCTGCTAAAAGCATATTTCAACTCTTAAAAGCAGAGTAAGTTTGAGCAGCTGTAAAAATTACATCTGCAATGGAGAGGAAACAAGAAAGGATTAAACTTAGTTTAAAGAAAAAAAGAAATTATTTTTCTGCATGTGCTGTTGTGTGCACTGTGACGGCTTTCATCCCCTGTTTCGTAGGCTTTTTTTTCAAAAATCTTGGATAATATTTTCTTTTTTACACGAACATGGTGTTCTGTGCATAAGAAAAAGCACCAGAGCAGCGCAGTGTTTAACCGGGCGCGAGATCAGCGACGTAATCGCTCAAATCGGGCCAGTGCCATCAAAGGAAAATAGGTGCGGTAGAGATGGTATTTGAGATAAAACACCTTGGGGAAGCCGGTTCCGGTAAAGGGCTCTTCATCCCAGTTCCCGTCGGCGTTTTGTGTCTCGAGCAGATAATGCACGCCCCGTCTGACAGCCGCAGAATCAATTTCTCCGCCGGATAACAGTCCCATTAAGGCCCAGGCTGTCTGCGAAGGAGTCACAGCGCCCTGCCCGCGTAAAGCAGGATCTGCGTAACTGTCTGCTGATTCGCCCCAACCTCCTGAGGGTTGTTGCTTTGATTTGAGCCATCCAACGGCACGGACAATACGGGGGTCATCAGTGGGAACACCAATCTGTGTCAGCCCGGTGATGGCCTGCCAGGTTCCATACAGGTAATTAATGCCCCAGCGGCCATACCAGCAGTGATCGTTCTCCTGTTCGCTCCAGACGTATTCCAGGGCTTTTTGAGACGCCGGATGACTTATCGGCAGTTGCACAGCGGCGAAGGCTTCCAGAACGCGGGCCGTCAAATCAGCCGTACTCGGATCAACCATGGCATTATGGTCGGCGAAGGGAACCTGCGTAAATAATTCACGGTTATTGTCGCGGTCAAAGGCACCCCAGCCGCCATCTTTATTTTGCATGCCCAGCATCCATTGGATCCCCCGCTGGATGGCACCGATCATTGGCCGCAAAAGTTCCAGATCGGCGTAGGCCTGTTCCCGCGATTCGCTGCGACCGGTGATAATCGCTTCGGTGTCGAGGGTTTCTTCGTACGGATTCCATTCGGGAGTGACCAGAAAATCGGTCAGCCACTGATCGTCTTTTAACGATTTGGGCATACAGCGGCGGAGTGCCATTATGACCATCGCGGTATCGTCGATATCGGGATAAAATTCATTATTGAACTCGAAATACCAGCCGCCCGGAGTTTGGGAGTTACTGGAATTCACCCAGTCACCTGGTTGTCTGGCTTCCTGAGACAGCAGCCATTTGACACATTTTCGAATTGCAGGGTGCCGATTGGAAACGCCGGCTTCGCGCAAGGCAATCGTACTCAGAGCCGTATCCCAGACGGGAGATTTGCAGGGTTGCAGGCGGATGCGATCGCCTTCCCGGATCTGTAATTTGTTTAATTCTCGCAATGCGCGCTGAATATCAGGGCTGCTTTCCTCTTCGCCCAGACACTTCAAGGCAATGACGGTCCAGACGATGGGGGGAAAAATCGCGCCCAGACCGTCGCTGTGATCGAAACGGGATTTCATCCATTGATATGCTTTATTGACGGCTTTTTTGCGAAACGGCTTGAGCCCCAGATTTTCGACCACCTTGATGCCTTGATCGACGATCTGGAAGAAGCGATGCCAGTTGAGCCAGGTTTTCTGTTTGAGCGAATCAAGGGCTTCCGATTTCGGCATCGTTTTCGGATACGCGGCCGGATCGCCGATAAACAGTTCGGTAATCCCCTGCTCCGGTGGCAGCGTGATCGAAGGTCGATACGCCCAGAGGATGCTGAGCGGAACGAGAATCGTACGCGACCAGGCGGACATTTCAAAAATATTGAAAGGCATCCAGCGCGGAATCAGCATCAGTTCGGGGGGGACCGCCGGGCACTTGGAATAGGGAATCACGCCCAGTAATGCCAGGTAATAACGGGTGAAACTGTTGACCGCTTCGACGCCACCGGCCGTCAGGATCGCGAGCCGGGCGCGCTGCATGTAGTCGGCGTCTGGCGCATGGCCTGTCAGTTTGAGTGCGAAATAGGCTTTGACGGAAGCACTGATTTCAATTGGCCCTTCCGGATACATATTCCAGCCACCCTCGGGCATCTGGGTATCCATCAGATAATTGGCTGCCTGGATTGCCTGTTCCGAAGATTGTTTTCCGAGGAACGCCAGGAGCAGAATGTACTCCGACTCGAGTATGGAATCGCCCTCTAATTCTCCGACCCAGTATCCGTCGTCCTGTTGCAGTGAAAGCAGGTAATCGCGCGAGCGGGCAATGCCTTTCAGCAGATGTTCGGGATGATCGAAGGGAGCGGCTTCGGTGCTGGGGAAAATTTTGAAGGTGGGGGTTGTGTCGTGTCCAGCCGCCGGATCACCGGAAAAGTGGCTGGCGCTCAGTCTGCCTGAATTCATTTCAGGTGCTCCCTGACTTTTATGATTACGGATTCCATTCCCAGAGATTAAGGCTGCTTTGTGATGCGCGCACTTAATTTCGAAGTCGGGATCATAAAGATGTCCCGGCTTTCTTACAACCTCAATCCACATAAGGGGTTTGAGGAAGCACGTCAGGCTTGTCAAAGCCTGAATCCTTCTAACTGACTAACACGATTCGCTTTGTGTTGCCATTGCGGGCGCTTCACCGGAAGCTTCCATCTCATGGCCGGAAACGATGACCTCGAAGCCGAGGTCGGCAACCATTTCATAATCGGCTTCAGGAGACTGTCCTTTGGTCGTCAGATAGTCGCTGACAAACATGGAGTTGGCAGCGTACAGGCCCATTGCCTGCATCGATCGCAGATTGACTTCGCGACCGCCGGCGATGCGAATTTCCGTAGCAGGATGCGCCAGTCTGAACAGGCAGAGCGCTTTCAGGCAGTAGCGCGGGTCAAGTTCGGCGACCGCTTCCAGAGAGGTGCCTTCAATCGAGTTCAGGAAGTTGACCGGGATCGATTTTGTTTCCAGGGCTCGCAGTTCGAATGTCGCATCGACGATATCTTGTTTGGTTTCGCCCATGCCGACAATCAGTCCGCTGCAGAGTTCCATTCCCGCATCCCGGGCGACTTTGAGCGTCTGCAGGCGATCTTCATAGGTATGAGTCGTGCAGATTTTTTCGTAATATTCGCGACTGGTATTCAGATTGTGATTGATACGGTCCACACCCGCCTGTTGCAGGCGTTTTGCCTGATCTTCGTTTAGCAGGCCCAGGCAGCAGCAGATCCGCAGGTCGTAGGATGATTTGATTTTTTCCACGACCGAAGCGACATGCGCAACTTCTTTGTCCGTCGGTCCGCGACCACTGGCGACGATGCAGTATGTGCCCGCTTTGGCTTCGTCGGCAGATCTGGCACCGGCGATCAGGGTTTCTTCATTCAGCATGCGGTATTTGGGGATCTCCGCTTTGGAACCGCGGGCCTGCGAACAATAGCCGCAATCCTCGGGGCAGAGACCGCTTTTCGCATTTTTTAAATAGTAGAGCTGAACCTGTTTGCCAAAATATTTCTGCCGCACCCGATAGGTGGCGGCCAGCAGATCCAGCAGTTCCTCATCAGAAGACTGCAATATTTCCAGCGCTTCTTCGCGGGTAATCTGATAACCGGACAGAACCTGGTCCGCGAGTGACTGCCAGCGGGAAGGAGCGGATTTAATCTGAGTGTCCATCTACGATCTCTTTCGGAGCATAAGAAGCGAGTTAGTTCTAAACTGGGTTTTTAAGGCGGTTTTTTCTGTGATACCTGTCCTGAAACATAACAATTTTGACTGTTTGCCGCGTGATTTCAGGTCCCGCTGAAATGAGTTGCCTCATTACAGTTCGGAATCTGCAGAATCTGTTCAAAACGGATTACAGCGCGTACCGCATATTTTAAGACGAGTATGGGCACTATGATAGGCGAAACGGGAGAGAGTACAAGTA
>CAXBFD010000054.1:0-41366 GCA_963974925.1 uncultured bacterium | reverse complement strand
CCACCGGGGCCCCCTGACGTAATGAAGTCAGGTTTCGAACAGAAATCCGCATATCGGGAATCGTCTTGAGCTTCTTTCTTACCTCAGCCATCTTTTCACGCTGTGAAAAGTTACCCTCAAATGCCGCAAATAGATCGCCGTGGAGTAATCCGCTGAAAAAACGTCCGAACGAAAAGGTACGTTGTTCACTGTCGACCAGCCTCACAAAGATATTCGCCCGATTCACATCACCGAAACCTCCTGAGCCTACCGTCAGTAGCAGCGTTTCCACGCCTTTTGTATTAATCAGCTCCTTTTCTGTCCGGTCAATCACCTGATTCATGGACTGCAGTGTCGCCCCTTGCCGCGCCTCCAGACGCACTTCGAATTCCGATTCGTCCACATTCAACGGAATATAATCCTGTTTGACCATTTGATACAGCGGATAATTGCTCAGAATCACCAATACGGAAACCGCCAGCACCAGCCAGCGAAACCGGAGCGAGAGTTTCAGGATCCGCAAATAAGCTGTTTCCACAATGTGGTAAAACCCGGAACGGGAGCCAGGACCATCCGGACTTGGCATTTCGGGACGTAACAGTTTGCTGCACATCATCGGCGTTAGAGTAAAGCTGACGAGCATCGAAACCAGGATGGCGACAGTAGCCGTCAAACCAAACTGAAACAGCAGTCGCCCGGTCACGCTCGACAGAAAAGAAACCGGCAGAAAAACAATCACCAGCGAAATTGTGGTTGCGAGAACGGCCAGACCGATTTCTTTCGTCCCGACAACTGCAGCTTCGCGGGGTGTCATCCCTTTTTCTTCAATGCAATGAAACACATTCTCCAGCACGACAATCGCATCATCGATCACCACCCCCACCATCAGTACCAGAGCCAGCATCGTCACGTTATTGAGGGTAAAACCGAACAGTTTCATAAACGCGAATGTAGAAATAATCGATGCAGGAATTGCCACGGAAGCGATCACCGTGGATCGCCAGGAACGCATGAAAATCAACACGGTAATGCAGGCCAGAATACTGCCGGAGACCAGGTGTTGTTCGAGTTCATGCAACGCGGTCACAATATACCGGGACTGATCCTGAATAATACTGACTGTGACATCATCAGGCAGCAGTTCCTGACTGCGTGGCAGCATTTTCTTGATATTTTCCACGACAGCGACCGTATTTTCGCCGGACTGTTTCTGAATCTGGAGTACTACCGCCGGTTTTTGATTGAGTCGCGCAATGGTGCGAACTTCTTTCGTGTCATCAATCACGGTCCCCAGATCGGCCAGTCGTACGGGTGTACCATTGACGGTTTCCACAACCAGATCGGGAAATTCATCAGCATTTGCGACGCGCCCCATTGTTCGCAATGACCGTTCCCGAAATCCCTGATTCAGGCGACCACCGGGTACTTCGGTATTCTGCCTGACCAGCGCATCGCGCACCTGCAGGATCGACATCTGATAAGCGGCCAGGCGCGCTGAATCGATATCGACCTTCACAGCCCGGTCCGCCGCCCCGGCGATTTGTACCTCTCCGACACCCGGCGAGGATTCGATCACATTTTTCACGTAGCGGTCAGCAAACAGATATAACTCCCGCGGAGTGCGTGGCCCTGAAACTGCCAGTGTCATGATGGGAGACGATTCCAGATCGCGTTTTTGAACGACAGGAGGGTCAATATTCGGAGGCAGCAGATTCATCACCCCCGATACCGCATCGCGTACGTCCTGCGTCGCGGCATCGACGTTGCGGTTCAGATTGAAGGTAATAATCACAAATGAACGGCCATCACGCGAGATCGAACGCAGTTCGTCGATCCCGGCGACTGTGGCAACCGCGTCTTCAATGACCGCGCTGACTTCCGATTCCACTTCCTGTGACGCGGCTCCGGGATAATTTGTGCGAACGTAAATGGACGGCATGTCGATATTGGGAAACCGGTCCACGCCCAGCTCTGGAAAAGCCACGAGCCCAGAAACCACTAATGCCATAATCAGCATTAATGCAAACACAGGCCTCTTCACACAAACTTCTGCTAACCAGTACAAAGTCGATACCCTTTACATGAATGCAGAATCTGATTTCCTGTTTTGGTTGCAATTGGGAAACAGCCTGCAGGCAGACCGGAGCAATCGTGGGTTTTTACAATATCTTATCTGGCAGTACGTGTTCATAACGGAGTTTTCTGTGGACTGCTCGGCAATGGCTTCAAATCTGCGAGAATTCCGGAACGCCCTTCACTGGCATTTCGCAGGATCACTTCTCCTGGTTCTAAACCTTCCAGGATACGAATTCGATCTCCCCGCTGTGCTCCCAGCAAAACTTCCTGTAGCTTCACCTGACCATCAACGACTTTCCAGACTTTCTCCGTTCCGGCAAACTGCACAACGGCTGACAGCGGAACCACTATCGACTTCTGATCGGGATTGATGACGATCTGTCCTTCCGCAAACAACCCTGCGCGTAATGTGCGCTGGGAATTATCCACGACTGCTTCAAACAACAACGCACGGCTCATTTGATCCAGAAAAGGACTAATGCGTGTCACCGTTGATTTAATTGGATCCAGCGATTCAATCTTCAAATCAATCGGTTGTCCAACTTTCAATAAAGTTGATAAACGTTCGGAAACCGTTCCCCGGTAACGAAGTTGATCAATCCGTACCAGCACCAGCAGCGGGTCCCCCATTTTGATGTAGCTTCCTGGTGCGACGAGTCGTTTCTGTACCACCGCAGTATAAGACGCCTTCAAAACAGTATTGTTCAAATCTTCCCGGGCTAAGTCCAGCAGTGCCTGCTGTACGGCGATACTCGCTACTTTTTCCCGAACGCCATTTAACGCTGAATCGTAGCGGGCAGCAGCCACACGTTCGAGTGACACAATTTGATCATATTCCGCCTGCCCCATTACATTCTGCTTGAACAGGACACGGGCACGATTCAGGTTGGCAATCGTTTCGTCCCACTCTGCCCGCTGTTCTTTAGCAGGCGGCGAGTTTTCGGGAACCAGTTTCTCAACGGAATCGCCGGGTTTCAATCCTACGGCTGACCGTACCTGAGCCAGCTGAGCCTCCGCCTGTTTCACTCGCAGTTTGAAGTCATCCTGATTTACAGTCACCAGAGGATCGCCAGGCTTAACGACATCTCCCAGATCAACGTGGACTTCAAAAACACGCCCTTCGACTTTAATTCCCAACGTTGCTTCTTCATCGGGAAACAGACTCCCCTGGCTTCGTATGATGCGCGGCCAGTTATCCTCTGACACTTCTATTGTCTCAACATCCAATACCGGTAGCGCCTCGCCTGCTTTGGAAACAGGAGTCTGATCACTGCGCTCACATCCCGTGAATAAGAGAGATAACAGGAGGCTAAACAGGCAGGTAAAAGGAGGAAAGTTTTGGCGTAGGTTCATCCTTCCGTTATATCCTTACAGGGAGGGGTTGTCGAGCAGATTCCGGGTCCTGAATCTTAAATTTTGACATCTCGATTTCACCAGCAACACGCCAGTTAAACTACCCATAGTTGTACTGAAAACAGGAGTAAGGCAAATCAGTTATGTGTATAAACGATGAAGATCTGATTTTCCAAAATACCGCAATCGAAACTTCCCGGCTACACTACGGGCATTAATATTATCTGTCATCGCTCCCCCTCTTCGCGTGTCTCAGACAAAAATGCTTTACTCGTAACCGTGCTGATCAATGCCTGCAGGATCTCCATCATGATTCCCGCCGTTTGATGCTTCATTGACTAAAAAATAAAGCAATCAGAGCTAAATACGAACGATGGATTCAATTAAACCAGATACATTTCATGAAATCAGGATTTCGTATCGATATTGTAATGCTGAGAAACACTACAAATGCTGGTTAAGAAAGAATCAGCATCTGGCCAATACAACAAAAAACCACGCTGACGGCCGTCGTCGAAGCAGGCGAAAGAACTCGACTGACAGAGGAACTCCGCTATGGAATTTTCAGCCGCTCCCAGTAGTGCGTTTTATTTCCGCGCTACACTGCGTCTGGCAGCAACCTCAGCCAGTCGCAGCGCATGCCTCTGAAATCGCTCACGCCCTGTCTGTTCATAGAATCGGGCCAGATTTCCCAGACTGTGCGCAGCAGCCTGAAACTCTTCCGCAGACAGTGTTGAATCCGGCATCATCACCAAAGGCTCCAACCCTCGTTCTGCAAGTTCAAAATCAGGGTGATCCTGCAGTAGCTGGTTCAATTCTGCCAGTGCCTCTGACTGCTGGTTCAGTCGTATTTTATTGCGTGCGAGATTGTAGCGTGCAAAAGAATTACGGGAATCCAGGTTGAGTGCTTTCTGCCAGTAATGCGCTGCCTGTTTCCATAATTCGACTGCGTTTTCCCGATGAGAAGTTTCCGCAGCTTTCTCATACGCACTCCCCAGGTTGTTACAGATTTCTGCGCTCGTCGGATCCAGTTTGTAAGCCAGTTCCAGATGATCAATGGCTGCCTGCCACTGCCGGGTCTGAGTCAAAATGCTTCCGAGAAAACGCTGAGTCTGTAAATTGTCAGGATCTTTGTTCGCCAGCGGCAGCAAAAGATCGCGGGCCTCCTCATAGCGATCCAGCTGCATCAGTGCCGAAGCCAGCGGAATTGCTTCCCCTGGATCATCGAGACTCACGCTTTCACGCAGCTGGTTCACCTGCTGAAGCATCTGTTGTCGCGACAGTAGAAACTGGCGATAAGTTTCTTCATTATCCGGATAACCTGCCCGAATTCTGCCGGAATGCGGCATCATACAAAACAGTGTGATCAGGACCACAAACGGGACAGCCACCAGTCTGGGCCAGCGATTGAAGGCAGGTCTGGTCCAGACGGTCCACAGCCAGTCAATCCCTACAGCAGCAAACAACAGCCAGAGTGGAAGCAACCCCGCGCGAAATCGACCGAAGTTATAAATGAGCAAAATCGAAACGATGTGGGCCAACAGCAAACCGATCGGCAGGAGTAACCGTCGGCGTTGTTTGAATGAAACAATCAGTCCCAGACATCCCAGCCCGCTGAATAATCCAAAGGCGGGCAGGAAGGCCAATAGTTTGAGAAATTCCCGTGTAGTCTGGTAGTACGCGCTGTCGGGAACTTCGTAATCATTTAACAGAATCTGAAATTTGGTGATCGTCAGTTGCAGGGCTCGCAGTGGATCAGTGGCAATACTTTTTACTCCCTGCCAGAACCAGTAACGCGAACACTCCGCTGCTGATAAATCTGTTTGCCCCGTGCGTTGTCGGGCCTCTGTGCGAAAGTCTTCATGCTCAAACATCGGATGAGTTCGAATGAAAAGAGGTGGCGAATAATACCCGTTTGCAACTGGTCCCTGCGCCATATAAAATACTTCACCGCCGCCAGTCGTCACGGCGATTATTTCACCCGTGACAAGTGTGTTCCTGACTGCAACGGGCAAAACCACAACAATCCATCCACACGCTACTGCAATCAGCGATTTAAAACGCGTTTTTCTCACGCTCGCCTGAGAATCCGAATTCTGCCAGAGATAAAGGACCACGGGTATCAGCAACAGAACATGATTTTCACGAACCAGCATGGCCAGCCCGATCGTGACGCCTGCCAGAAATACCCAGGTCGCATGTTGCTGTTCCTGATAGCGCAGACAGGCATAATACACTAGAACAGTCAAAAACGGACTCAAAAACGTTTTCATCAACATGACATCATAAAACACCAGCGGCCCGAACACAGCCGCAAGAATACCGGCAATGATGGCAACGCGCTGACTGAACTGCCTGCCTGCAGCAGCATAGATCAACAGGCACGTTCCGCTGCCCACGCAAGCCTGAACGGTAAGAATCAATACTTCGGGGCTGTCGAACAGCCAATACCAGAACCCGAGGAAGTACGCATATAACGGGCCTTGTGTGAACGCTTCCGCTGCGCTGCCACTTCCACGGGCGATATCAAGACCCCACTCTCGATAAAACTGGTGATCCGTGCGAAAATGTCCCGCCAGAGGAGAATCCAGCCAGGAAACCAGATACAGCAGACGTACGCTGAGTGCCAGGAGGTAAATGCATAACCCCTGCCATCTGCTTCGACTTGCCTGCGATTTTACTTCGCTCATCAATGGCCATAGTTGTGGTGACTGACTGGCTCAGACTTCCAGTTGAGTCGTCGTTTGCTGCAAACGAAAAAGCCCGACTTCCCCAAAATAAGAAGCCGGGCAATTTTAGAACTATCTGATCAGGTTAACCAGACACCTGATTAAAATTCTCCCAGGACATTACCATCGTTGATGGAAGCGAGGTGGTCGTAAGTGGTTTTGTCAATATTTTCGCTCAGGAAAACGACGCGGCCATCACCCAGCAGAAAATGAGCCCCGCCGACGTGCGAACTACTGAATCCATAATTGACATCAACGGTTCCATTGATCTGGGTAGATCTCAGAGTCGTAGACTCCGACAGAAACTCTGGAGCGCCATGAATTTTGTAGCCGGCACTGGGGCCTGTTGACCCAATCCAGATCCCGCCACTATTCGAACCTTGCGTGGTTCGTTCGCCCCCCAGCATGGTATTACTCACACCGTCGGTGAAATCGCGGATTCTGACAGCACTGTTACGACCAAAGGCGATAATGGGTGTCGATGCAGGATATTTCGAACCAACCAGCAGATAGTTGGATTTTCCATAAGATGATAAATCCGTATTAATTCCCCCCATCGGATCTGAAGGGCAGATATAAGCCGGGAGAATCGTTTTTGCTTCAACGGTGCCAATCGTAGAAAAAGCGGGGTCGAACCACGACTTATCAAAGCCTCCCTTGGTCTGGATCTGGTTATACAGGTTCGCCTGATCGATATAGGGAAGAATGAAGGTACCCCAGCCAATAAAATTATTGTCTGTAGTACTCCCTGCACGGCAGTAACCGGGAGGAAAAATCCGCATTGTATCGTGATAGTTGTGAAGCGCTAAACCAATTTGTTTGAAGTTATTTTTGCAGCTGCTTCTGCGGGCAGCTTCACGGGCCTGTTGCACGGCAGGCAGAAGTAAGGCTATTAAAATGGCAATAATGGCGATCACAACCAGCAGTTCGATTAATGTGAATGCCCTTCTTCGTAGAGTCGTGCTCATAGAGAGTCTCCATCATAATTTAGATACTAAAACGAAAATACGGTGCCCCTCACGAGGTGTACACCAGATAAATAAACTCATCAAATTGTGTGATTTCAGAGAGTCTTGATGTGAATAAATGCTTGAGTAAGATATTGAAAATATGAGATTAAAAAGAGAGGATAATCTATATATTCACACAAGCGGTCCTGTGTCTATACCCAGATGTATTTATTTATAAATTAAATATTTATACCCATCTAGCACAACGGATTATAGACGTATTCACCTACTGATACAGTTGTGTAAAAATGATTAACTCCCAAAATACACTGGCTGCATTAACATATCAGATTCAAATATGATCATTGAAACCATCAACTCTAAATTCGCTTTTCAGTCGATAAAGCTGGCGATGAAAGGTACTGAACAGTTAAGAATAACTCCCAGTCTTCGCGAACCCCGCGCATTGAGCGCAAAACACGAGCCCAAAAACAGAGTCTGAAGGATTTGCAGCGTCTGTCAGGTCTGACAGCCATAAACATACTGATCTCATTTGGGAACCGCGCTACCTGCTCCCGGAGTTGTGTCCGGCGCTTGTCGCCGGTGACTCCCTCAGAATAACGTCAGATTATCTCGATCATCGTCAGCTGAAAGTGAATCATACTTTCGCTTCAAATTATCCAGTGTGACGCTTTAATCGGTCGATCAGTACCGCTGCCGTGAGGACAGCACCCAGCACAATTTTTTGATTGAAGGGATCGACATCAGTCAGATTCATTCCGTTTTTGATCACAGCAATAATGAAGGCGCCAATCAGCGTGCCGAAGATCTTACCCTGGCCCCCCATTAACGAGGTGCCACCGACCACAACTGCTGCTATGACTTCCAGTTCATACATTAATCCAAATTTCGGATCGCCCGCTGAGAGTTGGGATGTGAGCATGATTCCCCCCAGTCCGGCGAGTGCGCCACAAATCGTGTAGACTGCCAGCAAAACACGTTTAACGGGAACCCCGGACAAACGCGCTGCCTCTTCGTTCCCGCCAATCGAATAGATGTAGCGTCCAAAGACCATCCTCGACATCACAAAATGTGCAACCAGATAAAGCACAATCATCAGGAGCACGGGATTAGGCACGCCAAAAGTCTGGCCACGTCCCAGCCAGAAAAACGCCGAGGGCAACTCCGGAATGGATCGTCCTTCCGCAAGACGAAACGAGAGGCCGCTCGCCATCATCATCATCCCCAGCGACACGATAAATGGCGGAATCTGAAAAGCGGTTACCATTAAACCGTTGAACGCGCCCGCAGAAGCGCAGATGCCAATCCCTGCCCCCATACCAATCACGACCATCAAAACCCCCGCCTCGGTTCCGCCGCATAAATCCCGGATAAAGATCGCAGAACTCACCGATGCAAGAGCGACCAATGAGCCGACGGAGAGATCAATTCCCCCCGTGATGATCACCATCGTCATGCCAATCGCGATGATCGCATAAATCGCAGTCTGATTAGCAACCCCCATCAGATTGCTGAGCTTCAAAAAATTAGGCCATGTATAGGGTTTCGGTGTGACACACTTTTCCGAGCCGACTGAGGGAAAGCGATCATACACTGTCCATTTTGCAGTCACATCATTGGCAGCAATGGCGTCGATTGTCTGTCCATCTGCAAGGATTAGTTCCATCGCTTTGCGGGCATCGAAGGCGGAGCCACTCACGTGTCCGAGCACGTCGGCTCCTCCCGTTTTCAAGCTCTCAACCACGGCCCCGGCGAAGATCTGATCTTCTGCAGTATTGCGAGTGACAACCAGCACGCGCGCTGATTTGCCGTATTGCGCAAGTATCGTCTGGGCCACCTGATCGCCCGCATTCGTTCCAACAGGGTGCTGTTGTCTGACTGTCAGCGCGCTGAACAGTACAACCAGAATCAACAGCATGAATATCATGCCATAGTCACGGATGAACGGACTGTTGAGTCGGTGGGATTGATGCTTTTTTGTCATAAGTCAGACTACTGCCAGTTCCATGATTTCCTGCTGGGTTGTATTGGAAACATCGTGAATTTCTCCCGTGATTCGACCGTTGTGCATCACAAGAATCCGGTCGCTCATGCCAAGCACTTCCGGCAGCTCCGAGCTGATCATGAGAATCGCTTTCCCCCGACTGGCCAGTTCGTTGATCAGCATATAAATTTCATATTTCGCTCCGACATCAATGCCGCGCGTCGGTTCATCGAAAATCACAATCTCTGCGTTGTTTTCCATCCACTTGGCCAGAACCACTTTCTGCTGGTTGCCTCCCGAGAGGTTACGGGCAATCTGTTCCTGACTGGGAATTCTGATATTCAGACGATCAACATAACCCGCGAAGGCAGTTCGTTCCTGCTTCTGATTGACGCAGCCCCATGACGAAAAGGCATCCAGGTTGGGCAGACCAAAATTTTCTCGTACACTGGCATCCAGTACCAGCCCCTGACTCTTGCGATCTTCTGTGAGTAAACAAATACCCGCCTGGATGGCGTCCCGGGGAGTGCGAATTTTAAGCGTTGCTCCATCCAGCAGAATCGATCCCGTATCAGCACGATCTACCCCAAATATCAGCCGTGCGGTCTCACTGCGCCCCGCCCCCACCAACCCGGTCAGCCCCAGTATTTCACCGGCATGAATCTCGAAGCTGACATCACGGACCGCCTTGCCTCGACTTAACCCTTTCACAGCAAGTCGAGTCTTTCCAATCGGGTGATGATGTTTCGGAAACTCATTGTTGATCTCACGCCCGACCATCATCTCGATCATCTTCTGCCGTGTGAGTTGATCCGTCGGCGATTCGCCCACCACCGCGCCATCGCGGAGTATCAGAACCCGGTCTGATATTTCGAAGATCTCATCAAGACGATGGCTGATGTAGATGACTCCAATCCCCCTTTGTTTCAAATCGCGAATAATATTGAACAGCCGTGCGACTTCCCCAGGTGTGAGGGCTGCCGACGGTTCATCCATTACAATTAATCGTACGTCCTGTGACAACGCTTTTGCGATCTCAACAATTTGCTGCTGAGCAACAGACAACTCACCACACAGTATATCGATTGGAATGACTACGCCAATTTTTTCAAACAACTCTTCGGCTCGACGGCGTTCATCCTGCCTGCGTATCAGTCCGAAACCTGACTCGCGTCCCAGAAAAATGTTTTCCCACACGGCCAGCCCCGGAATGAGATTGAATTCCTGATAGATAATTCCGATTCCCGCAGCGTTGGCTTCTGCCGGATTCATCAATTGCACTTCAATTCCCTCAATGCAGATCGAACCTGCATCCGGCAATTGCGCTCCACCAAGCATCTTGATCAACGTACTTTTGCCGGCACCATTTTCTCCCAGTAATGCCAGCACCTCTCCCCGTTCCAATGTTAAGTCAACTCCACCGAGGGCGCGGACTCCGGGAAAGGACTTTTCAATGCCCTGCATGGCAAGTAGAGGTAATTCCGCAACGGGGGGAGGTAATGACATGCAGTCCTACCCTTTGAGCAGAGGATCTTTTTGGGCGTCCTCTTTGTAGTAAAGTTTCGAAGGAATCAGGATTTCAGGCTCTACTTTATCGCCATTAAAGTACTTGATGATCTGTTCAATCGTCGTTTTACCGATCCGATCAGGAAACTGAATCGGATCGCACAGAATTTTACCTTCAAGAATCGCCTGCTTACCGATCTTCTGCCCATCGAAGGCAATAATCGTAACCTGATCTGCTTTGCCGGCCGCTTCCAAGGCGGCTCGCGCGCCCAGCGCGGACGGATCATTGATGGCAAAAATCGCGGCCAGATCGGAATTCGATTCAATCACATCTTTCGTTGCCTTGAAACCCTCGTCGCGGACTCCTCCACCATCCAGCGTCGCCACAACTTCAATTTCAGCATTTTTAGTCTTGTCATTATGTGCATTCACGATTTCATGAAACCCTTTGACACGAAGCTGGCACGATTCCGCTTGTGGGAAATGCAGAATTGCCACTTTGCCTCCGGAATCACCCAGCAGTTTCACCATGGCTTCACCAGCCAGTTTACCTCCCTGATAATTGTCGGTTGCCACATGACAGACGACCTCACCTTCATCGCCATCATATTTGATATCATTGGTAAAAACCGGGATGCCTTTGTCATTTGCCTTTTTAATCGCCGGTCCGATTCCATTGGAATCGCAGGGATTCAAAATAATAGCCGAGACCCCCTTCACCAGAAACTGGTCAACGTGGTCGGCCTGCTTTTTCACGTCTCGTTCAGCAGAGAGCACAATCAATTCGTAGCCATGTTGAGCCGCTTCTTCCTGCATGTGATCCGCGATCACCTTGAAAAAGGGATTGGTTAACTCAAGAGCCGAGAAGCCGATGATCCCTTTACTTTGGATGGGGGCGGGAGTGGAATTTTTCAATTTGCCGTCGGATGACGAAGACGAATCGGAAGTGGAGCTTCCACAACCTGAAGTGACGATCAGCAAGCTGGTAAAAATCGCGAGAGAGAGCCGAGCCATTTGCTTTATCTCCAAAAAGTTGAGCGTCGGACGAAACAAGCTTTTTTGCAGGTGACAGTTATCGTATTCCGATATGAATGAACTTTCAAGGAGAGACCTCTTTCTCCGCTCGCGATTCTTTGATGGGCAATGGAATGAACCCAACATGGAATTCAAAAACACCGAATTGAAGCTGGTTGAAACAAAAAAACTACTGTGCCGAATCTCCCCCGCGGTATGTTCTTTCTGGAAATCTTTTAGAAGCACCGGTTCTGCGCAACCATTGCGGAATTAACAGCGCAGTCAGGTTATCCGTTGGCATCTGTTTTTCGAATCACACAGGAACTTGCGGAAACAGACTACCTGTCACGTGATTCCGCAACGCTGCCCCGCGACCAAACGAACAATTTCTGCTCGCGCGGCGTAACCCCGAGTTACAGTTTCTGGGTCTGGCATCGTCGTAATTTCAAGTTCCTCAAAGAGAATTCTCCCGATTTTGATCAGGCCATCACGGCCTTGATTGAGGACTTGCATCAGCGTGGTAGGGCGGAAGACACAACCGTCAATATTGGGGCGAGTTTGGACGTACGCCGATGATTAATAGTAACGGCGGCAGCGTTCTCTGTCCGCGCGTGCCATGCGCTGCTCCCCTGTGGTGGCATAAAAACAGACCTTCGTCATGTGGCGAAGGCCTGTTTTATTTCTCCCACTTCAAAACGTTAAGCAATCAGAAATGGCTGCCAGGTACTAAATCGAGCTCTCATTCAACAGGAAGTCAGAGAAGGGACTTTCCAGTCCCCCCGGAGTAGCGATGAAACCGAAAGAGGTTGTACCTCCCGCAGGAATGCCCCTGTTCCAGGATGCACCGCGAATGACGTAGGTATTGCCGACGTGCGAAATGATCTCGGCATTCCAAATGTCCGTGATGTCGCCAGCGAATGTGAATTGCAATGTCCAACCTTCCCAGGCACCGTCACTCTCGTTGCTGATTTCGATCGATGCCTGGAATCCACTGTTCCAGTCATTCACCACAGCAAAGTCGACGTCAGCCAGCGGTGCCGGGGCATCGTTGTCCTGAATCCAACCGCTACCTGTGGCTGAAAACAGTGTGGCACCGGCCGCCTGATCAAGTACGACCTGGAACCCTTCAAGTGATTCGAGCGTAGTGTCACCCAGAATTGAAACCGAAATAGTTTTCGTAGTCTCCCCTGGCTGAAAGATCAGCTGGCCACTTACGGCCTGGTAATCCACGCCGGCAATCGCGGTGCCATCCTGTGTATGATACTGTACCAACACCGGTTCGATGGTCGGCTGATCCAAAGAGACGGTAAACACGGCTTGTGAACTGCCACTATCACCTTCCGTCACAGTCACATCGTTGATGGATATTTCAGGGATGATCACAACAAACGGCTCGACGGTAACAAACACAGTCGTCGTGATGATGCTACCTGATTCTGCAACAGTCGTATAAGTAAAGCTGTCAGCACCAGAGAAACGATCAGTCGGCGTGTAAGTAAGCGTCCCATCCTGATTATCGACGACCTGCCCATGATCCGGCTGCGTAAAGGACTGTAATAACGTGTTCCCCCCCAGTGTGGACGAGGGACTGATATAGTTCCCCGACATTACCAGCATGCTCAACATCGAAACTGTATCAGCATAGTAATTCGAGTGCGTCGTTGCGACACTGTCGAAAACAGAGTTGAGCCATGCCTGGTCTCCCGCATCTGAACCAGTCATGGCAGAGACGCCCACCGCTGCCCGGAAGAACGGATCGCTCCAGTTATTCAGCGGCGTTCCATCGAGTGCATAACCGCCCAGAATCTGTGATGGATTCCCTCCCGAAGACTGCTGAAAGAATTCAGACAACATCTGAGCCTGCGACAGTGAAACGGAATCGCCGTTCAAAACCGAATCCGCACCGATTCTCCAGGGAACACGTCCTGCATTATACCAATAATGCTGATCATTGACTTCCAGAAAACCAGATTGCGCAGGAGAAACACTGCCGTTCACGGAATCGACGATCACAAAGTCCGGCACCAGACCTGTGCCCGACTGTTGCTGCAGTTTCGTCAGCACATCCTGAGTGGCGGCGATCACTTCGTCCCAGGCTCCGGTCTGCGTAGCAGCTTCAAAAGCTCTGAAGTGACCATACATAAAGTCGCTGGTACGGGTGGACCACTGGTTGTGCTGGCCGCCGTTGGGATTGACCCAGTCTCCCAGCATGGGGAGATGACTGTCCGGACCAATGGTCGATTCGTATATGGCATTGATAATGGTAATCGCTTCCTGACGATAGTTAACCTCACCATCACTGCCCCACTGGGCATCGGCAACTAACAGGGCATAGGCAATATCTGCATCCCCGTCGAAGGCGCTGTTATTTCCGGATGGATCCGGCTGCGCCCAGTCCATCAGATCAGGATTCGCCTGGCTGGGATTCGCACGCGAATATTGGAACAGACCATCAAAGATTGCCCTGGCATTCGCATCATAGCCATCCAGATGCGCCAGAATCAACATGCCGTAGCCCTGTGCTTCGGACGTCGTCCGTCCTTGCGAGTCCATGACAACCCGGTAGCCGTTACCGCCGGGATCGACACGCAGCCAGTCCGACTTCCACTGGTTATAGTAATCGCTCACGACTGCGTCGAGTTGCGTCTGCGTGTATTGGCTGGGAAATAAAGTCCCATTCACATACTGCTGCACATGACTGGCGAAATCCGGGTCGCCGGTAGACGTACCAATCGCAATCGTGACGGGCGTTTCGAAGGGTGTAGTGACTGTCACGTCTGCCGTCTCATTGGAAACGTCATCATTTAGAATCGTGTTGGTGGCAGACGAAAGCTGATCATCCAGAGTCGCCCCCACGGGACTGCTGAGGGTCACATAAAACCGCTCATCGGATTCAACCTGTGTATCTCCATAAATGCGAACCGTAATCGTCTTCGAAGTCTGTCCAATAGCGAATGAAACCTGCCCGCTGGTCGCTTCATAATCTTCACCAGCGATGGCCGTTCCGTTGGATGTCTGATAATGAACCGTAACTGCCTCGGTCGCAGCTGCAGAAAGTGAAACCGTTAATGTCGCCAGGATCGATCCACTCCCCCCTTCGGTGACGGTCGCTCCACTGATACTGACCACAGGCTTCACGTCTGTCGGAGGATCCACAACACCTCCCTCCAACGAAACCGGATTCTGGTAGTACTCCTGCACTTTCGTAATCCACCAGTAATCGTCGGTTGGCTCACTGCCAATGGAATCGGTACTGATTCCGACACCGGCGCCAAAGAGAATCTGCCGCACTCCGGCTGCACGCGCTTCTTCTACATGCGAGCCCCAGGTGATGGTATTTCCTGAAACGGTCAGCTTTTCATCCCCAAAATCATTCGTTGAAAAGTAATCCAGACGATCGCCGGTCGCTGTGAACGTATCACCCAGGAAGAACGTGGGGGCGGAGTCTTCGTACTGACGTGTCGTATTGGTCAGTGGGTCAAAGGTTCCACTTTCGTCGTACGGATTCTCGGCGAGGCTGTTATTGATATGTCCGACGGGAATCTGCCAGAGGATCATTTCGCGATCCGTCGTTTCCGTCAGTGTCTGGACAATCAACAGATAATTATTCCAATGATCGCTGTTCCAGAACCAGGTGCTGGCTTCCGGGTTACTTGCTGCGCCATTCTGCGCACCCGCATCCAAACCGTATTTATCAAGCGAAATAAAGTCCGCTCCATAGCTGAGAATCCCTGCGTCGATGTAATACTCGGCAATCAGTTCGGCTTCACGGGCAATCGCGGCACGCCCTGCTTCCACACCCAGCGTATCAGTCAGATGTACGATTCCCGTTCCCGGAATCGGCGTTTCAATTCCTGGCGAAGCCCAGAGATTAAATTGCCAGCCAAACTCCACGTTAGGAGCGTAATGACTAATCGTGTAATTGATCGCCTGAATGAGTCCCGTTACCGAGTTATCGAACTGTGGATCAACGCCCTCCTGCAATACGCCGCTGCTATAGGCTGCACTCGTCATCGCCGAAATCGCACTGGCGGGCGCATCGGCGTTCTGCATCAGATAACCGATAAAATCAGGCTCCAGAATCATCTGCACCAGTTCGTCACCGGCTTCGGTACGAATGGCATCCAGCGCGTATTTCAGATCCTGGAAGTAGCTTTCCATGTAAGACTGACTGCCGATGTGCTCAAGATCGGTCGTATAGCTTTCGCCGCCGTCAGGGATGTTGTAGTAAACGAACTGCGGAATCATTCCCAGTTTCAGACTTTCACGAACGTAACTGGTCACACGGTCTGGGCCCCAACTGCGCCAGCCACTGATCGGCCCGCCATTGAGATAGATATAACGCGAGTCAACATATTTGTTGGTTAAAGGTTCATCGCTGTCAAAATCCTGCCAGAATGCCAGATCGCCGGCAGTGTCTTCGCTCACTGAACCGATCGTGACGTAATCCGGCAGCCCCGGCAGTTCTCCCTCTTCCGTGCGCACTCGAATCCCGATGTAACGGTCTTCACCGGTTTCGGCATCAGTAATCCGCACAGAGGCCCTACCCGCTTCGAGACCGGTGATCCGCAACGTATTACCGTTGATGATCTCGGCGTGCACCACCCGTGAGTTACTGGTCGCGACACTGAACTGTGTTGACGCGCTGGAGGAGGTCAGTGTGTACTCTTCGGTCCCCTGATCGATGGTCGCCTGTAAGGCTTGCCCTGTAATGTCAACCCCCTCAATGCTGATCAAGCTCGCGCCGCCAGCCACGTAAACAACTTCGTCGCTGAAGGTTGAACCATTTGCATTGCTGACCTCGACCTGATATCGAAAAATACCGTAGTCCCTGTTCGTGATGAGCAGACTATCCGTTTGCGGAGTCGCATCGCTCGACAATGACGCTTCGTGAATCAGTTCGCCATTTTCATACAACTTCCACTGGTCCGCAGGCGCACCGGCCCAGAGATTCAGGGTGACACGGTATCCGCCGGAGCTGAAATCCGTGAGGACGCTCACACTCGGTTTGTTAGGAACGCCAGCTACAGGGTCTGGATCTGGGTCTGGATCTGGATCCCCCGGATCTACCGGACCACCACTACCTTGAAAGGAGAAGCCGGTTGGCTCACTGTGAGTTCCAACGGAAACAAAACCGATCGTCAGCGACTCGCCTGCATCCAGTGTGTTATCCCAGTTGGGAGGCGTAACGCGATAACGTCCGCCGCCGAGATTCTCGACCTCGGCATTCCAGAGTGACTGAATCTCGCCGCTATAATCAAACTCAAGTTGCCAGTTCGTGAAAGCCGCCGATTCATCATTGGTGAGCTTTAAGCTGGCGGTGCGACCGGAACCCCAGTCTTCTTCGATCTGAAATTGTACATCAGGCGCATCGGCCAGCGGATGCGCCGCGAGCATTGTACGCACCTCAAGTGCTTCAAGCGAATCCATGTTTCGCGACATTTTGGTACGAGACCGCCGCGGAGTAGAGTGTTTTTTTGAAAACCATTGTTGCAGCTTCGCGTATAGTCGTTTCATCGGATCAACTCTGCCAGAGCAGAGCCCTTTCAAGTCTGTGCAAAGGCAGTGAACTTCCAACACGCTGAGGGAAAGCATCTGGATGACAATCGGATTGCTTTATCATAAAGCAGCCGTTGAGAATGTTGTTTTTTCAATGACATGTTTGCAATCAACGGTTTGACCAATATCGCTTCATGGCGATTGACTGATTCCGTCACGATTGCCTGGAAAATCCTCGAAATATCAACACAAAGGATCATCTTAGTTGGTTTAGTACGACGTGATGGTTCAACCTGTTTGCCTGGAATGTCAAATTATTCGATCGCGGGATAAAGTCTCTGGCAATTTCGTTTTGTACTCTTCTGGTGAATTAAATTCTCAAATCTACGCCGCATTTCTAATGAACTAAGCCATCTGCCAGATCGCGAGTCTTAAAATCACCATTAAGCGGAATCTGACCATTATGCCGAATCTTAGTTCATGAATCACATTCGCTACTCACCCAGATAGCTCTTCAGACTGAAGCGAGAAGTCCCGCTTTCAAGTGCGGGAAACGGATTCGCCTGCTCGAATTTTGAGGAATAAACGACCTCATAAGATTCATTCGAGTTTATCTGCTCGACATCAGGCTTCTCTCATGTGCCTTCATGCTTGATAATGAAATCTGAAGATGCGATGTTAGTCGTTCTATTTTATGTCAGTCCGGAATGAAAATCTTTTTTGGGTCACGCGGTCATGCCTCAGACACTTGTTGTTGAAGATCAAATCAATCTCCTGCGAAGTATCCTGCGCACTATGAATGAATCCGAATTTGAAACCGAGGGGAGCAAAACGGTCATATTTGATGAAGTACTGGACATGAAGACGCGTTCATTGTTATTATGAAGGTTTGTCCGAGTCTGAAGTGATTCCCGGCTGAAGCCAGATGGAAGATACCTGCGAAGTTGATGGGAATTGATGGCAAGTTGTTCTACCGATGGCATTCGAGGAACAGGATATCGATGATGAATGACAGTACGTCAGGAAGCCGGTTATCACGACGAGAGTTGCTGCGTGTGGGCGGGCTTGGCACACTCGGAATGTCCCTGCCTCAATTATTGTCCGCCCGTGGTTTGGATGCCGGCGATGGTCTGACTCCGAAAGCGGATGCCTGCATCATAATTTTTCTGAATGGCGGTCCCAGTCATCTCGATATGTGGGACATGAAACCGTCCGGACCGATCGAAATCCGCGGGGAGTTCGATCCGATTGCCACATCGCTCGATGGGGTCAACGTGTGCGAGCATCTGCCACATTTAGCCAGACAAATGCATCATGTGACGCTGGTGCGATCAATGAATCACAGTGTCAATAATTCGCATGCCGCGGCTGTGTATGCCGCTCTCACCGGTCATGATCGCGGCGAACAGGGAGGCGGAGCCAAACCGGATGATCATCCCTCTCCGGGTGCTGTGCTCGCAAAACTACGACCAACGCCCTCGGGCTCGCTCCCCTACATTACACTGCCTTATAAAACAAAAGAGGGTGCCGCCGGTCCCTTACAGCCCGGTTTTCTGGCCGGTTTCATGGGCGCGAGTTACGATCCGTTCTGGGTCCTCGATGATCCTAACGCACCCCATTTTCATGTCCGGAATCTGTCACTGCCGGAAGGGTTGGCACAGGAGCGTATGAATGCGCGTCGGGGTTTACTCTCCTCACTCGACCGTGGTCTGGGAGCGGAAACGAATCAGACGCTGGCTTCTATGGATGATTTCCAGAGACAGGCATTCGATCTGCTGACTTCGAATCAGGCACAACGGGCCTTCAAGCTGGACGAAGAATCTGCCAGTGTGCGTGATCGTTATGGCAGAAATATTTACGGGCAGAGCGTACTGCTGGCGCGGCGGTTGATCGAAGCCAGAACGCGCGTGGTGACGATGTCGTGGGCGCCGCACGCCAATGCCACGTGGGACACGCACGGCCAGAATTTTAACACACTGAAAACAACCCTCTTACCACAGTTTGATGCCGCCTGCAGCAGTCTGATTGAAGACCTCGCACAGCGTGGACTGCTGGAACGAACACTGGTCGCCGTACTGGGAGATTTTGGTCGCACCCCCAAAATCAACAACAATGCAGGCCGCGATCACTGGAACTCCTGCTACTCAATCATGCTGGCGGGTGGGGGGTTCAAATCCGGATTTGTATACGGTGCCAGCGACCGCTCGGGGGCAACGCCCACACACAGCCCGGTCACTCCCGGCGATATTGTGGCGACGATTTATCGTTTACTGGGCGTCGACCATCTTCACATGCTGTACGATACTCTGAATCGTCCGCATACGGTCGTTCCCGAAGCCCGCATCATCCACGATCTCATTACCTGAGAGTCAACGCACAGTGCGCCCGCTTAACACACATCGACTCTAATTGCCTGTGAATAGACAGCAGATGTCTGCAAAATACGTATCAGGCCGTCGTTGGCAGGAGTTCATGAATCGGTTTTCCAAAGGGCAAGATCGGCACCGGACGCCCCTGGAGATCATGTAATATATACTCATGATCGATTCCAAGATGTCGATAAACGGTCGCCCAGAGGTCATTCGGGGTGAGTCGTCGTTCCACCGGGTATTCGCCTTTGGGGTTTGTGGCACCGATCACCTGACCGGTTCGCATTCCACCGCCGGAGACCAGCACAGACATTGCTTTCGGCCAATGATCGCGTCCGGGTTGCATTACACCTGTTTGTGTTCCACGTTGTACTGAAATTTTGGGAGTCCGACCAAATTCGCCGGTCACGACCAGCAGCACCCTGCGATCCAGACCACGTTGATAAAGATCTTCGATGAGTGCCGAGACAGCCTGGTCATATGGGGGCAAACGCCATTCACAATCTTTGAAAAGATGGGCATTGACGGCATGCGAATCCCAGTTGTAAGCGGCCGTTTTGGGTGTCGGTTTGCCGGGGAATGGATGCTCCCAGACCATCGTGACAAACCTCACCCCCGATTCCACCAGCCGCCGCCCGAGAATGGCCCGCTGACCATAAGCGTTCCAGCCGTAGCGATCGCGGATTTCTTTCGGCTCTTTAGAGAGATCAAACGCACTGCGTACTTTCTCGCTCGTCAGCATATCAACGGCCTGGCGGTTAAAGCTGTCCATGGCGATCATGGAACCACTTTTGTCAACGTCTCGACGAAATGTGTCAAGCCCTTTCAGCATGGCAATCCGGTCATCCAGCCGGGCCTCCATCGTTGCATTGACTCCAATGTTTTGTACTTTGAATTCCGGATCGCTGGGATCGCCGGCGACCATAAAGGGAGTTGATGAAGGACCGAGATAGGCGGGCCCCATTGCAAAGGTGTCGATGGAGGCACGCGAGCCATCAACTTCAGATACACACACCGGCATTTCATTGCCATTTTTTTGCAGCATTTTTTTCACAATCGTACTGACGGCAGGTGCGTCATTGACTGTTCCGACAGGAGTGGCAGGAACACGGCCTGTCATCAATCGCTTATGCCCGCCACCATGATCGGCAAACTCATGGTGAATCGAACGAATCAAATTGAATTTATCGGCGATTTTTGCATGTTGTGGCAGCATTTCACAAACATCGAGACCAGGCACGTTTGTTCGGATCGGGCCGAACTCACCCCGATATTCCGCCGGAGCTCCGGGTTTCATATCGTAGGTTTCCATGTGAGGCGGACCGCCGGGAAGCCAGACGAAGATCACCGATGTATCATCAGTAGAATCTCCCATCGCTTTCGCAAGAGCCTGCTGGCGGAGAAAATCATTCATTCCCAGGCCAAGGATGCTTGAACCACCTACTTCAAGGAACGTACGTCGTTTCATCGGGCCAGCACAGCGACCTTTTCGGGACTTATTGCTCATTTCATCAACCCAATCGAAAAAAACTCGTTTGGAATTTTCCAAGATGTACACATCAACGTATTGTAATGTATATTGCATCGTTTAGAATGGAAATACAAGTTCAATCTATTTTTGAATCTTGCAATTTTTAAAAATTGAAATCCGAAAAAATGTCGTTAAACAGAGACTGGTAGACAACTTAGACATATTTGAAACCAGCCCGTAATGTTGCCGGTTCAACATTACAATCACAAAAAGGTCTCTTTTTATTCTCAATTAGCGATTCCGTTTGTCGCGAAACAATGGGAAAATCGATGAAATCAATACGCTCATTCCAATTCCTGGCTTCCTGTCTGGGAGCCCTGCTCCTTTTGAATCCAGGCGTTTCATCAGCCGCGCAGCTGGTGGGATTCCTCCCGAATCAGGCAAAAATCATCGAATTAACTGACCCGGACGCGCGGCAACAGCTACTGGTCACGCTGGAAGAAAAAACGGGACTCATTCGAGATGTGACGCGGGAAGTCAATTATCAGGTGGCGCCTCAGGGAATCGTTCGGGTCAGCAAAACGGGTTACGTGACTCCGCTTGCGAATGGCGAGGCAACCATCACTGCGCAGGTGTCGTCGGCAGCCCCTGCAGCCTTCACTGTCCGGGTCACTTCGTTTGAGAAGCAGCGTCCCGTCAACTTTTATAATGACGTGATTCCCCAATTGACGCGGGGAGGCTGTAACAGTGGTGCCTGCCATGGTACCCCCACGGGAAAAAATAATTTCCATCTTTCTTTACTCGGCTTCGAGCCGCGAAATGATTTTGAGTATATCACAAAAGAATCTCTGGGGCGTCGCGTGAATCCGGCGGCACCGGAAATGAGTTTACTGTTGCAAAAAGCAACCGGCAGCATACCGCACGGGGGTGGTAGTCGATTTAAACCGGATGGCCCCGAATTCAATCTGATCAGCCGCTGGATTCAGGAAGGGATGATATATGACCCGGAACATGACCCGATCGTAAAACGAATCGAAATCTACCCCAAAGACCGGGTACTTCAGCAGCAGTCTGCTCAGCAACTGATTGTGACGGCATTCTTCTCTGATGGCTCAACGCAAGACATCACGCGCGTCGCGGAATATAAGCCAAATCAGCCCAAGATGTCTGAGGTAGATGAGCATGGTCTGGTCCAGGTCAAGGAATTCACAGGCACGACATCGGTGATGGTTCGCTTTCAGGAGCATGTCGCGGTATTCATGGCGACGATTCCACTAGGCAAGCCCACACCGAATCTGCCGCAACCAACAAATTTTATTGATGAGCATATTTTTGCAAAGCTGAAAGTTTTAGGGTTACCTGCGTCTGAAGAGTGTGATGATGCGACGTTTCTGAGACGTGCGACATTAGATATCACGGGCAGACTTCCAACCCTCGAACAGACACAGGTCTATTTATCAGATAAGGCACCTGATAAACGCGCTCGAAAAATTGATGATCTGTTAGACAGTCCGGGTTATGCAGATCTGTTCGCCGCAAAATGGGCGGGAATCTTACGTAACAAAGCGGGTGGCAATCTGGAACAGATCGCGCGGGAAACGTTCGGGTTTCACGCCTGGATTCGAACCAGCCTCGCCACCAACAAACCCTACAATCAATTTGTCACGGAGCTGGTCACAGCGCGTGGCAAACCGGGCACGAATCCCGCCGTTTCCTGGTATCGGGCCGTTCAAGACTCCAAAGACCAGATGTCAGATATTGCTCAAGTTTTTCTGGGAGTTCGTATCCAGTGTGCTCAGTGTCACCACCATCCCTATGAAAAGTGGAGCCAGGACGATTTCTACGGATTTCAGGCTTTCTTTACCACCATCGGTCGCAAAGAAGTTTATAAACTGCCGGAAGATGACATTGTCTATCACAAACGAATTGTTGCTGTCGCAAAAAATCCCAATACGGATCAAGAACTGAAACCAACGCCCCTTGATGGTGATCCGCTGGAGATCCCGGCGCGACGCGACCCGAGAATCGATCTGGCAAATTGGATCAGTTCGCCGGATAATCCTTTTTTTGCCAAGATTCTTGTGAATCGATATTGGAAACACTTTTTCGGTCGAGGGCTTGTTGAACCGGAAGATGATATCCGTGTCACGAATCCGGCAACACACCCGGCCTTGCTGGATCAACTGGCAGAGTCCTTTGTCAAATCGAAGTACGACTTGAAACAACTCTGCCGTACCATCTGTAACAGCCGCACCTACCAGTTCAGTTCATTCCCGAACCAATCCAATCAGGATGACGACCAGAACTACGCACGCTATTACCCGCGTCGACTCTCAGCTGAAATCATGCTGGATGCGATGAATGATGCCGCTGGAGCGAAAAATCATTTCAACCATCAACCGGTGGGAGCCCGTGCTGTCGCGTTACCGGATGACTCGGCCAATGTGGAATCATTTTTCCTGCGTGTTTTTGGTCGCCCGCAAATGGATACCGCCTGTGAATGCGAACGGACTGCCAATGCCGACCTTGCGCAAAGTTTGCACTTAATCAATTCAGATACGATGGAGAAACTCCTCTCGGCGCCAGATGGCCGGGCGGTCCAACTGGCACGCGACAAAACGAAGGACCACCGTACGCATATCAGTGAACTTTATCTGCACACATTATCCCGCCAGCCAACACAGACAGAACTCGACACTGCTTTGGCGCATCTGGACAAGAAGCGAAAACTGGCAGAAGCCGATCCCAAAAAGCCGTCGACCGAACAGGCCGAAAAAGAAGCCTACGAAGATATTATCTGGGTTGTGATCAATACAAAAGAATTTTTATTCAACCATTAATATGCAACGAATGAATTGAACATGAAGTCGATCAAACAAATGAAACTGAGCGTCCGTTGTTTCTTAATCGTGTTGCTGATTCTGACTTACCAACAGGCTGCTTCTGCCCAGTTGCCAACCGCTGACCTGCAGCGTATTCAACCATTTGCTGCACAGGCGGGGAAAACCGTTGAAGTCTCCCTGTCCGGTAAGAATCTGGAAGAAGCTGTTGAACTTCGTTTCACACATCCGGGAATCACGGCAAAACCAGTATTGTTACCCGCGGATGAATTCTTTCCGCAAGCTCGTATTCAAGGTTCAAAATTCAATGTGACAGTCTCTCCCGATGTTCCCCCGGGAATCTACGAAACACGTGCGGTTTCTTACTTTGGGTTGTCTACTGCCAGGCCCTTCGTTGTGGCGGCCGCGGATAGCCGGGAAATTCTCGAATCCGGGAACCATACAACTCGGGAAACGGCAATGCCTGTTGAGTTGAATTCGGTCATCACCGGCAATGTTCCTTCACGGGGCATCGACTGGTACAAACTGAAAGCGACTTCCGGTCAAAGAGTTCTCATCGAACTGACGGCAGAACGGATTGATTCCCGGCTCGATGGTCAGATCGTGGTTTATAATTCCCAGGGACGCGAAATTGCCCGCAATCGGGACTGGTATGGCCGTGATCCTTTCATCGAAATCAATCCGGAACAGGACAGCGAATTCTATCTGGCGATCTCCGATATTCTCTACCGGGGTGGTTCAGATCACTTTTATCGCCTGAGTATTTCCGATCAACCGCACATCGATTTTATTTTCCCGCCTGCAGGCGAACCCGGATCGAGAAATACCTACACCGTTTATGGTCGCAATTTACCCGGCGGCAGTTTTGGAAAATCCGTTTATCGAAATGGCCAGAAACTGGAATCGGTCGAAGTGGAAATCTCATTACCTGAAGTTCCCACACCCCCTGCCAGTTTCCAGCCCGGAACTCCCCGACAGGGTCTATTGTACGGTTTTGATTACCAGCTTGATAATTCCAACTCTGTCAAACTTGGTTTTGCGACCGGACCAGTTGTGATTGAATCTGCACAGTTAGAGCAACAGACCGTTTCGATTCCTGTGGAAATTGCCGGACGATTCGATGAACCCGATGACGAAGATGTATTTCACTTTCACGCAGAAAAAGGCAAGACCTATTGCGTCGAAGTCATCTCGGACCGTATGAATTCCCAGGTTGACCCCTTTCTGGAAATCCACCAGATTACGAAATCAGAAACAGGAGAAGTCGTTCTTAAGAAGATCACTGAAAACGACGACTTACCCTCTTTCTTCAGCGTCGATAACAAAGATGCCATCAATCTCAACTCGAACGATGCCGCGGTTTCGTTTGTGGCGGAACAGGATGGCGACTACGCCGTCACAGTGCTGAATCAGTTTGGGGGGGGCGGTTCTGCTGACATTTATCGGCTGGCGATTCGAGAACCCAAACCTGATTTTCAATTGATCGCCACTACGGAACGTCCCCTGCCTTCCGGTCGAACGGGTTACTCAGTCACCCCGCTATTACGACAGGGCGCCAACTGGGGAGTGCGGATCGTCGCACCTCGCCAGGATGGATTTACCGGCGACATCGTAATCACGGCGGAGAACTTACCGGAAGGCGTCTCGGCAGAGCCTTTGACGCTCAGTGGAAAAACAGATCGAGGCATATTCGTGATTTCGGCCGATCCAACAGCCAACACCTGGGCGGGTGAGATCAGAATTGTGGGAACAGCTCAGATCAATAAACAACAGGTGGTTCGCGAAGCAAAGTTTGCTTCATTGATCTGGGGGCATATTTTTGCCGATTCGATCCGCGTTCGCTCCCGGCTCACCATGCGCACACCTCTTGCAGTCAACGGACACGAACAAGCACCAGTCATCATCGCGCCTGCAGAAGACAAGGAATGGACGATTGAACTCAACCAGAAACTCGAAATCCCGATCAAGGTCTCTCAGAGCAAAACGCGAAAAGGAAATTTGACGATCGAACCGTATGAACTGTTCGGTCTGTTACGCAGCCCCCCCACGGTAAATATCGCAGAGAATGAAACCGAGGGAAAACTGATAATTGACTTCAAACCGAATGGTAATTTTCAGATTGAACCCGGGCGGTATCAGTTTGCGCTCATGGGAGTTGGCGTCACAGAATATCGCCATAACCTGCCAGCCAGCGTTCAGGCAGCCGCCGAGCAAAAACGCATTGAGAACCTGATCGTGCAAATCAAGTCGGATCTCACTCAGACAAAAGCGGACGTCGATAAATCAAAGGGCGTGCTTGATCAAGCCAGACAGAAAACGGCACAAGCCGGCCCGGAATCGGAAGCGAAATTGAAACAGGCGCAATCGGATTACGACACGGCAGTCAAAGCCGCAAAAGAGGCAGGTGAGAAACTCATACGCGCTGAAAATGTACTGAAAAAAGTAGTTGCCACAGCGAAATCGACGGAATCAAAAGCGGCAGCCAGTAGTGACAAGTTCGCCGTCTGGTCGAAGCTCATCACAGTCACAGTTACGAAACCGGCAGACAAAAAGTAAACAACTCTCGAAAAACGTTTAGCCTGTTTCCAGCTTTACGGTCGCTTCTTCAGATCCGTACGGATCGAGGATCACCAGATAGATGACACTATTGTTAAATGGGACGGGTTCTCGTAAGTCAACAAGTGGCGGCTGCAATCATCTCCGGCTCTCGACGTCTTGTATGCCGGGAGCTTCAGTCAGATCGGGTAAATAAACGGTGCGATGGCACTGCCGCTGATGAGAATCAGCAACCCGATTAAAAGCAGCGCGATGATAATCGGCGCTAACCACCATTTCTTGTTGTGGCATAAATAGTCCCAGAATTCCGCCAGAATGCCCGGCGATGTACCCTCGGACAGAGTCAGAAACTCAGTCGGGTTTTCGTCTGCTGGGGACTGTTTGGAATCTATTTGATCTGCCATAATTTTCGCCCGTAAATTACTGCTTATCGATTCAGTCTGGTTGAATCGGAAATTAAAACTGCCGAAAATAATCTTCTTTCTTGCGGATGACTTTTTTTGCTTTCCAGTAAGATTCCGCCTCTGGATCGCAACGACTGTCGAGAAGGTCATGGCCCAATAAACGTAACATGCTGCCGATAGGGAATATGACGAAATAATATACCACAGCGATCAAGAGACAGGAAACAATCCATCTGACAGGATAAAACAGAACCATCCAGCAGTGATAAATCGGCTTGATCTCATCTGGGTAAATCAGAGCATAGCTCAACAGCAGAATGATCAGTCCTGCCATGCCTGTTGCAACCGAAATCGACGCCGTTATTTTATAAACGAAAGCTGCGATGAAGCAGAAAAGACATGCCAGCGCGACCGCGAAGATTCTTAACTCGCGTTGATTTGGATTCCAGTTGATTTCGGTAAGCGTCATTTTTGGGTAATTCTATTCAGAGTCAATGTCAGTTGAACGATTAATCGAGGGCAAACTGCTCGAGATGCTGGTCGTCTTCGAATATCCGTGCCTGGGGTTGTTCCGATTTCAGAATGATAAATTTTTCCAACACCAGTACATCCATATTTGTAGTCATAAAACAGTGCCAGGCATCCTGTGGGCTGCAGGCAATCGGTTCTTCTCGCACGTTAAAGCTGGTATTAATGATTAAAGGACAACCCGTCAATTTTTCAAATTCCGAGATCAGTTTGAAATAACGGCCGTGACGGGTTTCGTCGACGGTCTGCAGGCGGGAAGAATAATCAACGTGTGTAATCGCCGGAACTGTCGAGCGGCAAAGATTCAGCTGCTGAAAACCCGTCAGTTGTATTGTCTCTGGCAATCGGGAACTCCGCTGATGTTTTTGAACATCGGTAACCTGCAACATATACGGGCTGGAGGTGTGAGCGGGAAATTCGAAATACGCTTCGACCCTGTTTTGTAAAACAGAGGGTGCGAACGGACGAAATGATTCTCGAAACTTGATTTTCTGATTCATTCTGGACTGCATTGTTTCGCTGCGGGCATCGCCTAAAATGCTTCTGCCCCCCAGTGCCCGCGGTCCATATTCCATGCGTCCCTGCAGCCAGCCCACCACTTTTTCGGATGCGATGTGACTTGCGACCTGTCTGCACAATTCCCTTTCATCGGAAACATAGTGGTAAACCACATGTGTTTCATCCAGAAATTGTCGAATTTCTGTCTCGGAATATTTGGGCCCCAGAAAACTCCCTTGCTGCTGATCCTCGGGATTTACCTGCCGTGGTTTATGCAGCAACTGGTTCCAGATAAAAAGTGCCACTCCCAGTGCACCACCGGCATCGCCGGCTGCCGGCTGGATCCAGATTTCTTCAAACGGACCTTCCCGCATGATTTTTCCGTTTGCCACACAGTTCAAAGCGACGCCCCCTGCCATGCAGAGTCGCGATTGATTTGTCTGCGAATGTACGTGCTGGACCATCTTCATCAGAATTTCTTCCATCACTGCCTGGATGGAAGCTGCCAGATCCATGTCGCGCTGGGTGATTTCTGTTTCGGGTTGCCGGGGTAAGCCACCGAAAAGTTGATGAAACCGTTTCGATGTCATCGTCAGTCCCTGACAGAAGTTGAAGTAAGACAAATCAAGGCGCAGGGAACCATCGGGTTTGATGTCGATCAGTTTCTCTCGGATCAGGTCGGCATAACGCGGCTCACCATAGGCAGCCAGTCCCATCAGTTTATATTCACCGGAATTGACCCGAAAGCCACAGTAACAGGTAAAGGCGGAATACAACAGGCCGGGAGAATGCGGAAAATGCAGCTCACTCTGAATTTCAATTCTGTTCCCCACGCCGGTTCCATAACTGGCGGTCGCCCATTCTCCGACTCCATCCACCGTCAGAAAAGCGGCTTCTTCAAAAGGGGATGGAAAAAACGCACTCGCGGCATGGGATTCGTGGTGTTCAATAAAAATGATGCGTTTTTTATATTGCTGATGCAGTCCTTCGTAGATCGCTTTCGGGATATGCAGTTTTGTTTTGAGCCAACCGGGAATCGTGTTCAGAAACGCTTTGAAACCGAAGGGAACAAATGCCAGAGTTGTTTCCAGCAGACGTTCAAATTTC
The DNA here is from genome assembly GCA_963974925.1 of uncultured bacterium. GTDB lineage: Bacteria > Planctomycetota > Planctomycetia > Planctomycetales > Planctomycetaceae > Gimesia. The sequence goes on along the minus strand of CAXBFD010000054.1, from coordinate 12,482 downwards.
AAAAACGGTTTTTCATAAAACCCCACCAAATCAATCTGGTCCGGCGTCAGTTGCGCTTCGCGCAGACAATATTCGATGGCCTGCACAGGAAATGAAGAGTCATGTTTGATTCGGGTAAAGCGTTCTTCCTGCGCTGCGGCAATAATCTCTCCATCAACAATCAGGGCCGCTGCCGAGTCGTGGTAAAAAGCCGAGATTCCCAGAATCGCTGTCATGAACTACCCGTTAATGAAAGGAGAGATAAAGTGCATCAATGAGGCGTTCTTCATTGTAGCCTGATCTTACGACAAGAAAATGCGACTAAAAGATAATTTGCTGACATCAAAAAAGAAACATCACATTTACAAATGCCATCGTGACATACCCATTGGTTTAATGAATCGATTACAATTGTCGAACTGACGACCATCTGTTACGTTGCAGAAAGCGCACCTTTTAGAAAGCCGTGATGACGACTAAATCAAACCCGCAGTCAAAGCCAATGCTGTTCGGGAGGCTTGCTCCCTGGGACGAAGGCGATTTGCCAGCACCGCCGCCGTTCTCAGTGCGCAACCTGTTCCGTACGATCGGACCCGGTGCGATCTTGCTCGCCGGTTCGATCGGCGGGGGTGAATGGCTCATCGGACCGACCATCACTGTCAAATATGGCATGGACATTCTCTGGATTGCGACCGTTGCGATTGCCTTGCAACTTCTGTTTAACCTGGAAGCCATCCGTTACACCTTATACACGGGAGAACCGATTCTGGTAGGAATCATGCGTTTGCAGCCCGGTTCCCGGTTCTGGGCCGGTGGTTACATCTTCGCCACAATTTCACAACTGGGTGTTCCCGCTCTCGCCGCGGGTTGTGCTTCCGTTTTATTTGCCTCTTTTGCCGGTCATTTGGCGGGTGAAGGTGATACGGCCGTTTTGCAATATTTAACTTATGCCGTGATATTAATCACGGTCGGTATCCTGCTCTCCGGTAAAACGATCGAACGGATGCTGGAGTATTTTTCGTGGATCATGATCGCCTTCATATTTTCGTTCCTGATTATTGTGAATGTGCTTTTTGTGCCCTTTGAACACTGGATGAAAACATTCAGCGGCTTCTTTCAGTTCGGAAGCGTGCCCGCTGACGTCGACGTGTTATTACTGGCTGCTTTCGCTGCAACGGCTGGATCGGGAGGCGTTGGTAATCTGGTCATCACCAACTGGTACCGCGATAAAGGCTTCGGCATGGGCGGAAAAGTCGGAGCGATCACGAGCGCCTTCAGTCACAGTGAAATGCAGCTCTCTCCAGTTGGCAAGGTATTCCCCATCACGGAAGAAAACCTGCGAAACTGGAAATCCTGGTGGAAGTATGTCTCAGCAGATCAGATCTGGTTGTGGGGTGCGGGATGTCTCGTGGGAATGTTCCTGAATGTGAATCTTGCCACCGCGGTGATTCCCGAAAATACGAATATGGACCACATGGCGGCCGGCGCCTTTCAGGCACGTTATATGGCGGAACACCTCTGGAGTGGCTTCTGGTGGCTGGCGCTGTTGAACGGCTTCTGGGTTTTGATGTCGACCCACCTGAGCAACACAGACGTTCTGATTCGGACCGTGACAGACATCGTCTGGGTTGCCAGCCCCCGCCTGCGGGAACGCCGCAGAATGAATATCAGCAGACTCTATTACTTGTTTCTGACAATCGCCACAGTCTGGGGCATGTTCGCCGTCAACTGGGGGCACGCCATTTCATTGTTTAAAATTCTCGGCGCTGTTGCCGGCCCCGTTCTGGCAATCGCCGCAGTGCAGATTCTGATCGTAAATACGAAGCTGCTTCCCCGGGAATTACGACCGCAACTCTGGCGCCGTTGTGCTTTGATCTTATGTGCGATCTGTTACGGATGTTTATCTGCCGCACTGTTATGGGATTTGTTTTCGGCGATGAAGTGAGCAAAGCGCTATACTAGAGTGATTATATTTATTGGATCACCGATCATCACTGAAGAATTGCTGGCTGCAATCCTGGAATGAAATCATTCAAAAAAACAGTCTTGCAGATTCATTCTTCACGCCCAATTTTCGAGACCCAATCTGGCTGGTCAGGCTATGATGTCGTTGATCAGATCCCCGCCCAGATCGGTAAGGCGGTAATCGCGACCATTGAAGCGATAAGTCAGTTTCATGTGGTTAATGCCCATCAGATGCAGCAGTGTCGCATGCAGATCGTTCACCCCAACCCGATTATGAATGGCCTTGTAACCAAAATCATCACTGGCCCCATATTGAACGCCCCCTTTAATGCCGCCCCCCGCCATCCACATCGTGAACGCGTTCGGGTTATGATCGCGGCCCTGGCTTCCCTGCGAATCGGAGGTTCTTCCGAACTCGCCCCCCCAGACCACCAGCGTAGAGTCCAATAAACCGCGTGCTTTCAGGTCAGCTAGAAGTGCGCCAATCGGCTGATCGACTGATTTTGCAGCAATCCGATGATTAAGGCCAATATCACTATGCCCGTCCCACGGTACATCGGCGACCCCGCCGCCACCGCCATTGGTGCCTGCATAAATCTGAATAAAACGAACGCCCCGTTCGATCATGCGACGCGCTGTAATACACTGTTTTGCAACCAACTCTGTCTCTTTCTGATCCACGCCATACATTTTCTGAATCACCTGTGACTCATCCTGTATATCCAGAGCCTCAGGTGCTGCGGTCTGCATGCGATAAGCAAGTTCAAAAGATTCCAGGCGTGCTGACAGGTCGGCTTCGTGCGGCCTTAATTCCTGATGTTTTGCATTTACCTGCTTCAAAAGATCCAGCTGCTTTCGCTGCTGTTGATCGGTCATGGTTTTCAGCCGGGACAAGTTGGAAATGGGGACAGCACTTTTGCCATCTATGGCAGTCGGTTGATAAACTTTGGGTAAAAAACCGGGAGCCCAAATCGGATTTCCGCCTCGTGGCATTGCGCCATGCATGACCACAAATCCCGGCAGATTGGAATTTTCTGACCCTAAGCCATACGTCACCCAGGAGCCCATGCAAGGCCTGCCTTGCAGGAACGCGCCCGAATTCATTTCCAGCATGGCGGGTGTGTGATTGTTGGAACGGGAAAAGCAGGAATAAAGGAACGACATATCGTCGACATGGTTGGCAATGTTGGGAAAGATTTCAGAGACCCATGCCCCCGATTCGCCATGCTGTTGAAACTTGAAAGGTGATTTCAGCAACTTCCCGCTGGTGGTGAAGAAGCCGGTTTTGGGATCGGCGCCTTCCAGTTTTTGCCCGTCTTTTTTCTGCAGCATGGGTTTGTAGTCAAACGTATCCACCTGCGAAGGGCTACCGGGCATAAACAACCAGATAATCGATTTTGCTTTGGGGACAAAATCCGGTGGTTTAACCTGCAAATCCCCCTCGTCTGCTGCACCGGCTGAAGTGAGCACACCCTGCTCTTTCAGCAACCCCGTTAAAGCCAGACTCCCGAATCCTAATCCTGCGTTTTTCAGAAAAGATCTTCGGGCCTGAAAATCAAACGCTCTGCCAGATGGTACTGCAGCATGCTCGTTCATAGCGTTTCTATTCCTATTTTGGATCAACGACGGATCATTTCATTCACCGTTAGTCTACAAATACAAATTCGTTCATACAGAAAACAAGCTGACAAAAATCGGCAATCGCCAGTTCACCCGCCTGAGGATTCGCGCCATAAGATTCTGTCTGATAATGAATAAACTGCAACATCTGTTGCTGTTCTTCCGAACTCGGTTGCCTGGAAAGTGCGATTGCATATACGTCGTTTACAGTTTGTTCCAGATTTTTTTTCACGTCGGGGCGAACACGTTTTGCAAATTGCTCCGACAATTTGCGAATGAAGGGGGAATTCATCATCGCCAGAGCCTGCGGAGGCACTGTCGTTACATTTCGCTTTCCCACACTTTGAATGGCATCAGGCGCATCAAACAGTTGCAGAATGGGAATTAATTTATCGCGTTTCACAGTCAGGTAAACGCTGCGTCTCTTATCTTCCTGATTCAGCGTTCCCGGACCAAACATCTTTTTATCGAGGGTGCCGCTGACGGCCAGCAGATCGTCGCGAATAATTTCAGCGTCCATGCGTATCGCAGGACGTCGCCACCATAAATGATTTTCCGGATCATGTTTGACGCCACTCTCATTAGATTGGCCAGATTCCTGATAAACGGAACTCAGCATGATCAATTTATGAATCGGCTTCAGATTCCAGTTTCCCTGGATGAGCCGAATCGCCAGGTAATCAAGCAGTTCGGGATGTGTCGGGCGAACACCCTGCGTACCAAAATCGCTGGGTGTCTCAACAATTCCGCGACCAAAATGGTGATGCCACAATCGATTGACCATCACGCGCGCCAGCAGATGCCCGGCTCCCTGGTTGGTATCTGTCAGCCAGTCCGCAAACGCAACACGTGAATGACGCGTCTTCTCTACTTCTGCTTGCTCAAGCAGCCACTGTTTTTCCTGAGTCTCACTGGTCATTAACACCTGTAGAAAACCCGGCGCTGCCAGCCCGTTTTTACGATTGGAATTCCCACGCACCAGATAATACACCTTGCGGGTATCCTCTCCAAAATTGTAGGTTGCTCCCCCCTTTCGCGCAGCAAAAACAGGCATCAAGTCACGCTGGGGATGCTTTTTCATATTTTCCTGTTCAGCATCATTCAGCTCTGCCCAGCCCGCATCGTAGGGTGCATACCATTTCAACAGTTCCTGCTGTTGTGGGTCAGTCCGTTTCTCATTTTCCAACGCCAGAATCGTTTGGATTTTTTTGGGCGGCGTCGTATCTTTCGCTTGAAAGTAAAACCCGGAGGGCCCCGACGCATTGATAATTTTGACCAGCAGTTCGTTTTCTCCTGCTTTCAATGCAAGGGTGACTTTATCCTGATCCGCGGCAGCGGCCCCTGCTACTTTTTTCGACAAGACCGATTTGCCATTCAACCAGACCTGGATGGCATCGTCTCGGCCCAAAGAAATCTCAAGAGGCCCTGCCACAGGAACTTCGATTGTACGGAAGAGATAATTTGCTGAGTTATCTCCCGTTAATGTATTGTGAATTTTCCCATCGGTCCAGGTTGGCTGCGGGGTCCATTTTAATACTCCATCGTGGTAGGTCTTTGTGAGATCCACTTTTTTCTCAGGCTCATGTTTCTGATGGAATGCCTGATCAAAATTTGCTGATTTAAAAGGACCAATCGCATGCCAGTCACTGAGTTTGGGCTGAATCGATTCAGCAGGTCGTTTTTCCTGCCATTCCGCCAGTTGTGCAGGTAACTTCTCTTTCTCGTATTGCAGCCGTGCGTCGACAAAGGGCTTGTGTGTCACGTCGAAAGCAGCTTTCTCTTTCTTATATTTTTCCGGGTTCAGATCGTGCTGATAATCCTGGAAGCCCGTTTCTGCGAATGCCGCAATCATACGGTAGTAGTCGTGGCTGGATATGGGATCGAATTTATGATCGTGGCAGCGTGCACACCCGAAGGTCAGACCTAATGTTGCGGTTCCAATCGTGTGAATTAAATCGTCTAACTGTTCGTAGCGGCTGCGTTCCCGCTCTTTCTGTGTCTGCTGTGAGGTAAATGGACCCGCGGCTAAAAAACCGGTCGCGGCCTGAGACATATAATCTGTCGGACCTAACTGATCGCCGGCGATTTGCAGGCGGATAAACTGATCATAAGGCAGATCTTCATTGAGCGCTTTAATGACAAAATCACGAAAATGATAAGCGGCTGGACGATCTCGATCAAACGCGTATCCGTTACTCTCGGCAAATCGCGAAAGATCCAGCCAATGCCGGGCCCAGCGTTCGCCGTAATGCTGGCCGGCCAATAACCGGTCAATCAGTTTTTCGTACGCATCCGGTGATTGATCTTGAATAAAGGTTTCAATATCTGCTGGTTCAGGAGGCAGTCCCCAGAGGTCGAAATAAACACGCCGAATTAATGTTTGCCGGCTGACTAAATCATTGGGAGTAATGCCCTGCGCTTCCTGTTTTGCCAGGATAAATTGATCAACGGGAGTTTTCCCCCAGGTCTTATTTTGGGGTACCGGAGGCGCTGACTGGTTTAGCGGTCGAAATGACCAGAATTCGCGGGCTTTAGCGATATCAATTTTCTCTTTTTTTGTCTCCAGCACTTTGCCATCGCGCGGATCAGGTGCCCCCATTTGAATCCATTTCTCAAAGTCGGCAATGATTTCATCAGACAATTTGTTCTTGGGTGGCATTTCGAATGATTCATGTCGAATCGCGGCAATCAACAAACTGTTCTTGAGATCTCCCGGAATGATACTGGGCCCCGTGTCCCCCCCTTTGAGCATTCCGGCGCTGGAATCCAGAAGTAACTCCCCCTCGAGTTTCTCATTTTTTTTCGCTTCGACGGAATGACATTCATAACATTCATTCACCAGCACCGGCCGGATTTTCGATTCAAAGAATTCTATCCCCTCCCTGGTCGGTTCTGTATTCTTAGTCTGTTCAGCCGAAACAGCAGGCTTGAACTGCAGAATGATTATCAGGAAAAAGAGCGAACAGAATCGCAGCATATCAATCGTCCATTTATTTCTGAGGCGGGAAAATGGTGAGGACCAGATAATTCAACGAATTGTCTCATCCTGTTGGACAAAATTTCGAAGTACAAAACTAAACACATAAGCAGGAGTTTAATTATACCAGTATCTGTACCCTTGGCAAGGAAATCCCCCCTTACAAATTGCTCAAAACCATTGTCTTCAGAAAGTCAAAAACTTCCACGAATTGCATTCCTTGATCACTCCCATTGACTCGTTTCATTCATTTTCCAGACATCCAGCCATCATTTCTCTCCCCTGGAGGAGAACTGCTTGACCATCGACAATTCGGCTGTTTCCCGCGCGGAAAAACGATTCACACGTACACATTCAGTTTATATACAACACAAAGTATTTGTAAATCGTATTCGCTCCAAAGCGGGGACAAACAGCCTGTATCACATCTAGGAACAGACTGAGTGGCTCGTGAAATGACGCGAACCGCAGGGAGGGAGGTAAACGAAAAAGTGAAGTCCGCAGGAAGACAAAGCGTTTTCCGATCACCCGTAGACTCGATGATAATACTTTGACTTTGTCTCAAAATGCTTCCGGATTTCTCTGTCGCATTACAACGTGCCCGCTGATATGATTCGCCCCCTATCCGCCTGTGAATGGACGACGTTCTTAATACAGCGACGTCGATTCCTCTGTAATCTCACTTGTTGTCTGATGAAATCGCTCTCCCTTCATCACCAGACGCGATCGTAAAAGCGACGAACAGTTCTGTCGTAAATTTGATCGCGGTGTGGATTACAACACGATGAATTTACAGCTAAAACCTACTTTTATTCGGGAAATTTGTTACGTGTGGTCTCAGAAAATTGCGCAGAGGGCGATTATCGTAGCGGGCTGTATGGCCATGATTTATACTCAGCTTACGATGTCGCCGGCGACAATTGAGTTCGCTCGTTCTCTCGGCGCCACGGGCTGGCATATTGGTATTCTGGGCGCGTTACCCACACTGATGTTGTTCATGCAGTTTGTGGCGGCGGTGCTCGCCAATCACCTGCAGTACCGCCGCTGGACCTGGTTTTCTTTCTGCATGCTTCAAAGGTTCATGCTCATTCCCGTTGCAGCTGCCCCCTGGCTCTTTCCGGGACTGACCGATACCGGTTGGCTTTGGATGTTGATCATTCTCACCGCAGTCAATCATGCGTTAATTCATTTTACGACGCCCTTATGGCTGTCATGGATGGGAGATTATCTTCCCCATGTCGGCTTAAACCGTTATTGGGGCGTTCGTCAATTATGGATGTACTGGAGCGGTGCCGTCTCCCTGCTGGGGGGAGCCATCTTTCTGGCGGAGAGCGGCCTCGGAATTCAACAGGGATTCGCCGTTCTGATCTGTATTGGTGGGATATTTGGAATCGTTGACATTCTCGTCTTTCTCAAAGTAGACGAGCCGCCTGTCACTCAAATGAAAGAACCGAAACTGAAAGAAGTCTTCTCGACCCCTTTTCACGATAAAAATTTTCGGTCGTTCATTTCCTTCACCTGCTTTTGGCATTTTGCGGCAATGCTCGGAGCTCCCTTTATCAGTTTTTATCTGCTCGATTATATCGGTATGGATGTTTTTCGTCTGTTACTGCTGTGGACCTGTTCCTGGATCGGAGGCGCAATTTTTTCAAAGCGCCTGGGGCATATGGCAGAGCATTTTGGCAATCGACCGATGCTGATTCTGTGTACGGCTTTCAAATCAACCAACATGATCGGCCTGTTATTTTTGCCCCGCGATCCCACCCTGGCGTTTTGGATTATGGTTCCCATATTCATTGTTGACTCTCTGCTCAACGCAGGCATCGCCATTGCCAACAATGGTTTTATGCTCAAGAACTCGCCAGCGGAAAACCGGACGATGTTTATCGCAGCAGGCACAGCCGTCGCGGGAATGGTGGGAGGCATTACCTCAATATTTACCGGCGGTTTCCTGGTGATCAGTTCCGGGTGGAGCATTTCACTCTGGGGAATGGATTTCATCAATTTTCATCTTGTTTTTGCAATAAGCGTCATCATGCGTCTGCTTGCCGCCGTTTTTGCCCGCACCATTCGTGAACCCGAATCTCACTGGACCTCACAGGTTGTCGTCCAGCTGGTAGGTGTGACCCCCTTTCGAATTCTCCGTTTTCCTGTGGGGTTGTATCGTTCCTTTCTCTCGGACGATGATCCGTCCCTCTCCCGTAAAGAGAATCGTGATCGCAAAAAACTTCTGAAACCAGAGAAAAAAAAGACCTCTTAGGGTTCCTGAGACAGGTGAAAAGTCACCTTGAACAGCCCCCGGCAAAAATGCATTTCTCACCAGATCTTTACGTATGCCCCAATAAAAATACTCATATGTACCCATAGATATATTTATCGCACAAACGAAACAAACTGTTAAATTTGTTAAAAACGGAAGAATGCGCGCATTTTTAGGTGGCATAAAAAGCCTCCTTTGGTTAATTCTGGTACATGTACTAAAAATAGGTTGATTGCGCAGGTAAAGACTTTCTTTTTCTGTGGCGTCAGGTAACGAGATTCAGTTTGCTTCTGAACAGGATCTGGTACCTCTCGGCCCCTGCAAAACATAGACGATAGATTTTGTCCCCAGAGTCTTTTGAATTACAAACGGAGGAATGACAGGATGCTGCTCACGAACTGGCTCAACACAATCACATCCCGAATCAAAAAACGCCCTACCTTTCGCTCACGCGATCGACGTGCGATCCGGAAACGTTGGCAGTCGGCTATCCATAATCAGATCTCCACAACAGAAGTCCTCGAAGACCGGACTCTACTCACCACATTTTTTGTGGATGATAATTATATGGCAGGATCCGACTTCACTGGGACAGATACTGATCCTGTTGCAGTCGGTGAGCAGAATGCCGCATTTGGAATCACTGCATTTGCTACTATTCAGGACGCACTGGTCTTTGTCGCGGATGGCGATACGATTCAGGTCGCCGCTGGTCTTTACATTGAGAGCGGCACACTGATCATTGATCACGAAATCTCGATCATTGGGGAAGGTAAGGATGTCGTTCAAATTCGTAAGGCGGGTGCTCCCAGCAGCACCTTCGATGAAGCGATTTCAATTACCGCCAACAATGTCACAATTTCTGGCGCACAGCTTGGCTGGGAAACACATACTGCAGCGACTGACTATCGGGGATATGTCGTCACCACAGTAGCAGACAATACCACCCTCAATAATCTGCTATTCAGCGACAATTACCGGAGTGCTGTCGTTTTTGAAGGGGCGGATTATCTGGAAGTCTCCGATTCGATCTTCGAAGGCAAATTTGGACGGGGTGCGATCCGTGACGGGGATAGCGGCAGCGGTGAGCATTTTCTGATTACCCGCAATGAATTCCGTGAAGATCATTATCGCTGGGGGCCCATTTCGATTGGACCACAGGGGACCGACGGTGATCCGAACAGCGAAGCCTTCAGCGGGGAAATCTCCTATAACTACTTTGCCAATGGTGTAGAAGCAGGGGCATTCCAGGGAGATGGCGATCAGAACTACACCGTGACGATCACTAACCAGGGTATGACCGTCGACGGTTTGAATATCATTCACAACACGTTTGACTGGCAGGATTCTGCGACGACCAACCAAAATGGAAATTACGCGCAGTCCGCAGGCGTTTATATTGAACCGGGGCTGTCAATTCCGGGACCAGTCAATATTTCTGATAACATTTTTACCGGTTTTACGTACGATGGGCCTCAGCCTTCTACCGATCCTCTCTGGGGGGCGGCCGGTGTTTTTGGTACGGCTCTTGAATTTGATGGCGTTGATGATTACGGCTTCTTTGAGAGTGCTCTGTTTGATGTCGGAGAAACCGGAACACTCAACTTCTGGGTGAATATGGATGACAAGAGTGACAAGCATGCGTTCTTTGAAGCATTAGACGGAGTCGGTTTTGAATTTCAGTACCGGAACAAAAGTGGTAATGGCCAGTTCTTTGGAACAATGGAACGAGTCACCGATCCTGATGACAACTTTGTCATTCAGGGTGTGGATGCCACTGGCACAGGTATTTGGCAGAATATCCAATATACCTGGAATTTCAACGGTGGTATCAACCCTGAAATGCACATCTACATCGATGGATCTGAGGTTGCCTATCTGGTTGGATATGATTCGAGTATGGAACAATGGCAGACTACCGTCAGCACGGTGAGTCAAATGATCACAGTTGGTAAGGACGCTGGTGGAGGAAAGTATTTTAATGGTAAGATGGACGACATCGGCTGGTTTAACGCCGTCTTGAGTGAAACCGATCTGGACGATATCCGCGATAACGGAGTTGCCGCCTTTTCAGCTGATCCTCGTCTGGTTGCCCACTGGGATTTTGATGAAGTCGCCGGTACAACAGCCGTTGATAATAAAAACGGCATCATCATGCATATTGTTGCCGATGGGATTCCTCCTTTTGGTCCTGAATTTCAGGAAGCAGGCGGTCAGTTTGGCGGTGCCCTCGAATTCGATGGCGTCGATGACTTTGCCACGTTCCAGGATGTGACCTTTGATGTCGGGGAAACGGGGACTCTCAACTTCTGGGTGAATATGGATGACCAGAGCCGACGTAATCAGTTCTTTGAAGGTCTTGATGAAATTGGATTTGAATTTCAGTATCGAGAAGATTCTGGCGGACAGTTCTTTGGAAGTCCAGGGCGTGAAGGAAATGGTGAGAACGTTGCCATTCAGAATGGTGGCGCCGGTGGTACCGAGGGAGTTTGGCAGAACCTGCAATACACTTGGGATTATAACGGTGGTGTTAGCCCACAAATCCACATTTATGTTGACGGCACAGAAGTAGGGTATCTCAGTACAACCTATGATTCTGACCTGTCTGGCTGGGTGAATATTGTCAGTACGGTAAACCGCTTGGTTACGGTCGGTATGGATGCTGGTGGTGGGCGCTATTTTGATGGTCTGATGGACGATGTCGCCTGGTTTAATGAGGTGCTGACATTCGGAGAACTTGCTCAAATTCGCGGCACCAGTGTAGGGACTTCTTCTCTGAATAACGATCCACGCCTGATTGCATACTGGGATCTGGATGATGCCTCCGGGACCACTGTCGCCAGCGGTGACGGTGGAACGAACATTGATTTATTGATCCAGCAGAAACCAGCATTGCCACCGGTTCAGGGAGTTGGCGTGATTGCCCCCATGGGTGTCAATCTGACAAATAACATCTTTACCGGGAACGATCTGGACTCCAATCTCGCACTGGATCCCAGCAATCAGACGGGCACTTTGGATCTGCTGTATGCCAAAGACAGCGATCCTCTCTATGTGCCCACCGATTCTCTGGCAGAACAGTATCGCGTTGGCTTTGGTTCGCCTGCTGCTTACATGTCCTCTGAGATCGCCATTGATCCGGCGACTGCCTCCCCCCATATTGGAGCTTACCAGGGCTTCCCCGGCTATTTTGGTACGGGCGACATTGTCCTGTATGGAACCAATGATAACGACTTATTAAATATCACATTCACCGCGGAAGACGAAGCCTTCTTCACCTTCACTCGTGATGTGGGTGGACCGAGTGAATTCACAGAAGGTCCTGTTATTTTGACCGGAATCACTTCCTTTACCTTCTTTGGTCTGCAAGGCGATGACATCCTTCGCATTACCAACCCGGCTGGCGGGCTGGCCAACCCCATGAATGGCATTACCTATGACGGGGGAACCGGCGGTGAAACACTTGGTGATACTCTGGAAATTCTGGGCGGTGAGGCCACGACAGTAGAGCACGAGTTTGTCAATGCCAGCACAGGTAGTATTTTCTATAATGAGGAAGTAGCAGCCACCATCAGCTATACCGGTCTGGAACCGATTCTCGATACCATAGCAGCGATGAACCGGATCTTCACCTTTACCGGCGGGACAGAAACAATCACGCTGGAAGATGTCGGAGGCGCG
>CAXBFD010000053.1:0-42280 GCA_963974925.1 uncultured bacterium | reverse complement strand
GTTGGACAAGCCAACGGTGCCCCCCCGCCGCACTCAGTTTTTTCCTGATACGGCGAACAGGAATCTGCCAGAACACACGCACGTCTCATGATTTCACACCCCAACTTCCTCGTAGGGGTGGCCCTATGTGGCCACCCGCAGGGTTGACGTATTTGCAATCAGAGATCCAAAGAATCAACTGGTTCCATCAACAGTGCAAAACAGTTGCCATCCAGCAGGCGGGCAGGAACATCTGTCCGCGCCCTGCGGAAACGGTTGATTGAACTCGCGATCTCGCTCCAAAGATTGACAACCTTTCCCCCGCCAAGTAGCCTGCAGGTAAGGAATTTTTTGTTTTGTTCCGGACGCATCTGCCGGAATCACTGTGCCTGCTTCTGAAAGAACACCATGCCTGCCTTATCTCCTTCCCGCCGTCCGCTGACGACGTTCGTCACCTGTTTCCTCATCACTCTGATTTCCACACTTCCCGCCTTCGCCGCCAGCGGACCGTATGCAGTCGAGGTCCGCAAGGATGTGATGGTGCCCATGCGGGATGGCGTCAAACTCGCGACCGACGTGTATCTGCCCGTCGAAGATGGGGACGTGTTGAAGCAGAAACTGCCCACAATACTGGAACGCAAACCTTACAATAAAAACGGTTCGAAAAGCGCAGGCACCTATTATGCCTCGCACGGTTATGTGTATATCGCCCAGGACACTCGCGGCCGTTATGGCTCCGAAGGGGTCTGGCATATGCTCACCGATGACGGGCGGGACGGCGTCGACACGGCCGCCTGGATCGGCAGCCAGCCCTGGTCTAATGCCGAGATCGGCATGATTGGCACGTCTTACGTCGGCGGGACACAGCATGCGCTGGCGATGGAAAAAGCACCCGAACTGAAAACGGTGATCCCCGTCGATGCCATGTCCAACCTGGGTTATGCCAGTATGCGGAACGGGGGCGCGTTTGAATTACGGTTCTGGAACTGGATCTACCTCAATGCCGGCAAAGGAAGTCGTCAGTCACACGATCCGGGAACGGCGGCCGTCCTGCAGGAAATGGCGACCAACCGCATGCAGTACCTAGATCGTCTGCCCCTCCGCAAAGGGATGACGCCGATGAAACTCGCGCCGGAATACGAAGACTGGCTTGTCGCCGGCATGCAGCACGGTGCCAACGATGATTTCTGGAAGCAGAACAATATCATCGATTACCCCGAAAAATACAAAGACATCCCCGTGTACCTCGTGAGTGGCTGGTACGACTCGTGGAGCAGTAACAACACGGCCAACTTCCAGGCACTTTCCAAAACCATCAAAGGCCCCGTGTATATGATCATGGGCCCCTGGATTCACGGACAGCAGGGATCGTACTCGCACGGCCAGGTCACGTTCGGCAAAGCAGCCGCGATTGCCGATCCGCTTGGATGGCGCAAGGAATGGTACGACCACTGGCTTAAAGGGGTCGACAACAGCGTCGGCACAGCAGACCCGTTCAAAACGCCCGTCCGCATCTTCGTGATGGGGACCGGCGACGGCTCGAAAACCCAGGACGGCAAACTGAATCACGGCGGCTCCTGGCGCAACGAACAGGAATGGCCGCTCGCACGTACCGTTTATACGAAGTATCATCTGCAGCCTACCGGCGGCCTTTCCACAACAGTACCAGAGACAAAAGCCGCTTCCACCAGCTTCACTTTCGATCCTGAAAACCCGGTCCCCACGATCGGCGGCAACATCTCCAGCGGCAATGACATCCTGGTGCAAGGAGGCTGGGATCAGCGTGGCAGCGACAAAATCTGGAATTTTCCGCATCCGATCCCGCTGTCCGCCCGCAATGATGTGATTGTCTTCGAAACCGAACCGCTCAAAGCAGACCTCGAAGTCACCGGCGAACTGGCCGTCAAACTCTGGATCTCGTCCGACGCGAAAGACACCGACTTCACCGCCAAGCTGATCGACGTTTATCCTCCCAGTAGCGACTTCCCCGGCGGTTTCGATCTCAACATCGGTGATGGCATCATCCGTACCCGCTTCCGCGATTCGCTCAAGACAGAAACGCTGATGCAGCCCGGCGAAATTTATCCGGTCAGCATCAAACTCTACCCGACCTCAAATGTCTTCAAGAAAGGGCACCGCATCCGTGTCGACATCTCCAGCAGCAACTTCCCCCGCTTCGATGTCAATCCCAACACGGGAGAGCCGCTGAATAATAACCGACGCAAACAGACCGCGACGAATACGATTCACCACGACCAGGAACATCCTTCACACATCCTGTTGCCCGTGATACCAGAATAAGCTCAAGCCATAAAAAAACGGCCTGCAAATTGAACTCCGCTGACCGTTTTTTTTGGCTGGTTGTCAGCACCTGTCTGACTTAAAATTCGCCGACGACGTTGCCATCAGCTTTATTTCCCAGATCCTGCCAGGTGGCGAGGTTAATATTTTCCGAAACAAACTGGACTCTACCATCGCAAAAGAGAACATGCACTCCTCCCACATGATGGCTGCGGGCGCCCAGCAATGAAAAATCACCACCGCTACGGGAGCATTCTGCAAAATCCGAATTGGGCCCGATCAGTGTTGTATAACTCCACGAATGCATTGCATTACCCCAAAACCAGGTATACCCCCGATCTTTCTGGTCGGCTGTCCCTACGCAAACGGTAGGCGATGTCGTATTTTCCCGCACATAGGGATGTCCCACGATGCACTCCGAAACAACCATGGTATTGGAAGTCCCATCCGTGATGTCACTGATTCTGGTAGAACTGTTGAGAAACATCACAGACTTTCCATCATTCGCATGCCGGGCTCCTCCGGCGTTAAAATCTCCATAGTTTGCAATACATGTGACATAACTTGTCGGCCCGTAATCTGTTTTTTGCGTTGTGCTGCGGTCTCCGGGATCGCTGGGGCAACGGTAAGCAGCCAACTCATAGTTCATGGCTTCGATGTTATCAGATCCTTCATTCCCCGGCTGATGATCCCAGTCAATCTGATTGAACAATGCACTTTGGTCCATGTACTGTAAAATCCTCGCCTGCCAGGCGATCTGACTTGACGTCCAACCGCTGACGTAACTACGAACTTGGGCTGGAGGAAACTTCAGCGCCGCGCCGTGATAGTTATGCAATGCCAGCCCGATTTGCTTCATGCGATTTTTACAGGAAGTACGACGGGCCGCTTCTCGCGCCTGCTGCACTGCCGGCAATAACAAGGCAATCAAAATTGCAATGATGGCAATGACCACCAGCAATTCAATCAAAGTGAATCCCTTGCGATATTTCAAAAATAATGTTTTCATGATTTCGAGACACCCAGGTCGTTTTAAGAATATTACAAAGATTTAAAATAGAACTAATAAGAAATATTACTCAGACTCCAGCGAAAAGTTGGCAGTGTTCTCGCCTGATTTGACTTCATATCTGAGCGTGGACTCCGAATTATATTTTGCAGGCAGGTATTGCTTATGAATCTCGATTTTCTCACCATCTAACTCCTGAAATTTTCCTGTTTTTTGAGAGGCATTGATGAGAATTTTATTAGGACAAACCGTGGGCCCCTGATCTGCGGCCAGAGAGTATCTACCATTAGAGATGAGCGCCTGCACGGCTTTGCCACGCACCCGTTTACCAGAAGCATCAACGTCAGGTACAAATTGAATGCTTCCCTCGGGAAGCCGCTCACCGTCATACGTGACAGTGCCAGATACGGCAGCGCGCTCGATGTGCTCCACCGAGTCGCCGAAACAGCCAGCCACAGTCAATACACATAAAACGAGCGCACAATGAAAGTGTCTGGAAACTTGAAACATAGTGTGCCTGCATCTCTTAACAAGAGAGAATAAAACGAAAAGTGTAAAACAGATCCGTTGAAACGGGCAGGAATCAGGACGTAAAAGGAGCGGGTCCTGAAGCCAGAAACGGTAATCTTTTTTACGCTGTTCTATTTCGGTCTGTCACTGAATTAACGAAAAAATCATAACAGCACATACCGAAGAAAATCTAAAGACAGTGACCATCGTAACAAATTACTATCATTTAAATCAAAGGCAATTTAGTGCCCGCATCCGTACACACTGCAGTTCGGTACAGAACCTGATAGACTCACGCCGATGACAAGGAGACTTCCGCAGAAAGGACTCCCGCTAAAAAAACAACACAATGAAACAGCACATCAGTGCCCCTCACGCCCGACAGCCAGTATCGCAGGAAACAGAATCATCGGCGGAATGGCAAGGCATTTTATCAATAACCGGCTCGAATGCGGTTCAGGGTTTGAGATCAAAATCGAACGTGTTGGATCCCTCTTTGACCATGGCCTGCAAGTCGGTTGCCTGTTCGCTCTGATACATCCTGGGAACATTCTTGAGTGCATCATTCAATTCCGGGTTTCCTGATGCCGGAGGAGGCGCATCTCCCAGACCGGGGGAAGTGAAATAGACACGATAGTCGCCAACGGGAATTGCAGAGGGTAATTCATAGGAGCCATCTGCCTGCAAGTCTGCATAAATGCCGGTGCCCGTGGTTGAAGACACAAAATTGATCCGACACTCAGTGAGTGCTGTTCCCTTCACTTTGACGGTTCCGTTTGCCGTTCCGGAGGGAACTGATTTCCCACTGCCACCGCCACAGCCACTCAGGAAACAGACCGACAACAGTAGCATTGCCGCTGACAATGGCGCACTGACGCGTTTCTGCTTGATCGACGATCCTGAAACACGACATACTTTGACGAAGCAGGAATAAAACGACATTTCGAGATCCTCCGTGTTGGTAAAACAAAGACAGACAGCCGACGTATTCGGAAAAACGCATCGGCTGCCTGGTTCATATTGAGTGCTTTAATAATGAGTTGAATCGATACGATTTAGAATTCACCAAGGACTAAACCATCATTTCTCATCCCTAACCGGCGAAGCGTTTCAATATCGATGTTCTCAGAAAGGAATCGAACGGCGCCGTCTCCCAGTAAACCATGCACGCCCCCCACATGAGCCGAAGTCAATGGATTATTGGGCGTGTAAGTTTGATCTCCACCGGTGGGTGCCGTGGTGGGATTGGGGCTGTAGCGGATGGTATTCACGCCAGTTCCCCAGGCACCAGACAGTCCCAGATGTCCCGACCAGCCGCCATAATAGTTGCTGCGATAATCCTTGTTGTCAACCAGCCCTGAATCTTCAGCGACAATTAATGTGTTTGAAGTCCCATCCGTACAATCACGAATCAAAGCAGACTTACCAATCGTCAACAGCCCGTTATTACACCAGTACCCGTTAAAAGAGACTGAACCACAATCGGTACTGTAAGGAGCTACGCCTGCGTAGGAACCGCTGATCCCTACGTAGTCCATGGTCATCCCTGTTTCTTTACCCAGAGCCGCGTTGGGAGACGATGTTCCATTATTGGCAAGTGGACTGGACCCTGTATAAAAGGCTTCTGCAACACTCGAAGGACATTTATAGACAGGCACATATAGATTATTCAACACGGCATTTTCCGTATCGTAACCAGAACCGGATGTAATATTTCCATTTCCGGCAGCATAGCCATGATTTATAATCGGCGTTTGTGTTAACTTATTGTAGGCAGGTGCCTGATCAACATAAGGCAGGATTGAGGAACGCCAGTTGGCCCGATAAAACGAAACTTGTGAGCCAATCGGAAATGCACGAAACGTATCATGGTAATTGTGCATCGCCAGCCCGATTTGTTTCAGATTGTTTTTACAGGTCGAGCGTCTCGCTGCTTCGCGCGCCTGTTGGACAGCGGGAAGTAACAACGCGATCAGAATCGCAATAATGGCAATCACAACGAGCAGTTCGATGAGGGTAAACCCTCGCTGCTTCTTGAATACTTTCAACATGGATTTAGCTCCGGTGATTACAAATCGGGAAGGAAAAATCGGTGGCGGGCTCACAGCAAAAATAAAAATCTGATCAACTTCACTTGATTCTCATATTAAATATTTTAACTCTCAAGGAGGTCCTACACCAGTATAATTATTTTTAATTACTAAAATATACATATAAATCATTGTATACTAAATATCCGTAAACATCTCTCATAACTATACCCATGGATACAATTCAGGCCTATTTACCAACGCCGTCCAGACCGCCACACTAGAAGACCGGGGCGTCATCGAACCAGAGTCAAACTCAGCTGAGAATGGCTAAGAGGTGGTAACTCGGCTTCAGCCACCGGGCAGTCAGACGTTTTTTTGACATCAAACACGGCTGTGAAATGCTGTGAGATTTTCCGTCAGAAAAGGAGCCGTTCAGCTGCACTGTTCCGCGAGCCCCGTGATGCCCTCCAGCTCTGCGGCAAGTCGATCGGCAATCAGACGGCACAGTTCGGCGGATTCATTCAATCCTTCTACCGTCACCACTTCGCGAACCGCCTCGGGCAGAAGTCCCAGCGCCAGCAGATCTTCTTTGCAGTCAGCCAGCCTGCTTTCGATTGGCTGCACATGGATGGTGATAATCAACTGATTTTTCGTCAGCTCCCAATAACGGCCTTCAACGGGACCGTTTAACTCTCCCCCGACATCGCCGAGTAAATGCGCAACAACGGCGACCTCAGCAGGTCCGAAACGTTGATTCAGAAAAATCCGTTTTGAATTGATGATCGACATACCTGACTCTCCCTGAAATATTCAATCAACCTCCTCAGGAGCAACACAGACACTTCCAGACGCCTGCTTCGCACACCTGTTCTCTGTCAGAGTATACACGATCAATGCTCAAAAAACCCTGTGAATTTTCCATCATCTGCAAAATTTTTTCGAGGCAGCAATTTTTTTCAAATCATGCCGCTTCGTCTTTTGACACACTAAACCTGTTCGTCAATCAATTCGACAGACCGGAATCGCATCTGTTTCGCGGGTTCTGCCTGCACCAGCCAAATCAGTTGAGAAAGCACTTCATCAACCTATTCCGTCATGCAAAGAAAACCATCTGCATACGCTATGCGTATCCTCGTTTCTCAATAGTAGAACGAATTTTTCGGAATTCGATTGGTCCATTTGATTGCGTTACCAAACCTCTCCCCTTCACTCGTTATGACCAGACAGACTTGATTAAAACATTTCGTACCCGGTCACAAAATAAACCAGCGAGTCGACAATCAGCGCCAGCCCGACCAGAGTCAGCAAAATCGGCATGAGGAAATTACTGACGCGTTCCAGCCACTCATTGATTTTTCGTAAAATCTGCTGGCTCTTCTGACCGGACGTCGCGCTCAGCACAGGCACCAGCGCAAACGGCAGTGCATAGAGCACATTGTATCCCGCCAGCACGCCCAGCGCCGCCAGAGGCGTCAGGTCGGCTTTGAGAATTTGATCCAAGGCAGCGAAATAAGGGAGCGCAAAAGGCATACCCATAAAACTGACAACAGCCCCTAAGCCGACCGCCACCAAGGGCGTCAAAGTTCGACTCTCTTCCGCCTGTTCTCTCTTTTCTTTTTTCCAGGACAGATAACCAACCCAGAGCAGAATCAGACCAATCACAAAACCGATGATGTAATCAATCTGTTGCGGATTCGACAAGTGATCGGAAATCTGTTCAATCCCAATCGCGATCACCAACCCGGCCACATAATAAGCCAGAGTATGACCCAGCAGAACCGCGCAGCTATTCACAACAGGACGATTGGTTCCCGCCGCATAAACCAGGAAGGCGAACAAAACAGGATTCACGAGATCCGCAATCAGAATTGGAATCAGAGTCATCCAAAGTTCAAACATTACTCACATCCTGTTGAAGTCCAAAACCACACACGCCCGGCTGATGGCTGCCTGCCTGAAACAGCAGACTTACTATGAACGTCTCGACCAACTCCGCTCAAAACGTGAGTCTGTTTTTTGTCGTTCAACTATTTTCCCATGTAATCCGTTCCGCACGGTACACACTCACTGCTAAGCCTTCACCGGATACCGGCTTGCAATGGCGATCCGGTTCCAGGCATTGATCACCACACTCAGCCATTCGACTGCGGAAATCTCTGCTTCCGACAATACCTCCGCGGCCTGTTCGTAAACCGCAGCGGGAATCTGTCCCTCTGCAATCAAGGTCACGGCTTCGCACAGCGCCAGTGATGCCCGTTCTTTGTCGTTGAAATAGTCTGTTTCCCGCCAGGCAGGTAACACGCTGATCCGATCGCTGGATTCCCCGCTCGCCAGTGCATCGCGCGTATGCAGGCGGACACAAAACGCACATTGATTCAATTGAGACGCCCGCAATCGCAACAGATGTGAGAAACCAGCCGTGATACCAGCGGACAGCACATACTCATTCGTCGCGCTCTCCAGATTCAGGACGGTCTGATATAACTCCGGTGCCACTTTACTCAGAACCACTCGTTTTTCCATACCTCACTCAATATTAATCCTGTGTTGAAAACGGAATAATAATGTTCCTGGATCTCAATATGGGGAAAAACTTTTTCTCGACCAGACTGTCGTAACAAATTTACCGCATCCGCTCATGCATAAACGCAAACGCCCGCTGATAAGCGTCCTCAATCAGCTGCGGATCGCCCCCCGCCAGTCCGTGTTCGGCTCCGGGAATCGTTACCAGTTCGTATTCGACACCATGCTGTTTGAGTTGTTCTGCCATCAACGTCGACTGCTCGTAAGGTACATCGGTGTCTTTCGTGCCATGCACCATCAACGTCGGCGGATATTCTTTCGTCACATTTTTGAGCGTCATATACGGATAAAATTTTTCTGGCTCGCGGAGATGATCCCAGCCGGCGACCGCGTGCGGCCAGATTCCCTGCTGACGACAATACTCATAAAAAGCACCACGTTGTTTTTGACTCTCCCGCGAATCCGCAAGCGGCGGGACGCCGACCTGCGCGTACGCTTCTGCTTTCGTAAATTTCGTCTGGTGGCGGGCATGCGGGCTCGGTTTGCCGATCCAGTCGCCGATCAGATCCCCGTAACCCCAGAAGGGAACCAGCACCGTCGGCCGTGGTTTCGCACGATAACCGGCGATCATCGTCAGACAGCCTCCCGCCGATCCGCCCGAGACCGCGACTTTGCTCGTATCGACATTAAACAGTTCGGGCCCTTTCTGATGCAGCCAGGTAAATCCGTCTTCCAGGTCGGCAATAATTTCCGGCAGTTTCGTTTCCGGCGCCAACCGATAATCAAACGAAACCACGGTATAACCGGCGCCCAGCATATCCTTCAAGACGCGACCACTCACGCCCCCCCGATGCCCGACAATCAATGCCCCGCCATGAAACCAGACCAGCACAGGCCGTGTCTTGTTATCGTCGGCCCGATGCACGTCGGCTTTGATTTCCAGATCACCCACCGTTTTGTAGGTGAATGTTTTGACTTTCGTCTTGGGCTGCTGCGCACTGCCGATCACAGGCAGACACAACGCAGCCGCACTCGCGGCACTGACTCCCAACATCTCACGGCGATTCATCCTGGCTGGCATTGCTGGTTCTCCTGAAAAAAGGATTCTGGCAGGAATCCACGATAGCAGAAACAACATGCTGCGAGCAAACCGGAAAGTGTGATCAGGCAGAAAAACAGACCATCAGCACAACCAGCGCCACCACCGCCAGAAACAGGCCCCAGGCGCTCTGTTCCGAAATACGTTCCGGCGTTTGCCACCAGTCCCGCAAAGAGCCCAGCCGATGCCAGAGCCAGAAACCGGTGGGCACCGTGAGTAATCCAAAACCCCACATCACCCACAACGGCGTCCCGGTTTGACGCATCACGCCACAATCGCCAATCCCTTCCAGCGCACCGCCGGCGATGTAGGCACCATTGGCAATCAGACAGAAACCGGCAAAGAACTGAACGAGCGGCGTTTGCGACCAGCGCAGCATACGCGTCATTGACAGTAAGACCAACGGAAGTAGAACACCCAGCATGGGACCGGCCCAGACCACGATCGCCGGGCAGGGATTCTCCACCAGATCGGTGCGCGAAATGGACAGCGGATGCAACACCACGCCGGCGACGGAGCCTCCTGTGATCAGGCCACCAACCACATGCCCCAGTTCATGAACCACCATCATCGTCAGCCAGCAGGCGGCGAACAACGAAACCGAATACAGACACTGATTAAATCGTGTGAAACGCACTCAACTCCTCTCCGGTTTGACTCTTTAAGAATCTCAGCATGAATAAAGCATCTTAAACAACTACACAGTATGCACTTAATAATTTCAATGTATAGAAATTCTACGTGAACTTCAAACTCGCGGTATCTTCAGAAAAGTCATGAAATGTCGGGTGACATCGCCTTATCTGGGCTGTTATCATGAAGATCCAGCCTTTTTTAATTTCCTTTAGTTTTATTGATCAAGAAGTGATTCATCATGCTCAACAGAGTTTTTCTGAAGCACACGCTCTCGCTGTTTGCCTTTGTCGGTTTTTGTGGACTCACCTTTATCTCACTCTCGGGTGAAGAAAAACAGGCCCCCCCCAAAGCGGCCACTCCCGCCGACCAGCCGCTGATCGTGTTTCTGATCGGTGAAGAAGGTTACAAGACGGCCGAAAGCCTGCCCGCATTTGCCAAAGCCCATTTGCAGCCATTGGGATTCCGCACCGAGTTTGTCTTCGCCGATAAAGACGATCCGAATTCCTTTCCTGGCCTGGAAGCCCTCAAAGAGGCCGACCTGCTGTTCCTCAGCGTCCGCCGCAAAACATTACCCGCCGCACAGATGAAACTGATCCGCGATTATCTCGCTTCGGGGAAACCTCTGCTGGCAGTGCGGACTTCCAGCCACGGCTTTGCACTCAGCAAAGGCAAACCCGCCGACGGTTATGAGGAGTGGAAAAATTTCGACGTCGAAGTGCTGGGCGGCGAATACGCGGGCGACTTCAACAACAAAACGCCCACCGACGTCACCACTCAGCTGCGGGCCGAACAGGACCCGATCATGGCAACGGTCCGCAATAAATATTTTCGCAGTGAAGGTTCAATGTATAAGAGCATCAACCTCAAAAGCTCAACCAAAACGCTGCTGCGAGGCCTCACGAATGTAGACGGTCAGCCGGTCCAGATGCCCGTCGCCTGGACGAACACCTATAACAAGTCACGCGTTTTCTACACCTCGCTCGGCCATATTGGCGATTTCAAAATCGACACGTTTACGCATACCCTGGTGAATGCCGTCTACTGGTGCTTGAAAAAAGCCCCTCCGCAGGTTGATGTCGCCGGCAAAATCACTCGTGACCGTTTCAAGATGGATGTCGCGGCAAACGAAGAGGTCGACAAGGTCATGAAAGCCTTTAAAGGCAAAGGCGAAGTCGGCGATGAGTCTGATCCCACGCCCCCCGCACAGGCAGTCAAACTGTTTCAAGTCAATCAAGACTTTGAAATGGAAAGCATCGCTGCCGAACCCGAAGTCATGCAGCCCCTCTATATGAGCTTCGATCATCGCGGGCGGATGTGGGTCGTGCAATACCTGCAGTATCCGTTCCCCGCCGGCCTGAAAGTCGTCAAGTACGACCAGTATTTACGGGCCGTATTTGATAAAGTCCCCCCGCCGCCGCCAAATCATTTCAAAGGAGCCGACAAAATTTCGGTCCTTGAAGACACCAACGGCGACGGCACCTTCGATAAAATTAAAGACGTGCTTACGGGCTTGAACATTGTCTCCGCGGCCACCGTCGGCAAAGGCGGCATCTGGGTCCTCAATCCTCCCTACCTGATGTTTTATCCCGACGCGAACGGCGATGATATTCCCGACGGCGATCCCGTCGTTCATCTCTCCGGCTTCGGACTCGAAGACACCCACTCGGTCGCCAACAGTCTCAAGTGGGGCCCCGACGGCTGGCTCTACGGTGCGAACGGCAGTACCTCGACAGGCACCGTGAGCTCCGAGGTCACCAAAGGCCTGCATTACAAAGGACAGATGATCTGGCGTTATCACCCCGAGACGAAAATCTTCGAAATTTATGCAGAGGGGGGCGGCAACACGTTCAGCGTGGAGATCGATTCCAAAGGCCGTGTCTTTTCCGGCACCAACAACGGCGGCACCCGCGGCATGCATTATGCTCAGGGTGGTTACGCTCATAAAAACTGGGGCAAACATGGCCCGCTGACCAACTCGTACGCCTTCGGCTATTACGAACACATGCGGCACAAAGGCTACCAGGAACGTTTCAGCCAGACCTTCGCGATTTATGAAGGGGGTGCTTTTCCTGCGAAATACAACGGCGCTGTTTTCGCTGCCAACTCGCTGCACAACCGTGTGATGGCCAGCCAGCTGTTTCCCGATACGTCTACTTATCGAACGGAAGATATGCCGCCGATCGTGCTCACGCAGGATCGCTGGTTCCGCCCCGTCGACCTCAAAGTGGGCCCCGATGGCAGTGTGTATCTGGCTGACTGGTACGACAGTCGCCTGACGCACGTTGACCCGCGCGATAACTGGCACAAAACCAGCGGACGCATCTATCGTTTGAAACCAACCAGTTACCAGCCACTCAAACCGTTCGATCTCAGCAAACAGACCAACGAGGAACTGCTGGAAACGCTCGGACATTCCAACAAATGGTTCCGCCAGAAAGCGGTCCAGGTGATCGGCGAACGCGGCGATCAATCGATGATACCCGCACTTCTGACAATTGCGAAAAGTGAAAACGATGATCGTGCGCTCGAAGCACTCTGGTCGCTGAATCAACTCGGTGCGTTCGACGAACAGCTGGCGCTGGAACTGCTGAGGCACCGCGATCAGCACATCCGCCGCTGGACCATCCGGCTGCTCGGCGATCGACACCAGACGTCACAAGCACTAACCAGATCGATGGTCGAACTCGCCAAAACCGAACCGTATGCCGAGGTCCGCTCGCAGCTTGCTTCTTCCGCCAAACGACTTCCAGCGGAATCAGGACTCGCAATCACCAACGTGCTGCTGCAGCGCGAAGAAGATCTGGAAGACCTGCATATCCCGCTGCTCCTATGGTGGGCCATTGAAAGCAAAGCCACGTCTGACCGGGAAGCCGTCCTGAGCCTGTTCGCCAAACCGGATTTCTGGCAGGTCAAAATGGTGCAGGACGTGATCCTCGAACGCATCATGCAACGTTACGCGATGGCCGGCGGCGAAGAGAATTACGAGATGTGTGCCAAACTGCTCAAGCTGGCACCCTCCGATAAACACAAGGAAAAACTGATGGTCGGCATGCTGGAAGCATTTCGCGGCCAGAAGATTGATAATCTTCCCGAAGCGCTCAGCAAAGGGCTCGCCGAATATCAGAAAACACTGGGTGAATCGGATCTCGCGCTGGCACTGCGTCTGGGCGACAAAGATGCCACGAGTCGTGCACTGAAAATCATCGCCGACAAAAACGCCGATCGACCGACCCGTCTGACCTATATCGAAATCCTGGGACAGCTCAAAACGAAAGAAGCCGTCGGCCCGCTGACCGCCATTCTCTCGTCAAACGGTGCCGACACGCATTCGCTGAAACGGGTCGCGTTGCAGGCGTTGATGAATTTCGATAATCCGAGTATCGGCAAAAATATTCTGGCCCGTTATCACAGTACTCTGCTCGACGAACACGATGTCCGCAGCACGGCACAGCGCGTCCTGGCCAGTCGCCAAGCCTGGAGTAAACAGTTCCTGAATGAAGTCGACGCCTGGCGTATCAAAGCCAATACGATCCCGCTGGATGTCGTACAGCAGATGTCGCTGCACGATGATCCGGAAATCAAAGCCAGCATTAAAAAGCACTGGGGTAAAATCCGCGGCGCATCACCGGCTGAAAAACTGCAGGAAATGAAACGTGTTGGTGATCTTGTCAAAGCGGGAGGCGGCGATCTGAATTCCGGCAAAGTGCTGTTCAATAAAACGTGTGCCGTCTGTCATACCCTGTTTGACGAAGGGGGCAAAGCAGGCCCCAAGCTGACCGGTTATGAACGCGACAACCTGGACTTCATGCTGCTGGCCATTGTCGACCCGAGTGCCGCCATTCGGGAAGAATTCACAAATTTCCTGGTCGTAACCGACGACGGACGCACTGTGACCGGTTTGATCGACGAACAGACAACCAAAACGCTCACACTCAAAGATGTGAAAGGTCAGTCGATCCTCATCAACAAAGAGGAAATCGAACTCCTCAAAGCACTGGATCTCTCGTTGATGCCCGATGGTTTAACGAAAAACCTCAGTGACAAAGAGGTACGGGACCTGTTCGCCTATCTGATGAGTCGCACGCCCAACCGTGGTAAATAGTTCAGACAGGATCGCAGGCTGGTGAAGTGCCAGCCTGCGTCGCGTTTGAAATAATACGGCGCGTTTACAGATCTTTTGCCGTCGTACCCTGCTGATCCGCTCGCACCTGACGGAGCTGTGTCAGCAGTTCCACGATCGCCTGATGTGCGTGATAGGTCTGGCTGATCACCAGCGATTGACTTTCTGGCACCTCGGAGATTGTGCCCCCCTGTTCATTCACATAATTCTGCGGACCAGCCCCTCCGCCAAAATTCCCTGGCACAACACGGGGCGTTTTCGATTTCCAGTCTCCCAGCGTGGCATTACGGATCGCGTCCGCTAAAACCTGATAGTCGTTTTCAGAATGAGAACGGCATAAGTCACCTACCGGATACACGCGGGTTTTCAGCATGTTCGCTGCTTTGTCTTTTGTCGTAATCAGAATGAGATCACGATCGACGACATAGGTCAGATCAATCGGGTCCAGAATTTGGATCAAGGCATTTTTGAGGGAAAGATCCTTGAGCTTGGCATTGATCGGCACATCCACAGAAATATCATAGTTTTCCAGATCTTTCTTTTGAATCACAATGGGCAGATTGTGTAAATGGCTAAAATAAATCATTGCTTCAGCAAGTGGTATCTCTGGAAAATTCGCCTCTGTATCGACTTGCAAAGCCACTTCCAGCTTCTCTTCGCGTTTCGTCAATGCCGGGTAAAACATTTGTTTCTTCGACTGCTCTTTGGCGTTCACAGCTTGATTCGGTTGTGCGTCCTGAGCAGCCGGCTTTTCTTCCGCAGGGACCGGCTGCGCCAACCAGCCCGCAGTCAACAGACACGCGACCATCATCACCGTTGCGTTTTTTCCGTGCTTAAATCGCCTTGCATTTTTCATTGCCGACTCCTGCTTGAGTTATTCTTTTCTAATCATTGAACAGACCATTTACAAATGAACTGCCAGTCAAATGGAATCAATTTAAGTCACGTGCCTGACGGAGCTGATTCAGCAGTTCCACAATCGCCTGATGCGCGTGATAGGTCTGGCTGATCACCAGCGACTTACTCTGAGGCACCACAGAAATCGTGCCCCCCTTTCCTTCCACATACACGGGCATACCTGAACCACCTTCCAGACCACCTCCGAGTCCTCCTCCAGGATGACCACCCACTTGAAAGAAACCGCCGCCACCAGTTCCCCCACCAAGACCGCCGCCTGATCCGCCGCCACCAAAGCCTCCCATTTGAGCAGGAACAACCGACGCGCTCCGTTCGCGCCATTTTCCCAGGCCGGTATTCCTGATGGCCAAATCCAATGCGGCATAGTCTTCAGGAGTAGTCCCGAAATCCGCCACGGGATATACGCGGGTTTTCAGCAGGGAAGAAGCTTTGATTTTCGTGGTAATGATCACAACATCCCGGTCGACGACGTAGGTCAATCCCATCGGCTCCAGAATCAGTTCCAGCGCTGTCTTCAGGGAAACATTTGACAGAGAAATGGAAACAGAGTCATCTTCGGTCAAACCTTCTTCTGCCAGATCTGAATTAAAAAGTACGATATTCGCGCCGGTAATATCAGCATAAAATATCACGACATCTTTCAAAGCGGCATCCACAAAATTCGCTTCCACATTTTCATTCAACTGCTCCTGAAACTGTTTCTCAAACGGCGTCAATTCCGGAAAGAACCGTGGCGCGATCGACGGTGCCTGTACCTGCACACCAGCAGAGGCTTTCACAACATCCGGCGCAGCGGGCTTTTTCGCCTGCGAAGCCTTAATCTTCTGCTGCTCTTCCGCATTGGCAACCAGCATCAAGCCGCCTGCAGCAGCCAGACAGAAAATAGACGAGACAAAGAATTTCTGTTTAAAAAGCCTACTCATGATTGTCCCCCAATGATTAATTATTTCCGGGATTAACAGCAGTTATAACTCCGTCAACGCAGAACATCCGTTTTTTCAGAAGATTGCCTTTCCTGATCTTTGCGAACCTGTCTGAGCTGAGTGAATAACTCAAGTATGATTGTATGTACCTGATCCGTCTCATTCACCACGAGTGCTTTGCACTCAGGAACCAGCCGTATTGTGAGAGTTCTCTGTTGAATATTTTGAGTGCGCACCCCCTCTTGCCTCAAACCGGCTGCTGACACTTTTTTTTGCTGTCTCGGGTGAGTGATTTCCAGACAGGCAATCTGTATCGCTTCTTCGAATGCTTGTACCGCCCCTTCCCATTCCTGAAACGTCGCATAGTTCTCTCGCAACGGAAATAAATCGCCCACCGGATAAATGCGAACCTTGAATGTGTGGTCTGCCTCTTCCTGTGTGGTAATTTTGAGAACTTCACCATCAACAACATAAGTCAAACCCAGCGGCTTCAAAATAATATCCAGGGCCGATTTGAAAGGAATCCCAGACAAAGAAACGTTAATGGGCTCATCGACGGTAAGACCTTCTTCTTTGAGGGCAACGGCATTGAGATAAATATTGATGCCACTCTGTTCCTGCAAAGAACGTAGCGCTTTCGATAAAGGGACATCCGGAAAATCACATTCCGTGTCCGCATGGAGCGCGGTTTGAATTTGTTGCTCACGTTTCGTGAACGCCGGATAAAAGGGCTGTGTGATTTCATGCTTCTGTTGTGGGACAGCTGGATGCACCTGCGTTTGCGGCGTGCCTTCTGGCTTTATCTCTTGATATTTAATGGAAAACTTCACCGGCCAGTCGTAAGTTTTCGTGAAAGTTTTACCTGGTTTGTCTTCCGCGTTGACTGCTGCCAGAAAACAACCAACTGTCAGACAACCAATTGCCGTGACTATGAATTTTGATCTTATTTTCCCATCCATGCCAAACTCCTTTACAAATAAGATAGTATTATTTTCCGCAGGCAAACCTGATACTTCCCATTGATATGAACGATAAGCTCTCTCGACTCAGAGAACTTATGCCTGTTTCATCACGGTAACAGCGTAGGGAGTAGAATAAGAAATGAATGCTCTCGAATTTAACGAAGGTTTCTCAACAAATGAGAACGCGGCTGTCTTTTCTCAAGGAAAAAAAGGCGCAGCTCAGAATTTGAGCGAAATGAAAGAAAAAACCAGCTTGAGAGCATCAGTGCGTAATAGAATGAAATGATGAATATCTCTTGATCGTAAAAAGTTCACTCCACGCTGTCAACTTTTTTCTTGCAGGAACGGCCATTGAGCAATTTCTCACAAATCAATGCCCCGTCATATATTTTATTTCCTCTCAGCAACAAACCGCTTCAAGATCAGTAAAAACCCGGGAATGGTCAATAGATAACCTACACTCAGAAACCCCCAGCCGGCGCCGACCGGACCATATGTTTTTCCGAGATACCAGACCAGCAGCCCGGTGATCAGCTGGCAAACCGTATTCAAAACCAGAAACGGTTCCTGCTTGAAAGGACGAATATAGGCCATCACACACTGGGAAACATGAATCGGAATGATCGCCAGTGTGAGCAACACCGTCGGGTAAAGCGGCAGAATTCTGCTTTGCACTTTCTGAATCAGATTCCACACGGGCTCAAAATTCTGCCACGCAGTCGGCAGTTCAACCCCCTGGATCGCCTGCAGCATCCAGACGATCAGACAAAAGAGCGTTCCCCCCGTCAGCAGCACGACCGTTGAAACCTGAAACAGCCGTCGAAAAACACGGTTCAATTCCGGAATATCATTTTGTGAAACCAGTGTCCCGAACAATGGCGCCCGCGTCAGCATCCAGGCATACGCGGCCATTTGCAGTGTCATCAGCGAGGTCCAGGTCATCCCCATTCGACCGGAGACTTCAGCACCCTGATATTCAAACATCAGGGGAATCACAAAGGCACTGGTGAAATAGGCCGCCATCGCCTGAATCGCCAGCTTCCAGTGCAGAGGCCAGACCTCTTCCGACCAGCACACTTGCGGCCCGGGTAACGGTTTCCACAGTGCCGCAAAAAAACGTCGATAGCGAACCCCAATCAACCACAGTTCCCAAAACAGACGCACCGCGGAAATCGCCACGCACGTCCATAAACCGGCTCCGCTGGAGATTGTCCACCAGACAACCAGCGTGCCCATGATCCCCTGCATCGCGCGATAACGGTTCGTTACCGAAACCTGATTACAGCCATCCAGTAATGAGATACAGGGCGTCGTCATTAAACTGAACGCCGTCAATCCCACGACGCAAAACCAGGGCGCACGCCAGACCACGTCAGACGACGGCTGTGATGACAGAAAAAAATAGCCGGCCACACCAATGGCCGCGATAAACAGCGTCCCGGCGACGGCATACCATTTCAACACCAGCGCCGCCAGACTGCGTAAACGGGACAACGCCGACGCGTCACCGGTCAAATGACCCCGTTCATCAATTTCCAGCTGCGACCATTCATGGCTCGCCAGATACAGCGTCACCACCTGCATGCCCATTTCGACGAACGTCTGCAGCGCAATCAGCGCACCAAAGTTGTAATAGTAGCCTTGCATCTCGCTGGAAAAAAACGCAACGATCAACAGCAGCGTCACCGGGCCGGAAAGAAACTGCCAGCCCCGGTTCACGAGCGCGTAAAACACCGCCCGGTTGACTTCCATGCGGTTGAGCAGGCGACGGGGCCAACTGCGGCGCTGTGATTGAGGTTCCCGCTGTTCGGTCATGCTGCCGTGATCTGCTCTCTATTTAATTGAAAATCAATCGGCGGTCTCTGCCAGTTCAGAAACCGCCCGCATCAGATCTGCTTCTGCCTGACACAATTGCTCAACGGTATTTGAGATCAATAATACATTCACCAGTCGCAGTGTTTGTCCGTCGATCTGATCGGGCGACGTGGCGATCAAGCGTGTGCCCGACGCCCCCTGTTCCGATACACATCTTAACCAGTTTGAAAAGCGGATACCATACGACTCTTTCCACGGCAGATGCAGCCAGCTCGCCGCCTCGTTTGGCTTCAGAAAACGGGAAAACCCCAGCGCCAGCCGCCCCATCGTATACCGGGCATTCACATCCTGAATCGCCCGCCACTGCAGTGCACCCCGCTCATCTAAAAACTGCATCGCATCCATGCCCAGCGGACCGAAGTAACCCGCCTGCTGTGCCCGTTGCGCCACGCGTCGCCCCACTTCAATCGCAGGTTGCCACGCGTCTGACGTTTGCTCATCAACGGTGATTCGACTCCCCCGATATTGTCCCCGCTCATCGCACAGCAACAGCGCCAATCCCATCCACACAGGATCTCCCTGCCGGGGAATTTCAAACTGCAACCCCGCTTCCGCCGTTCGCCTGACCCACGGCTCCAGAAACAGAGGTTGTCCCTGCGAAAACCGTTTCACGGCCCAGCCTTTGATTTGATCACTCAACCGCGGCCCCCGTCCGAGCATCCGTTCACGGGCTGACATACTGAAATTGGCTTTCACCACCCACGCCTTCTCCTGCCCCCCTGGTAGCGAATGCAGATCGCTCACCGCAGTCTCTAACTCAGCCAGATCATTCACCTGACAACTCCCCTGCAAGGCCAGTCCCCAATCTCGCTCACACGCTAACGAAAACGTGCGCGCATTCACGGTCTGGACGGCACTGCGATCAGACGCTTCAAAATAAAAGCCCTTTGTCTGCGCAATCTGTTTCACAGAGTCTGACCAGCCCCAGGGAACAAATTCGAACTCCGCAGCCTGCTCACGGGATGGCCATTGATGCGTGAACTCCACGCGCGACAAACCTGGCTGTGTGAGCTGACCAACAAAATCCGGCGGAATAGTCCCGGACAGTGAAATCAGATCGCCGTCCTCCGCCAGTCCCAGCCAGCAACTGGCCAGACTCGCATTCAAACCGGGAGTCGCTCCGACCGGCGCAGCATGAACTTCGCTTGCCAGTTGATGTTCAAAATCATAATTACCGAGAAAAAAACGTTGCATCTTACAAAATCAACTTGATCAGGAATCGAAATTTCTGTTGAGAAGTTTCTGATTATGGTTGAAATTTCAACAGGAAAAACTGTTATACTACGTCATTCCAGCCAGAACTATCCTCACACGCATAATCTCATGAAAGTCAGACTCATGCCCTTATTCAGAAAACAGTTCGTCACCTTTCTCAGCCTTTCGCTGATTGTGCTTTTTTTCATTTGCTCCACCGATCTTTGTCAGGCCGCAGAGACTTCACCGGAAGCGCCCTTGCAGATTGCGACATTTGAATGCGACATTACACCCCCTCTCGGCAGCCCGCTCTGTTACGGGCATCTGCCCCCCGCGAAAAAAATTGATGACCCACTCATTGCCCGCGGCATTATCATTCTTGGTTCCGATAAACCGATTGTCCTGCTGGCACTCGACTGGGTGGGCGCCAATAATGGTACGCAGGATGTCTGGAAGAAACAATTGGCCGACGCACTCGGCACAACCACGGATCATTGTGCGATACACTGCCTGCATCAGCACGATACTCCGGGCGTTGATCTCTCTACGAATGATCTGCTGAAACAAAATGGTCTGAACGGAGTCATGTATGATGAGGCCTATGTGGCAGATGTGATGCAGCGAACCACCGCAGCCGCCCGACAGAGTCTGAAAAAAACACAACCGGTCACACATGTTGGCACCGGAAAAGGAAAAGTTGAACAGTTCGCCTCCAACCGCCGCATTCTGGGACCGGACGGTAAAGTGAAAATTGTCCGCTTCAGCTCCTCGCGCATTCCCGCAGCGATTGCCGCACCCGTCGGCACGATCGATGCCTATGTCCGTGTGCTCAGTCTCTGGAACAAAGATCAGCCGCTGGTCGCCCTCAGTTATTACGCCACGCACCCGCAAAGTTATTACGGGAGAGGGGGCGTGAGTTGTGACACGGTCGGCCTGGCACGATCCATCCACGAAAAACAGACACCAGGTGTCATGCACATCCACTTCAATGGCGCCGGCGGCAACATCGGTGCCGGAAAATTTAATAATGGCTCCACAAAAAATCGCCCGTTGCTGGCACAGCGTCTGGCTGACGGCATGAAACACGCCTGGGATACAACAGAAAAAACACCCGTCTCTGCAAATGACGTCAAATGGAAATCAAAGCCGGTCCTGCTGCCACTCCGAGACACGCTCGATGAAACAGAACTGACCGGCATTCTCAAAAACCCGGATGCGCGACTCACCAATCGCCTCCGAGCCGCCCGCGATCTGAATTATCTCCAGCGAACGCAGGCGGGACAAACAATTGATATCACCCGCCTCAAAATCGGACCGGCACAAATCATTCACATGCCCGGTGAACTGTTCGTCGAATACCAACTCGCCGCACAGAAAATGGCACCCGGTGATTTTGTCTGTATGGCCGCCTACGGTGATCAGGGCCCCGGCTACATCGGTACCAAAGTCTCCTACGCCGAGGGCGGCTACGAAACCGGCCGCGTCTCCCGCACCGCCCCCGAAGTGGAAGAAGTCTTGATGCTGACACTGCGGGAACTGGTCACCAACAACGATAAGGAAAGCACACCGAAAAAATAAACCGCTGGGACGGTACCCGTGTCCCCCCCTACCGTGAAACAGTTGTTCGCGATATGCACTGGCACCATCGGGCAAGCTATTTTGCACCGACAGCGCAGGTATGCGAGCAACCTATGGAGCTCGAGAGGCAATCCCCTACTCCGATTTTTCAGGCCGCGACCATTTGATCCGGGCGGTATAAATACGATTATTGCTGCCGTATTTTTCGATGCCCACCGGCTGCATCCATTCGGCAACCGTCACCCATGATTCGTGCGGGCTGACTTTGACGACCGCGAAGTTTCCCATGCGGGCCCCTTTTTCCGGCACAATTATCCGTTCGGTTTTGCGAATCACACGCAGTGTTTTCGGATCGACTTCCGCCATAAACAGCGGTGCCCGATGACGAAATACATGATCGTTGTTCGCACCACGACGCGTATAAACCAGAAACAGCGCGTCGCTGTGAGTCACCCAGTGCTGCTGCGTATTATAATTGCCCAGTTCCTGTCCATCATCGAATTTCCACACGATCGGCTCGGAATAGTTCAAGCCATCGTCACTGACCGAAACATATCCTTTTTCATCATTTCGCATCGTGAGATAATATTTGTTCTGGAACTCCGTCATCGACGGTTCATACAGACCTCGCTTGATGGGAACCGTGTGCGCACTGCCGTGCTTTTTGTAGGTCAGTTTTTCACCATCAAAGTCACACAACACGACCATCGTACTGTACTGCTTCGCGTTTTTTTCCTTGAAATAAACGGGCAACAGGATCGTGCCGTCTTCGAGATCCACGCGCTGTGCCGAACCGGCGCCGCAGTTTTCGAATTCGGGTTGATCAGGCATGGCCATCGTCGTCCATGCTGACCAGGTATGATCTTTCTCATTGTAAACCGAGTAAGCCACGCTCCGTTTGCGAACGTGCATCACTTTATTATTTTCGTAACGTACCGTGTGACCGGTCCCCAGCAGTTTTTTTGTTTTCGCATGCCAGCCGGGAGTAAAATCGCAAACGGCGATTTCCTTTGTCTCCGACAGGCGCCGTCGGCCTAACGTGGAATGTTCGACTGGTCCGATCCACTGTTCGCCATCAGTGGTCCGCATTTCATTGAGTGCGTAAAACACATCGGAACCGCTGAGCAATAACTTCTGCATCGTCAACACAATCGTCGCGGGAAAAGCGCCCGATTGGGGAATGGCACCTGTCCGCGCCTGAACCCAGCAGGTCTTGCCATCAAAACCTTCGGTGACGGTTCGCAAATCCACGTCATACGTCAACGACTGTGTTTCCTCTGCGGCAACCGCGAATTGCCTGCCGGCAGTCAGTAAAACCAGCACGATACAAACAGGAATGAACTTTTTCATGAGCGCCTCTTTATTAATGACAAGTGAGTATCTCTTTACGATAAGCAGATTTAATATCAGTCTCAATACCAGAGTAAATAATGTTGGCAAAGACCTCGATTTGCACGGGATTGCAATCTGCCTGTCACTGTTTTTAAAATGAAACCGCGCGGGCCATTTCAGGATGAGCCAGCCAATCTTCTCTCTTCATTTTCAGGAACAGACAAATGCGAACATGCTCTCTGATCGCTGCCCTGTGTTTCATGTCTGCCCATCCGCTGACAGCTGCCGAACTGGACTGGATTCAGATCAGCCCGGATGGAAAATCGTTTGTCACTGCGAAGGAGCAGAAACCGTTTGTCCCCTGGGGATTCAACTACGACCACGACAGAGACGGTCAGCTCCTGGAAGATTACTGGAACACTGACTGGAAAACGGTCGCGCAGGATTTCGCCGAGATGAAACAGCTCGGCGCAAATGTCGTGCGGATTCATATTCAGTTTGGCAAATTCATGTCCGCCCCCGATCAGCCGCGCGAAGCCGCGTTAAAGAAACTGGGAGAGTTGCTGACACTCGCCGAACGGACGGGCCTGTATCTCGATCTGACCGGGCTGGGCTGTTATCACAAACAGGATGTCCCCGACTGGTATGATCAATTGAGCGACGCCGAACGTTGGCAGGCCCAGGCAAATTTCTGGTCAGCCGTCGCCAAAGAGTGTGCGAACAGCCCGGCGATTTTCTGTTACGACTTAATGAATGAACCGGTGGTTCAGGCTGGTAAGAAACGTGGAACCGACTGGCTGGGGCCTGCGCTGGCCGGCAAACATTTTGTCCAACGGATTACACTCGGTCCCGACGAACGTCCGCGTCCGGAGATCGCAGCCGCCTGGATCAGGATGCTGGTTGAAGCGATCCGCAAACAGGACCCGCGGCATCTGATTACCGTCGGCCTGGTTCCCTGGAGTCTGGAACGCCCCGGGCTGCAGTCCGGCTTTGTTCCCGACAAAGTCAGCGCGCATCTGGATTTCATCTGCGTGCACCTGTATCCCGAAAAGGGAAAAGTCGATGAAGCACTGCAAACGCTCAAGGGTTTTGACGTCGGTAAACCGCTGGTGATTGAAGAAACGTTCCCGTTGAAAAGTTCGCCTGAAGAATTCGAAGAGTTTC
Source organism: uncultured bacterium (assembly GCA_963974925.1). Classification (GTDB taxonomy): domain Bacteria; phylum Planctomycetota; class Planctomycetia; order Planctomycetales; family Planctomycetaceae; genus Gimesia. The sequence continues at coordinate 18,124 of CAXBFD010000053.1, read as the reverse complement.
TGCAGAAATCAAAACAGGACGCCGATGGCTGGATCGGTTTCTACTGGGGCAAAACATACGACGAATACAAGTCGGGCAAAACGATCGTCGATGCCATCATGGCCGGCTGGCTGGAGTTTTTCCTCAAGCAGGGCCCGCAATTTAAAGGTGAGCAATAAACCGGGTACAATTCAGAGACTGAAATGCAGGGACGGTACCCATGTATCCGCCCGCCTGGCGGGGTACAACGTTGTGATACCCCGTGAATGGGACCCACTGAATCATCGAACGTTGACCATGCATTCCACACTGCCCCTGCGGGCGGCCACATAGGGCCGCACCCTACGACAATACGAGCGGAAGGTTTCTCTGAAATCGTCCTGAGTCCATTACGGTTTGAACACAATATCCGTCATCGTACCAAATTTTGCGGGGAGGGGCATATTCGCGAATTGAGCATCGTTGCCCACCCGATACTGCCAGCGGCCTTCCAAAGGCAAAACGCCCGTAGCTGAAATCAATTGCGGTACGGAACGAAAATCGGATTCGTTCGTTTCCCCTTTCACCTGCAGCACAATCAGGTTTGCATCATTTACAGCAACCGGCTGACATGCGATGGAAAACCCGGCGTCTGTTTTTTTCAGGGGCTCTCCATTGAACCAGGCGTTAACTTCGGTCTCCTCTGCTCCTGCCACTTTCAGCAGCAGCGGTTTACCCGACATCCACTTTTCAGGAACCCGAACCACGCAACGATACCAGCGGCTCTGGCCGGTTTTCTGTGCTTTTTCCACGCCAGGAATCTGTACCACCGACCAATGCGGTGCTTCGTGAACCGTGACCTTTTCTGAAACCGTCACATCCGCAGGATCAAGGCCCGCGGCCCAGTAGATGCCGTTCGCAAGCAGCCGCACAAATTCCGGTCGTGCGAAATCACCCGGATGCCCGAGCGATGTGTAAAATGATTTGCCACCATCCTGCCGTTTGAATGTCCAGGCGACTGGTTCGATCGGTTTCCCTTCGATTTTACCAGTCATTAAAACCGTCGTGTTTTTCGTTAACGGTGAGACTTCGTATAATGAATAAGCCTGCGGGAACGGTTCGTCCGGAATGCCTGTCAGAATCGGATTCTGCTTTTGTGCTTCATTAATTGAAATCATCGACTTCAAATCATTTTTATGATGCCCGTGATAATTGCCGCCGAACACTTCCGCGTCAAACTCAGGCCAGGCCTGTAAACCGGCGGGCGGCTCTTTGCCATTCAGCGAAAACGCGTGACTGGCGGTCCGTATGCCGACCACCGGTTTCCCCGCTTTGACAAAATCGCGAATCGCCTGCATCGCCTGTTTTGGCAATACACGCCGACGGACACTGAACAATACGACGTCCGCATCCTTGATAGCTTCGATACCGGGAATCGAATTGCGATCCTTTTCATCGGCAAACACAGTGCTCACGCGAAACTGTTTACCCAGATGTTTACCGGCAAATTCGGGCAGACTCTGGTTAGTCTCATACTCGGCTTCCGCCATCACCATCAACAGATGCGGCCTGCGATCCTGCTTGAAAGTAAAAGCGGTGCCCCCCAGAAACTGATCGCTGGTGATCGTCGGACAGATATATTTTTCGATATGCGAAATAATCAGATCATTGCCTGTAAAATGACTCACGTAAGGCCAGCGTTTCGGGTTATACATCGTGTCGGTCATATCACGCACAAGCACTACGTTTTTCCCGTTTTGAGCCAGTTGACGCAGACCGAAAGGACGCCCCAGCACACACATGTTGGTGTGCACGCCGGTCAAAATCACGTTTTTGATGCCACGACTTTCCAGAATCCGCCAGACCTCATCCCCCTTGTCGCTGATGAAATCCTGCTCGCCGTCGATCGTGATCAGCGGCGACTGGCTCTTCCAGGGAAGTGACGGATTCCGACCCAGTGATTCCAGCTTTTTAGCCCAGACTGCATGTTCCGCGGGATCATCGTCTTCTCCGCCATCCGATTGATCAATCGGATAAGTGGCCCGTTCTTCACTCGGAATCTTCGAGCACCAGTTTTCGATGCCTTCCGGCACCGCTCCCTGCTGTGGCACCTGCATCGCGCGGACCCGCGCCGGATGCCCCTGATAGGCGGGCATGCAATCACTGGGAGCATGAATAATGGTGACGCCTTGCGAGCGAGCCGTCTTCAACAGGTTATCGAGGCGCGGCGCAAATTCTGCCAGCCTGTTGACTGCATTCAGGCAGTGATGGTAATCCCAGACATCACAGACAATGATCGCGGTTTGCTGAGGGTCCCAGTTTTCTGAACGCTGCAAGCGATGATAACGACCGGAATCTTTGCCCGTTTCCTGCTGATAGCGCAGTTGCAGCTTGAGGTCTTCTGCAGACAAAGATGTGGTCGAGATCAAAACCAGACTTAAACAGGCAGCCAGTTTGCACAAAGCGTTCACGTGATGTCTCCTGGTGGCAGGCAACGGAAAGGAACCGTAAAGGTTGTTCTGCTGATCGCATCAACAGACTCTTCATTTTAAAGGGGCACTGCACCAGAACAAAAGTCTGAAAGCAAAAAACAAAAAAATCCCGCCCGAAAAGAAGTTGCTTTTCAGGCGGGATTCGAAATCTCAGTTAGTTTCAAAAGTGTGTTCGTGAGTGAATCTTTCAGCGGGATTCCGCAGAGCGACGGTAGCGCTGCAGCTGATTTTCGACCTGCTCAATTTTATCTCGTTTCTGCCGATTCGATACGCGGGCCTCATTAACAGGCTGAGCGAATGAAGCAGGAGTTCGGAAACCAGATGTTTCCGGCTGAGAGGGAATTTGCCGATTTACACTGGCAACCCGCGGCAGGCTGCGGCTGATGCGTTCGCCTCTTGTGTTTTGCTGTATGCGTGGCTCGCGTGCCTGCGTTCCATCCGGCTTGAATCGCGCCGAGGTCGGCTGTGGCTGATTACTTACTTCACCCGAAAGATAGGAGACAAACTTTGAGCTGGCTTTGTTGATAATCACTACGCGGCTGGCAGACTGCGGTTTGTTCAAAGGGCGAATAATGCAGACCACTTCAGCTTCTCCCGCCTGATCCAGGGCTGCCTGCAATTGCGACAGATCGGGATTACCGGTGGTCGGAGCCGTCACTGACTGACTGGGCATCGCCCGTTCCAGAAATTCGTCCAGCAGTTCCTGATTGGGTTCCGGTCGCATTTCCTCACGGAAATCTGCCATCGCCAGCTTGGTTTCCGGCGCGCTCTCGCGTATTTCAGTCTGCTTATACAAAGCCGTCAACTGAGAATCATCCAGTAATTTGTGTATCACAGGCAGACCGGCATACAGGCCGCGTTTGTCTTCTTTATCCACAGCAAAACAGACGCCCACCAGACGACCGGATCGATCAAACAATCCGCCGCCGGAACGTCCCTGCACGGGCATTCCCGTACATTCAATATTGTCGGGTCCCAGAAATCGATTCAGTTCTGTCACCTGGATTTTTTCCAGTGTGGGGAATTCACCGCCGTTACAACCAATGCTGGCAACAACGTCACCCGCTTTGACCTGATATTCTATCCCGGCGACTTTCGCTGCAGGAACAGCGTTTGAGGTAGGAATCGAAATCAGTCCCACATCTGCTTCCAGATTATAGCGAACCAGCGTTCCCACATACGTATCATGCTTGTCCCCCTGAAAGACATCGACTTCAATCAGAGAATCATTCTTCAACTCACTGAAAATGTGGCTGCAGGTCACGATCAGGGTTCGGCCGACGGCGCTGTGAATAATCGTACCAGAGCCCAGGTCCATGCCTTTTCTGTCTTTGACTCGAATCCGAACCGTGCTCGCACGCCAGTCGTTGATGGTTGGCTGTTGTTGCATTTCGGGTAAATGATCACCGGCAGACTCGCCGAACTGAGCGCGGATCACAGGTTCTTCGACAGCCACCGATTCGTCAGCTTCTTTCGATTTGCCAAAAAACGGAATACTGAAACCGCGCGATTTCTTTTCCGGTTTCGTTTGATTCTGTGCCAGTTGAATCGGTGCTTCTGCAGTTGAACCCGCTTTGTTCTCATTGGCGGCGAAAAGCATCTGATTCTGTTTGTCAGCATTCACAGGCGGCTGTGTCTCTGCGGAAGGAATCTGTGCCAGCATGCGTCTCAGGCTGCTTTCGGTCGTCGAACCGACAGACCGCGCCACTTCCTTCCCTTCCACAACCAGCACAAAAGCGGGAATGCTGGAAACGTTAAAACGTCGCGCCAGTTCCGGCTCCTGATCCACGTCCACTTTTCTGATCGGGTATCCTTCGCGCTTCAAACGCGAAATTAACGGACTCATTTTTTGACAGGGACCACACCAGGTCGCAGTAAAGTCCAGCAGCACCCCTTTGGGAGCCGCGGCACTAGCGGAACCGGAAATCACCAGAAATGACAAAACAACGGTCGTCGTAAACTTCATCTACCAATTCCTTAAACAGGCTGGTTTGAACGCACTTTGCGTTATTGATTCAGATAAAGGGGTATCGTTACAAAGCATCTGTTGAGAACCGGAAAGGTTCCCCGGAACAGCGCAGACAACCTGAGAGGTTGTCAGATGCAGAGAAGCAGAGTGGTGCGATTGACGACCAATGCCTGCGTGAGCAGAAAATGGCTGACGCCCCCTCCTGATCTGAAGAGCTTCGACAGTTCGATAATTCAGAGCCTCGTCGAACGTATCAACGAGCGAAATCTGTGAAATGAGCTTCACGATGCGGCTTCCATGCCTTTCGGTTTTTTCCGACAAATTGCCGGTAATCTGGATAACTTAATTTAGAATCGAGTCCGGTCTTCCTGACCATCTACTTTGATTCGTTGAAATGTCGGTTCCGTACCTATGTACAAGTATGATAATGAAACAGGACAGGCATCCTGTTTGTGACAGGTAATCTGAAATCACGCACCTTGCGTACCATAAGAACAAATTATTTTGCGAAATATTCGCCGGAACGCGTAAATACCTTAAAGAGTATTCCTTGTAAATAGGATTTTCTCTGGAACCTTTTACAATCGACGCTCACCGAAACTATTTTGGTGACTTTTTTGCAAGGCATTGTAATTTTTACCTTATTTTCAACCGTTTTTTTCCAGGGAGCCGTTGAGGCAGACTGTGGTGTCACGTCTCCGTAAATGAGCGGGATTTTGAGGGGAGAGCCAAACTGGTTGTGTACTTTTCTGCTCTCAAAGAACTATAATACAGTAGCAGCCTTTCCCAGACGAACAGAGGGAAAAGCAAACTTGATTCTTATCATCATAAACAGTTCATAAATAATGACTTACACCCCTGACGAAAGACCCCGTCTTTCTCTACAATATCCTTCCTTGAACATCGTTACAGATTCACGTTCTGTTTTCTCTATACAAATAAACCGATAGACGGCCACGCCAGCCACGATTTTGTCGGGAGAGACATTGTTTCTACAAAATCGCTGTCAGAATTGGGCAGGCACAGGTATTCACTTTTTTTGACGGACACTCATGAAACAGACGCTCCCCATTTTCATCATCCTCCTGCTGTTGATCCCCGCCGGTTGTGGCAAACAGGAAGAGATCACCTCTTATACGGTTCCGAAACAGGCGACTGATGCAGGAGGCCCCGCTGGTGCCGACAGCGCCACCGCACCCGCAAAGAAAGTCCGGATGCTGGCAGCGATTCTGCCCGGCGGTTCACAAAACTGGTTTTTCAAAATGACCGGCGCTCCGGATCAGGTGCAGGCCGAGTTTGAAACTTTCATCCAGTTTCTGAAATCCATAACCCTGAACGGGGACAAGCCTGCCTGGAAACTTCCGGAAAACTGGGAACAGGAGCCGGGAAGTTCCATGCGATTCGCCACCTTAAAAGTCAAAGGCAGCGATCCCGCTGTCGAACTGTCTATCATCCCCCTGCCTGCCGGCGATTCGCTCGAAACCGATCTGCTTTCCAACATCAACCGCTGGCGCGGACAGGTGGGTCTTTCCGACATCACTGCCAAGGACATACAGGCCGCTTCTGCAACGCCTGCCCTGGATACGGATCTGTTCACACTCAAAGAGGGCGATCAGACAATTACCGTCGTCAGTCTGAAAGGCATGATGGCCGACAACCCCATGAGCGGTGCGCCGTTCGCATCCGGCATGATGGGTGGCGCAGGCCGTCCCTCTCCGGGCCCCGTAAATCCCCCGGCAACAACCCCGGGCGCAACGAACTTAAAATATGAGACCCCCGCAGGCTGGAAACCCGGCCGCAGCGGCGGAATGAGAAAAGCCGCCTTCAATATCACCGCAGGCGAAGAAACCGCTGAAGTCACGATCATCGATCTGGCCAAAGCCGCCTCTCCCCTGCTCCCGAATATCAATCGCTGGCGGGGACAGGTCGGCCTGAAAGAGATCTCGGAAGCCGATCTTCCCAAAGAGTCCGAACAACTCAAAGCCGGTGATCTCGAAGCCACGTATGTCAAACTGATCGGCCCGGAAACTTCCAAACCACCCCAGGCGATTCTGGGGGCGATTATTTATCGGGACGAACTGGCCTGGTTCGTCAAGTTGACCGGCCCCGCGAAACTGGCCGAACAGGAACAGGACCGTTTCAAACAGTTTGTGCAATCAATCCGGTTTGAATAGGCAATCCGGCTTGAACAGGCTGCGAATACAAATTACTCAACACAAAATTAATTGAGTTTCAGTTTCAGGAAATCAACATGTCGACAAATACTCTTTCCGATAAATCCAGCGAATTTGCCACTCCTGAATCTGATTCCGGTTCAGGGTCTGCAAATATTAACGAGCTGTTCCTGAAATTCTTACAGCCTTTTGCCTCGCTGCGACTGACGGTAGTGCTGTTCGCGATGGCCATTTTTATCATTCTGGCCGGCACGCTGGCGCAGGTCAACAAAGACATCTGGGTTGTCATCGACGAATACTTCCGCACCGGGATCGCCAAGATTGAATTCAAAGTCTTTTTTCCCCCGTCTTTTTTCCCGAACCTGAACCAGAATACGATTCCCGGTTTCATTTATTTCCCGGGCGGCTGGCTGATCGGTTTTCTGATGGGCATCAACCTGTTCGCTGCTCACTTTATTCGTTTTAAAGTACAGGCCAAAGGCGCTCGACGAACAATGGGCTGGGCAATGATTGGAGTGGGCATTCTGATCACCTGGGCCGTGATTGCCAGCGGAGCCAATAAAGACGGTTTTCAGGAAACCCCCCTCTTGAGCTGGTCTGCCTTATGGGCGTTGATTGAAGTCGGCCTGGGGGCATCCATTATTGGAAGTATCTGGCTCTTTTTCCAGATTGAATCATTTCGGAAAGTCGAACGCTGCCTGACTGTCGGCGTCGCCATACTGTTCGCCTGCCTTCTGGTCTGGTTTCTGTCTCAGGGAGAGGCTGCCCGCTTCAGTGACTCCTCGATGCGAATTCTCTGGCAGTTGCTGAAAGCAACTTTCGCAGGCATTGTTTTGCTGGCAGGCTGTATCATTCTGTTCAAAAAACGGGCCGGCATTGTGCTGCTGCATGGCGGAGTCGGGCTGATGATGCTCAGCGAACTGATGGTCGGCACCATGGCCGTCGAAACACAGATGACGATCTCGGAAGGGGAAACGGCAACTTACGTCCACGATATTCGTGAAATAGAATTAGCAATTATCGACCAGACCGATCCCAAAGAAGATCGGGTCACCGTCATTCCCAAATCGATCTTGCTGGCGAATCAGCGGGAGGTCGTTGCTGATCCGAAACTCCCGTTCGACTACGAGCTGGTCAAATATTATCCGAATTCCTCCATCCGCAAAATATCCTCTTTAACTCCCGAAGAAAAAAAACTTGCTGAGAACCCCGCCACCACCGGGGTTGGCAAAGACTGGATCGCCTTAGAGGCGCGCAGTGCTACCGGTACGGACGCCGGTGGTGCGGTCGATATTCCAGCGGCTTATATTAAAGTGATCGATAAAAAAACAGCGGAGTCACTCGGCGTCTTTCTGGTCAGCCTGGAGATGTCGCTGCAGGAACTTGGCGAGCAGGTGGTCGTCGACGGCACACCCTATCAGATTTTTCTGCGCTTTAAACGAACCTACAAACCGTATTCCGTGAAACTCATCGATGTGCGGAAAGACGATTACGCCGGTACCACCACGGTGATGAATTATTCCTCGGACATTCAACTGGTGGATCCCACGACCAACGTCGATCGGGATATCAGAATCTGGATGAATAACCCACTCCGCTACAGCGGCGAAACATTTTATCAGAGCGGTTATCACGCCGACCCGCGCACCGGTAAGGAAATGACCACTCTGTCTGTCGTCACCAACATGGGCTGGATGATCCCCTACGTTTCGTGCATGATTGTCGCGGTCGGCATGTTATACCATTTCATGATCACCCTGCTGCGATTCCTGGGTCGCCGTGAAAAACAAACCACGGAAGCAACCGCCCCCGGCCAGTCATCGCCCGCCAGTGACGCAGAAAACGCCGCCCGAAAAAAGAAAACAGGGTTCGCGACTACGCTGAATACCTGGCTGATTCCCGCATTGATTCTGGTCATCTTTGGCGGTTACCTGATGAGTAAAGCCCGCATTCCCAAAACGCCGTCGAATGAAATGAATCTGTATGAATTCGGCCAACTTCCCATTCTGTATCAGGGACGTTTCAAGCCGATCGACACCCTCGCCCGCAACAGCCTGCGAATCATTTCCGGCCGACAGGACTTCAAAAACAATGAGGGCAAAACCGAACCCGCAATCAAGTGGCTGCTGGATACCATCGCCAAACCGCGCGAAGCTTTCGAATATAATGTCGTACGAATTGAAAACCCCGAACTGCTGCATACGCTCGGACTCGAAAAACGCGCGGGCTTCCGTTACTCCTTTGATGATTTCGCGGAAAAAATCCCCGAACTCTCCAAACAGGCCGATCTGGCACGTAAAGCGGGGCGGGGAAATACCAGCCTGTATCAATCACAGATACTTGATCTGGAAAGTAAGATTGGCACCGTCGATTTAATCATCCAGGCTTTCACGCCACCGAATATCCGTGCCGAATCTGCGCGTGACGATCTGATCGAAGCGATCCGCCGTCACGGTATGCTCGACCGCCGTAATCCTCCCCGCTCCATCCCGCCGGGAGGCGAAGGGGAAGAAGAAAAAGAGTGGCAAACCTACTCTTATGGCTGGACGCGCGATCTGGTCAAAGCCAGCTTCTCCAAAGATAAAGAAAACGAAGCCACCCAGGCCTGGACGAAAATCCTGGTCGCCTACTCTCAAGGCAATGTGAACGAATTCAATAAAGAAGTCCGCAGTTATCAGAGCTGGTTGAAAAAACATCAGGCAGACCTGACGGATGCCAATCTATCTCAAATTGATTACGAAGCCTTCTTCAATCATTTTGAACCGTTTTATTATTGCTCGATTTTATATCTGTTCGCTTTTGTGCTGGTCTGTATTTCCTTCCTGTTCTGGCAAAAACCATTGGGCAGCGCCGCCTTCTGGCTGATCGTACTCACGTTTGTCGTCCATACGTTCGCCTTGATCTCCCGCATCTATATCTCGGGACGTCCTCCCGTCACCAATCTCTACTCCTCTGCCGTCTTTATCGGCTGGGGTGCTGTGCTGGCGGGAATTGTCATCGAACGCATGAACCGTCTGGGCATCGGCAACCTGCTGGCATCGGTTGCTGGATTTTCCACGTTACTCATCGCCCACATGCTGGCCGGCGACGGTGATACGATGGCTGTGCTGCAGGCAGTTCTGGATACCCAGTTCTGGCTCGCCACGCACGTGGTCTGTATCACACTCGGTTACGCCGCTACGTTTGTCGCAGGCATGCTTGGTCTGTTTTACATCCTGTGGGGAACCTGTACGCCGCGCATGACCGCCGATGCAGGAAAAGAAATCATTCGCATGCTGTACGGCGTGCTCTGCTTTGCCATTTTCCTCAGTTTTGTGGGAACTGTGCTCGGCGGTCTCTGGGCCGACGATTCCTGGGGACGCTTCTGGGGCTGGGACCCGAAAGAAAACGGGGCCCTGATCATCGTACTCTGGAACGCACTGGTGCTGCACGCCCGCTGGGGAGGCATGGTCAAGGATCGAGGTCTGGCGATGCTTTCCATTGGCGGGAATATCGTCACCAGCTGGTCCTGGTTTGGTGTGAATGAACTTGGCGTCGGACTGCACTCTTACGGTTTCACTGATGGAGTCCTGATGGCGCTCGGGCTGTTTATGCTTTCACAGCTGGCGGTGATGGCAGTCGCATTCATCCCACAGAACCGCTGGTGGAGTTTCAAGGAACGTAACGCCTGATTGAGAATGAGAACTGGAACTCACTTCATTTTCGCCGGTTTGTTTAGCCGATGTTCAATTCCGGACAGAGATCCTGCAGGGATCTCTGTCTGTGAGTGTGACTCCTGGCCCAGTACGCAGACTCTCGCCAACCGGCAAAGTCATCCTGCTTTCTCCGACCCCAAAAGCTATTCTCATTGAACGCGCTTCCTGCAAGAAGTGTTTCAGCCCCACATTCCGTGGTGACGAAAGATCTTATAACTCTACGTCTACTACGGAATGGATTCCATGAAACGTGTTTGCCTCGCTCTACTGATTGCCCTTTGCGTACCGGGTATGCTTCTCGCCCAACCTGTTGATCCCGCTTTCGATGAGCCTGGGTTTGACAATGAAAACTATGGCGGCGATGTCTCAGAACTGTTTGGGGATTCCGCCTGGTTCGGCCGTTATCGACCGCATTTCGGATACCGCTACGAAGCAGGCGACACGATCGGCCGCATCGGCGGACTTTCTTCCTTTGATACATTCTTCCCACTGCTGGAAGGAGAAGACGGCGACTGGCTGACCTTCATCGATGCGCGGCTGCTGCTGGGAGACGACAATCATAACCTGGGGTCGAACGTTGGTTTCGGTGCCCGTCAATATATACCCGAAGTTCAGCGAACCATCGGAGCCTACATTTATTACGACACCCGCGACGCAGGTTATGCCACCTTTGACCAGGTCTCCGGCGGGATCGAAACGCTGGGTGATATCTGGGACGCGCGACTCAACTGGTATGTCCCCACAGGTCAGACGAGAAATGAGTATGCAACCACTCATACCAGTGGCGGCAGCTATATGTTCGTCGGCCATCATCTGACCGGTGGCACCTTTACCCGTTATTACCAGGCCGCGATGAAGGGTTTCGATATGGAAGCCGGTGCCAAATTCTACAGCAACAACTCGATGGACCTGCGCGCTTATGCAGGCTGGTATCACTTTCAGGCAAATGGCAGCAAACAGGCCTGGGGCTGGAAATCCCGTATCGAAAGCCGCATCTCGGATATGGTCTCACTCAATCTCGGCGTGCAAAATGACCGCGTGTTCAATACGACCGTCAACTTTGCTGTCGGTATTACGTGGCCCAGCATTACAGGTTTGCGGGGAGGTCCCCGTTCAGACTTGAAAGCCTGGGATCGACTCGGCGAAAGCCCCGAACGTCTCCGCAGTATCGTGGTCGCCAATCAGGAAATTCAGGACCCGAATGGAGGGCTCGTCATCGACCCCACCACAGGATTGCCGTTTTACTTCATGCACGTCGCGACCGGCGGCAACAGCGATGGCTCTTACGAAGATCCCTATGCGACACTTGCCGCCGCCTTTGCTGATCCGCGGACACAAGCGGGGAATGTTGTCGTCTACGATCACCGCAACGGCATGGAAACAGGCAACTTTACACTCGCAAACAACACACAGGTCCTATCAGCAGGACCGACGCAGTTCATCACTTCCACCATCGGACAGATTCAGCTGCCTGATTCCGGCACTGGCATCAATCCCGATATCACGGGTCGCTTCACTCTGAATAACCGCAGCGTGCTGTCCGGCTTTGATATCACAACAACCGGCGCCGGTTCTTCAATCATTGCCAACGGCGTGGGCAACCTGACGGTCTCTAACAATACGATTAATCACAATGGAGCCGGCACGGCAATTAGCCTGACCAACTTAACGGGTCCCGCGTCGTTCAATCTTACCCCTCTCTCAAAAACAGGGGGGCTGGGCGTTTCAATTACGGGAAGTTCCAGTGCGGCTGATGTGACTTTCACCAACAGTTCCATCACAAATACCAACGGAAATGCGGTCGTCATTGCGAATTCTGGCGGAACCATTGAGTTCGGTCAAATCACAACCACCAATGGTACGACGGCCGTTGATATCGATAACAGCTCCGCGAATATCACTATTGCTGAATTGAACACTAATAACACCACTCTGGCGCCACTCGATATCAATAATGTCACGGGCAGCGTCACACTCAACGGCGGAACACTCGATAACAGTGGATTCTCTGCCGTCCAAATTGCTGACTCGAAGAATGTCACCATCAAAAACACTACCATCAACTCACCAACGACATATGGTATCATCGGATTGAATGTTGAGAACTTCAATTTCTCTTCCAATACGATCAACAACGCGGGTTCCGATGCCATTTCGGTGAGTGGTATTGGAAACGGCACAATCAGTGATAACACGATCCGAAGTATTGTGACTGGTTTTGCCACAGGTATTGACGTCACCCTCAATGGAAATGCGACTGTTGACATTGACAATAACACCATCACCAGTGTGCTGGCACTGGCAGGTCGAGCCATTAGAGTAAATGCCTTATCCGGAGATGTCACAACACGCATCAGGGACAACGAGATCACCAGTTTCGCCAATGCATTCGGTGATGCGATTGTTTATACCGGTAACTCGACCGGCGCCATGACCACCACCATTACCGGCAATACCATTCAAAACGACGCAGGCATTTTCGGCAACGGGATTGACGTCCGGTATAACAATGGTAGCGCCACCACAACCATCTCACAAAACACCATCGACTCGGACGATCTGGCCAACCTGTTTGGCGCAGGCATCTATCTCAATCTGGATACCACCGGAGCCACAAATACCACAATCAATCAAAACACGATTTCCGACGACAACCTTGCCGCCTTGTTTGGCGATGGTATCGCCATTGACATCGATCGCGGCACCGACCATGACGTCTTCATCACGAGCAACAATATTGCTCAAACGGGCGGCATCTTTGACGATGGCATCGAAGTCCTGATGAATGGTGGTGGTAATGCCAGTGCCCGTATCCGGGTAAACTCCAACACATTAAACGGCAGTGCCGGCATCGGTGGCAGAGGACTGGATGTCGCGGTCTTCGCGACTGATATGCTCTGCCTGGAAGTCATGGGGAATCAATCCAGTACTGCGTTCGACTTATTCGCTGGCATCAACGGAACCATCAATGTGGAAGATTTGCCCAATCTGTCTACAAACAACAATGGCGTCACCATCAACCTGCTAGGACTTGGAACCATCCAGAATATCGCCGACTGCTTCCCGTAAGCCTACCTGAATGCTTGCTTCTTTCGACTGCGGCTACAGACACGCCGCGACAGTATCGAATCATTGAATCATTTCCAAATGATCGTTTTCAATATCGATTCGTATGAAATAGAATGGAATGGACTCCATGAAAAGATCATATATCATATTGCTGATCATGCTCAGCGTTTCGTCTCCCCTGTTTGCGGAAACCGTTTCCCCCTCTTCTGTTTCTCAGGATGAAAATTACAGCGCTGACGTCTCGGAACTGTTCGGCGACTCCGCCTGGTTCGGGCGGTATCGACCTCACTTTGGTTACCGCTATGAAGCCGGCGATACGATCGGTCGCATCGGGGGGCTTTCTTCATTCGATGGCTTTCTGCCCCTCTTCGAAGCAGAAGACAGTAACTGGCTGACCTTCATTGATGCCCGCTTGCTACTTGATGACGAAAATCACAACCTGGGATCAAATATCGGTGTCGGCGCCCGCCAGTACATCCCGGAAACAGGGCACACGATCGGTGCCTACCTCTACCATGATACGCGTGACGCAGGTTATGCCAATTTCAGCCAGGTCTCCGGAGGATTCGAAGCCCTCGGCGATCTCTGGGAAGCCAGGCTGAACTGGTATGTTCCCACAGGCACCCGACGAAAACAGTGGGCCTCGAACGTTACCGGCTCAGGTAATTATTACTACTCGGGACACTACCTCTATGGAGGTACGCTGACCCGCTACTATCAGGCGGCGATGACCGGCTTTGATATGGAAGCGGGCCGTAAAGTTTTCACAGGCTTCAACACCGACGTGCGTGCCTTCGTCGGCTGGTATCACTTTCAGGCCCAAGGCAGCCAGCAGGCCTGGGGCTGGAAGTCGCGTCTGGAAAGCCGTATCTCGGACAAAGTCGCACTCAATCTAAGTATTCAAAATGACCGCGTCTTCAACACGACAGTCAATTTTGCGGTCTCCGTGCAGTGGCCCGGCATCACAGGACTGCGAAACGGTCCTAAATCGGGAATCACCGCCCGAGATCGACTGGGAGAAAGCCCGGAACGACTGCGCGCCATTGTTGTTGACAACCAGGAACTCCAGAGTGCCAATCACAGTCTGATCAAAAACCCGGCCACGGGAAATCCCTATTACTTTATGCACGTTGCCAGTGGCGGTAACAGTGATGGGTCTTATGAAGACCCTTATGCGACCCTGACAGCAGCGTTTGCCGACCCGCGTACACAGGCCGGCGATGTCATTGTATACGACCATCGAGCGGCTGCTGAAACCGGCACGTATATCCTGGCCAATTACACACAGGTCCTTTCTTCAGGACCAGCACAATTTCTAAATACGCAATTCGGCCAGCAACGGCTCCCGGATTCGAATACCGGCTTAACACCGCAAATCACGGGAAATTTTACGCTCAATAACGGCAGTGTTCTCTCTGGATTTGAAATCATCGGCAGTGGGGGAAATCCGGCAGTGGTCGCCAACGGAGTCGAGAATATCACCATTACCGATAACAGCATCAAGAACAGTACCGATTCAGGGATCGCGATCAATAATTCACAAAACATTCTCATTCGAAATAATACACTGGAGGAAGTCAGCGACGACGCGATTGAAATCGCCAACAGCTCTGGAAACATCACCATCAGCGACAACACGATCAAAAGTGTGACCATCGATTTTGATGATGCGATTTCCGTCAACATTAATGGCAATGCCAACCTCGACATCGACAATAACAAGATCTCCAGTGCCACCCAGACCTCTGAACATGGAGTCTTTGTCACAACAACTTCCGGAGATGTATTCACACGAATTCGAAACAACCAGATCACCGGTATCGACTTCTCGCTCACCGGTGGAATTGAATACACGGGCAATTCGACCGGAATGGCAACAACCAGTATTACCGGCAATCTGATCTACAACGATGATGGCCCCGCGACGCCTCTCCCGGCATTTAACCCGATCATCGTCCGGTACAATGCAGGATCAGCCGACACCTACATCTCGCAAAATGCCGTTGCCTCAGACGATCATGCCACTTCGGGATCCGCCATTCAACTGTTCCTGAACACCACCGGAACTACAAATACCACGCTGAATCAGAATACCATCTCTGACCCCACCAGTTCGAATATTTTCGCCTACGGAATTTTTGCTGAAGTGAATCAGGGAATCGATCACGATATCTTTGTCACGAACAACAAAATCGGCCCGAATAGATATAACCTGCGAGCTGATGTTAACAACGGGGCAGCCGCTCGTATGCAAATCAACCAGAATCTCTTTACTGACAACGCATATACTCTCGGTGATCTGCTGATTTATTCCGTCGGGGCTGGTTCACAAATCTGTATGGAAATCCAAGGCAACACCGCCTTTAAACCATTCGAATTCAATACAAACTCAGGGGGCATCATTAATATAGAAAACTTGCCGGGTCTCTCTGCTGACAACAATGGTGTTATGATTAACTCCTCCGGTGACGTAAACAACATTGCCGACTGCTTCCCGTAAATCCGCTGAAAAATCGCATCGGTTGAGTGGAAGCCCCTCAATGCAATTTACTGAGTAAGAATGTCTCAACTGGTTTCAGCCCGTCGGAGACACAAAGCTGAATCCCGGCAGACGGGCAGACACACGGGTACTGCCCCTACCCCATTCTTTCGTGCGTTTGCGTGTGACCACGGCGGACTGCTACGGTTTCGTAGCCACTTCAGGACGATGTCGCTCGATCTGGGATTTAAAATCTCCCAGACTTTGCCAGTACAGCGGATGATTCAAATCGACTTCGGTAATGGCAATCGTCCCCCATTCTTTGGCTTGCGCCAGCGGCTTGCCATCCTGTCCGTAAATCGCAGAGATCATCCAGTCGGCAGAAGCATCCGTGTAGGTGCTGCTCACGACATAGACGTGATTTTCGCAGGCTCGCGCTGCACCAAGCATGGGATTACAACCCCAGACTGGCCAGGCAATCACCTCGGCTCCGTTTTTACTCAGTTCGCGGGCCACTTCCGGGAAGAAACCGTCGTAGCAGATCATCATGCCGACTTTCCCGAAACGAGTTTCAAACACCGGATACTCGTGTCCGGGGGTCACGCCCCCTTCGATCTCGCCGCGCGGCAGTGTGACTTTACGATACTTGCCGACAATCGCTCCGTCAGGACCAATCAACACCGCCACATTATAAACCAGATGCTCGGCCCGTTCCAACAGCCCGACCACAATGTAAAGGTTATGTTGTCTGGCCAGCTGACTGAAATATTTCGTGGAAGGACCGGGAATCGGCTCTGCAGACTCGGCATAAGAGAGTCCAGTTTTGTAAACCGTAATCGACTCAGGCAGCACGACCAGATCGGCTTTCTGCTCTGCAGCCTGCCCAATCAACTTCGCGAATTGTGCCGGTTTATCGCCGGGTGTTTTTCCTGCCTGGGGCCGATGATGAATGGTCGCCAGCCGCACAACGCGTGGCTTGAGATCTTCTGTCTGCTTGAGACTGATATCGCTCCACTGAATTTGTGAATGCGGCGGCCCCCAGCGAAAATGCAATTCGATTTGAACCTGAGCCGCTTTCAAAGGAGCCCGGTAGATCCCACTGACTTTTATCCAGTCTGACTCCGTTTTCTGATCACCCGGAAATTCCGGTTCCGCCCGGGGATGCTCACCAGGTCGATAGGAAGCGAACGAGGGTTTATCGCGCAAAACGCGTTTCCCCTGCTGATCGAGCCAGATCAAGCGAACCGCGCCGGCCCGGCGTACCAGATCGATGCCTTCCGTTTTTCGAAACGCTGTAAATTCATATGTCTTGCCCCCCTCGACAGGCGTCGTTTTCTGCACGTGCCCCATCAAACCTTCCCGGCCATCCGCCTGGATGAGAAAGGCCCCCTGCTGAGTCGGACCAGCGTCCGCGTCCCAGGAAATGTTCGGCCGCAGTTCTTCACGAGGCGTCATTGCGCGCCAACCATCGTGCAATCCCGGATCGCCTGCGTGACCAACTTGAGGAGAGAGCAGTATCGCAATAAAAAACAAAATGCCAGATGCATTTTTCATAAGGATGTCTCCGGGAACGGATATCAGTTTCAGAAGCGGTTTTCAACGAGTGGTCGAATAGCGACAGGCATTGATTGTAACACAGCAGGCCAGGCAAGACAGCTGAAATCGCCTATTTTCGCCTGATGCGTAACGCGACCGGTACCCGATTACGAGCCGATATGAATGCCCTGTGCCTGGAATGGACGACTTAAATATCGTAGTACATGGCGAATTCATAAGGATGAGGCCGCTCGCGGAGGGCGGCGACTTCCTGGCTGGTCTTGTACCAGATCCAGGTATCGATCACATCTTCAGTGAAGACATCGCCGACGAGCAGAAACTTATGATCGTCTCGCAACGCCTGCAGTGCTTCTTCCAGGGAAGCAGGGACCGCGGGCAGTTCCGCCAGTTCATCCGGCTTGAGGTCGTAGATATCTTTTTCCAGAGGATGACCGGGATCGATTTTATTCTGAATGCCATCCAGCATCGCCATCAGTACGGCGGACATTGCCAGATACGGATTGGAAGAGGAATCAGGGCAACGGAATTCAAAGCGTTTGTTTTCCGGGTGTGGGCTGTGGACGGGAATCCGAATCGCCGCCGATCGGTTGCGATAACTGTAAGTCAGATTGATGGGTGCTTCAAAGCCGGCAATCAGACGTTTGTAACTGTTGGTCGTCGGACAGCAAAATGCAAACAACGCAGGCGCATGTTTGAGTATGCCTCCCATGGCGTACATCCCCATCTCACTC
>CAXBFD010000052.1:0-42707 GCA_963974925.1 uncultured bacterium | reverse complement strand
ATGGACGGCAATGCGCGCGGTGCAATGGGCATCGATATCGCCGCTTTTCGTAACGATGAGACTTTAGGAATCGCGATCGGCAACTTTGCCAATGAAATGACGGCTCTCTATACCTCTCCCGGAAAAGAGATGCAGTTTATCGATGAAGCCGTCTCGAACGGGCTCGGCCCACAATCGCGACTGGCCCTGACATTCGGCGTTTTCTTTTTCGATGCCGACCTAGATGGACGACTCGACCTGTTCTCGGCAAACGGACATTTAGAAGAAGATATTAATATCGTACAGGAACGGCAGCATTACGAACAAGCGCCTCAACTGTTCTGGAACTGCGGTTCACAACAGGAGACGGAGTTCCTGCCTTTGGGGGAATCGCTGGTTGGTTCCGATTTTGTGCGACCTCTGGTTGGGCGCGGGGCCACCTTCGCAGATATTGACAATGACGGCGATCTCGACTTGTTGATCATGACAACTGGAAAGAGACCAAGACTGCTCAGGAATGATCAACAGACGGGCCACCACTGGGTACGCTTTCAGCTCACAAGTGATCCAAAACAGGGAAAAACGAAGCCCTTGCCGGTTTCAAGCCCGAATGCATTAGGAGCGCAAATTCTGATCAAAACGCAATCTGGCACGCAAAGTCGGCTGGTTATTCCCACCCGCAGTTATCTGTCCCAAACTGAGCTACCCGTTACCTTTGGATTAGGGAACGAAAGTGAAATTGATTCGGTTTCCATTCGCTGGCCCTCCGGCAAAATCTCAACCCGGGAGAACCTCGCATCCGACCGGTTGTATCAGATATCAGAGCAGACAGGACTTGTTGAAAAATAACGACAACAACCCGATTTACCGAAGTTACTATTTTCAGTGTGTTCATGCTAAATCAACAAAAAATCCTTGACAAACACGCATCAATCGAGTCTGATGTATTAATAATATGAGTCAAGTAAGATGGTTTTAAAATTATCCTTGAATTCCCACGCGTGAATTTGGCATAATATAGCCTTAGGTGGTTTTATAGAGATTCCTACCCCAACTGGATTAATGTGATACAATTAGAAAACATTACCAGAATCACCTAAAAACAAACTCTGATGTTACCCGTGAATGTCAGAGCCATCCGTCGTGAAGACCGACGATATTTCCAACCTGAGAAGAACAGTGCTCAAACCTACTAGCAAGTGTTAAGCCTCTGGCCCCCAAAAGCCATATACCCGACACAAATTATCCCCACATTCGAAAATGGAGATTTCATTATGAGCTTGAAACAAACGCGTCGCGATTTTTTGCATGTTGGTTTTGCGGGCGGGATCGGGTTGACTCTGCCTCAATTTCTCCGTATGCAAAGCGCTCAGGCAGAATTGAAACATTACGAGAGCAAAGAAGGCATTGCAAAATCAGTGATCTTCATCTACCTGCCTGGGGGAGCCGCACACCAGGAAACATGGGACCCCAAACCATATGCGCCGGTTGAATACCGTGGCCCTATGAATTCCATCGATACAAATGTGTCCGGAGTTCGATTTAACGAAAATCTAGCCAAAACAGCACAGATTATGGACAAGCTGACAATCTGTCGTTCAATGTCACACGGCGAAGCAGCTCACGAACGGGGAACACACAATATGTTCACCGGATATCGTCCCAGCCCGGCTCTGCAGTTCCCCAGTATGGGAAGTGTGGTGACGCACGAGTTCGGTCCTAAGAACAACATGCCGCAATATGTGTGCATCCCTAATCAACCCAACGAATTTGCCGGTACAGGATACCTCAGTTCATCCTATGCACCATTCAGCGTGGGTGCAGATCCTGCCAGCAACGGTTTCAAAGTGCGTGACCTGAATCTGCCCGGTGGAGTGGATAACAATCGCTTTACCCGCCGCCGTTCTCTACTGGACTCCGTCAATGAGTACTTTGTAACCAAAGAAAAATCCGATTCCCTGGATGCGGTCGATACTTTCTACAAGCAAGCTTACGACATGGTCTCTTCCAAAGCTTCTCAGGAAGCATTCGATCTGGATAAAGAAGATGCCAAGGTTCGTGACGCTTATGGCCGTAATCAGGCAGGCGCTCGTATGCTACTGTCCCGACGTCTGGTCGAAGCAGGTGCCCGCTTCGTAACCATGACTTACGGCGGCTGGGATATGCACGACAATATTCAGAACGGTATTAAAAACAGTCTGCCTGCATTTGACCAGGCCTTCGCAACGTTGATTACCGACCTGAGTGAGCGTGGGCTCTTACAGAGTACTTTGGTCTGCATCTGCAGTGAGTTCGGAAGAACACCGAAAATCAATGCAACGGCCGGTCGTGACCATTGGCCAAAAGTTTTCAGTGTTGTCATGGCTGGCGGCGGGATTAAAGGGGGACACGTCTATGGTTCTTCTGATGCCATCGCCAGTGAACCAGAAGACAACCCGCTTTCTGTCATGGACTGGGCAACGACAATTTACCATTGCATGGGAATTGTATCTGATAAGGAATTAATGGCACCTGGCGACCGACCCATTGAAATCGTCGATGGCGGGAAAGTCATTAAGGACCTGCTTGTCTAACCAGACAATGATAAATAAATAATGGAACCAGTTTTGTTAGCACGAGTCAGCTTTCTCGTGCTAACTTTTCTATTCTAGCTGAAACTGATACTTGAACATCAATATTTCCAAGGGGGGGAACCGTGATGCTGCAGAAGTACAGATCTGTTTGCACCGGCATTTTGACCATCGCACTGAGCGTATTAATCGTGGATCTTGCCGGGGCAGGTGACCCGGGCCTGAACTACGTAAGTCCTCGCGGTGGTCAGCGTGGCACGGAAGTCAGTCTCACTTTCATTGGAGCCCGATTATCCGATGCGGTCGAAATCCTTTCTTACAAAAAAGGGTTTGAGTTTAAAGAAATCAAGGCTGATCCCAAAAACGCCAATATCTGCACCGCCATCGTCAAAATTGCTCCTGACTGCGATCTGGGTGAACATACTTTTCAGGTTCGCACCAAAAGCGGCGTTTCAGATTACAAAACGTTCTGGGTTGGACAATTCCCCGAAGTGGCAGAAAAAGAGCCTAATAACGAATTCGAAACGCCTCAGCCCATTGAACTGAACCACACTGTTACCGGCATCGTTCAAAATGAAGATGTTGACCATTTTGTCGTGACCGCCAAAAAAGGACAACGTATTTCAGCAGAGATCGAAGGCGTTCGCCTGGCGACTACGGTTTTTGACCCTTACATTGCCATTCTTGATGAAAAACGTTTTGAATTAAAAGCAGAAGATGATCTACCACTGCTGAGGAATGATTCTGCCGTTTCAGTCATCGCTCCCGCTGATGGAAAATATACGATTCTGGTCCGCGACAGTTCTTACGGCGGCAATGGCGCTTCGTTCTATCGCCTGCATGTAGGAACCTATCCTCGTCCCACAGCCGTTTACCCGGCCGGTGGTAAGTTGGGAACAAAACAGAAAGTCACCTTCAAAGGAAATATCGTCGAAAACCTGGTGCAGGAATTTCAGTTGCCCGATCAACCCAACGCGGAATTTGAACTTTTCGCCTCAGATGCAGGGGGCAGCGCACCTTCCGGTAACGCATACCGCCTGTTCCCTCACGATAATTCATTTGAGCAGGAACCAAACAACGAATTCAAACAAGCTTCAGCAGCCGTTCTTCCCAATGCTTTTAACGGCATTATTGAAACCGAAGGTGACATTGACTACTTCAAGTTTCAGGGGAAAAAAGACGAGACGCTGGAAATAGAATGTTATGCCCGACGCGTCCGATCTCCGCTTGATCCTGTCATGGTGCTTTATAATGATAAGTTTCAAGGTCTGGCTTCCAACGATGATGCCCGTGGTCCCGACAGTTACTTCCGCTATAAATTTCCTGCGGATGGTGAATATTATCTCTCGATCACCGATCACCTTGCTCGCGGCGGGGCCGATTTTGTCTACCGCGTCGAAATGCTCCCCGTTTCTCCTGCACTGGAACTGGGAATCCCCAGAAATGCCCGTTATTCGCAAGAACGACAGAGTATTGCCGTTGCCCGAGGCAATCGTTTTGCTGTCGTCATCAGCGCGACTCGGAGTAACTTCGGAGGAGAAATTGTACTTGATTCGCAGAATTTCCCCAAAGGAGTCACCATGGTTGCCGAGCCGATGGCCGCTAATTTAACAACGATGCCCGTTGTTTTTGAGGCTGCCGCTGATGCTCCCGTGGAAGGAAAATTAATCGAATTCAAAGGGCGTCACGCCGATCCTAACCAGAAAATAGAAGGCGTCTTTACCAACCGGGCAGACCTGGTACGTGTTCGCAATAATGATTTACTCTGGATGAAAGATGTGGCCCAGATTCCTGTCGTCGTTGTCGACGAACTCCCCTTTACGTTAAATATTGTTGAGCCAAAAGCACCATTGACGCGTAATGGCTCCATGCAACTCAAAGTGGTTGCGACACGCAAAGAAGGATTCGATGAACCGATTACTCTTCAATTCCCCTTCCGTCCGCCAGGAGTGGGAGCTGCCAGTAATGTCACAATCCCCAAAGGACAGAACGAAGTGCTCTATCCTTTGAATGCCAACGCGAATGCGGAAATTAAAAAGTGGAAAGTTTTTGTCCTCGGCTCTGCAAACGTAGGCGGCGCTTCCTGGGTTTCATCCCAGTTAGCTCCACTGGAAATCGCCGACTCATTCGTTGATCTTGAACTGGCGCGTACTGCCGTCGAACAGGGAAAAGAAACAGAAATCATCTGCAAAGTCAGCCTGAAGAACCCATTTGATGGCGATGCAAAAATCAAACTGGTTGGGCTGCCTCCCAAAGTTACGACAGAAGATATTTCCTTCAATAAAGAAAGCAAAGAACTTATCTTCAAAGTTAAAACAGACCCCACTTCACCCGAAGGACGGCATAAGAGCCTGTTCTGTCAGGTGGAAATCCCCATGAACGGCGAGACGGTTGTGCATACCACTGGTAGTACAGAACTCAGGATCGATAAGCCGCTCCCGCCCAAAAAGGACGAACCACCCAAACCAGCAGAGCCTGTCGCGAAAAAAGAGGAGCCTAAGCCAGAAGCGCCTCCAAAACGGCTGACCCGGCTGGAACAACTCCGGCTGGAAGCCCAGAAACGTCTGGAATCCGGCTCAAATTAATATATTTAAAAAGTTCGCTCAGTCTCTCCAGTAATGGAACTCAAACTTTAATTTACCTTCATCAACTGAATCCTGTTGACGAAAAAGGTTTTCGATTATGTGGCGTTATCAAACAATAGTTCGTAGTTTTCTCTCTCTGATCTTCCTTGCCAGCGGACTCTCTCTCTCTATGGCGGACGACAAAGCACAGCCTGCAAAACCGGCTCCCGAAACACCGGCGACTCCAGCAACACCAGCAGAGACCAAACCTGCTGCAACCCCGGCTACACCTGCAAAACCGGCTGAAGCAAAACCTGAACCACCAAAGCCAGCAGAACCCAAACCAGCGCCTGCGACATCGCCGGCTCCCACACCGGCTCCCCCCAAACCAGCACCAAAAATGGTGAAATTAAATGTATATCCGCAGAACATTCTGCTGACCACGAGCCGTGATCGGCAGTCGATCATCGCCCAGGCGGTCTTTGATAACGGGCTGACCCAGGATGTCACCAGCCAGCTCCAATTGAAACCGGCACAGGAAGGTCTTCTCCGACTCGATAAAAATGTGGTTTATCCGGTCGCAGATGGCGAAACAGATCTGATTGCGAGCTTTGGTGGCGCCGATGTCAAATTGCATACCAAGATCGTCAAAGCGAAAGAAGATCGTCCCATCAGTTTCAATCTGGATGTCATGCCGACTTTCATGCGTGCCGGCTGTAATACTGGAAGCTGTCACGGGGCAGCCCGTGGAAAAGACGGATTCCGACTCTCACTTTTCGGATTTGACCCCCAAGGGGACCATCAGCGTCTGACGCGTGAACTGAGCGGACGCCGCATTAATCTCAGTCTGCCTCAGGAAAGTCTCCTCCTCGAAAAATCTATCGGTACTGTTCCTCATACCGGTGGTAAACTTTATGAAAAAGATTCAGAACACTACCAGGCAGTACTTCGCTGGTTACAGGCTGGTGCTCCTTATGATGAAGGCGTCCTGCCCACAGTCACCAAAGTAGAATTTTATCCCGAAGGTGGCGTGCTTGATGGTAAAGATACCCAGCAGCAGGTCTCTGTTCTCGCCCATTATTCCGATGGCACAACCCGCGACGTGACTTCGCTGTCTTCATTCTCGTCGAACAATGACAACTCTGCCACCATTACAAAAGATGGCCTGATTACTGCCAGCAATCGTGGTGAAGCATTTATCATGGCCCGCTTCGAAACACACACCGTTGGTTCACACTTTGTAGTATTGCCCAAGGGACTCAATTTTGAATGGCCCAATATCCCCGAGTACAATTATGTTGATACGCTGATCCACAACAAACTAAAAAAACTGCGAGTCATTCCATCCGAGGTCTGTTCTGATGCGGAATTTCTGCGTCGTGCCAGCCTCGATATTTGCGGTGTCCTGCCCACAATTGAAGAATTCAATCAGTTCGCCGCCGACAAAGATCCCAAAAAACGCGATAAGCTCGTTGATAATCTGCTGAACCGCAAAGAATTTGTAGAAACCTGGGTCATGAAATGGTCGGAACTGCTACAAATCCGCACCCTTAATAATGTCATCAGCTACAAATCCGCATTGCTGTATTACAACTGGCTGCAGGAACGGATCGCTTCCAATGTACCCATTAACGTGATGATTCAGGAAATCCTTGGTTCCACAGGCGGTACGTTCTCCAACGCAGCAACCAACTATTACGAAAATGAACGCGACACGTTAAAAGTATCTGAAAATGTTGCCCAGGTCTTTATGGGGATGCGAATTCAGTGTGCTCAGTGTCACAATCACCCCTTTGACCGCTGGACGATGGACGATTACTACAGTTTCGCTGCATTCTTCTCACAAATCGGTCGTAAAGGAAGCGAAGATCCCCGTGAATCGATTATTTTTAATCGCGGCAGCGGAGAGGTTCAGCACCTGGTTGATAAACGCGTGATGAAACCCAAATTCCTGGGTGGCGCGGAACCTGACACCAGTGGCAAAGACCGTCGTATCATCCTGGCACAATGGCTGGCTTCGAATGACAACCCCTACTTTGCTTCAAACTTGAGCAATATTGTCTGGGCTCACTTCTTCGGTAAGGGAATCATCAATGAAGTGGACGATGTCCGTGTCAGTAATCCTCCTGTAAACCCTGAATTGTTGAACGAGCTTGCCAAACGCTTTACTGAATACAATTACGACTTCAAGAAATTAGTACGCGATATCTGTACTTCGCGCACTTACCAGCTCTCGACGCAGACTAATCCTTCAAATGAACGCGATCTGACCAATTTCTCTCACGCACAACCAAGACGTATGCGAGCAGAAGTATTGCTGGACTGCATCAGTCAGGTCACAGATGCTCCGAACAAATTCCGTGGTCTGCCTCTGGGAGCGCGTGCCGTTCAAATCGCTGATGGAAATACTTCAACTTATTTCCTGACCACCTTTGGCCGAGCCAAACGTGATACGGTTTGTTCCTGCGAAGTCCGCATGGAACCCAGTCTTTCACAGGCATTACACCTGTTGAATGGCGATACTGTCAACGAAAAAATCGTGCAGGGCAAATTTGTTGAAAGCAGAATCAAAGCCGGTAAAAAGCCTCTGGAAGTGATTGATGAAATGTATATTTCCTGCCTCACACGCAAACCAACCGACAAAGAGTACTCTTCGTTAGTTCAAGTACTTGATGAAAACAAGAAAGACGAAGCCAATACCTTAAACGATGTGTTCTGGTCATTGTTGAACTCGCGAGAATTCATCTTCAATCACTAAACCATGACACAGACAACGATTCATCAACTTTGGGGATCTTCAACACGAAGCCCGCTTTCAATATGGTTATGACTATGAAAAACGCATTCTCTGTTAACTGGTGTCATCAGTCCTGCAAACTGTTTGCAGCAGCGAGTCTGATCATCTCCCTGATGTCAACCGCACTGATTGCTGAAGACAAAAAGCCAGAAGACCCCAAGAAGGTAAAAATCACTTTCGACGAGCATATCAAACCGATTTTTCGCGCGAAATGTTTCGCCTGTCACAATACTGACAAAAAAGCATCCGGCCTGGATCTGACCAACTATACCGGTCTGATGCAGGGGGGCGCTGCCGGAGAATCCATTGCAGCCGGCGACGCGGGTGGCAGCTATTTATATATGCTGGTCACGCATGAATCGGAGCCATTCATGCCTCCGAAATCTGATAAACTGCCCGCTAACGAACTCGCATTAATTCAGGAGTGGATTAATGGTGGTGCTCCGGAAAATGCCGGCAGTAAAGTCGTCATTAAAAAACCAAAATTTGATTTTGCGCTCAAGGGAGCATCCTCCGGAAAACCTGAGGGGCCTCCTCCCATGCCTCCCCGGTTGTCGCTGGAGCCTATTGTTCACACCAGTCTCACAACTGCAGTCACGACCTTGGCCACAAACCCCTGGTCACCATTAGCTGCTGTCGCAGGCCAGAAACAGATATTGCTTTACAACACACAAACGCTGGAATTAGCAGGAGTCCTGCCTTTCCCGGAAGGTGTTGCCAAAGTTTTGAAATTCAGCCGTAATGGAAGTCTGTTGTTAGCCGGCGGCGGACACGCCGGTGCCAGTGGACGCGTCATCGTCTGGGACGTTCGAACGGGAAAACGACTGTTTGAAGTAGGCGATGAACTGGATTCGGTTTTATGTGCCGACATCAGTTCTGACCAGAGATTTATCGCTCTGGGAAGCCCCAGCAAAGTCATACGAGTTTATTCCACCAGTAATGGGGAACTCGCCTATCAAATCCGCAAACATACTGACTGGATGACCTCACTTGCCTTCAGCCCTGATTCCGTTCTACTTTGTTCGGGAGACCGTAATGGGGGGGCGTTTGTCTGGGAAGCAGCTACCGGCAGCGAATACCTGACACTTAAAGGTCATAACGGAATGATCACAGGAATTTCCTGGCGTTCTGATTCGAATATTCTCGCCACCAGCAGCGAAGATCAGTCGGTCAAACTCTGGGAACTTGAAAACGGCACAAACATCAAATCCTGGAACGCCCATGGCGGCGGAACAGCTGATGTTGAATTTGCCCGCGATGGCAGACTTGTCACCTGTGGCCGTGATCGTGTGACAAAAATCTGGGACCAGGCAGGAAAACAACTGCTTGCCCTCCCTGCTTTCGCAGATATTGCCGTCAGCGTAACCCTCTGCGATGAAACGAACCGTGTGATTGCCGGCGACTGGACCGGAAAAATCAAAGTCTGGAATGCCGCCGATGGCAAAGACGTCGGCGAAATAACTGCGAACCCGTTAGAATTATCTCAGCGACTGGCTCTAGCTAATGGCTCCCTGACCTCCACTCAGGCAAGTCATCAAACACTCTTAGCCGCTGCTCAGGCTGATCAGGCGGCGGTCAATAAGATCAATGCTGACATCGCTGCGACTCAAAAACAGCAAACTGATCTGCAAAATAGTTTAAACGCCCTCAACGCGAATCTGGCCACGGCTCAGAAAGCTTTAACAGATGCTGAAGCCAGTGCCACTAAATCCACAACTCAGATTGCCGCGATTGATGTACCGTTACCGGCGATCAAAGAAGCACACGCAAAAGCAGATGCGCTCAGTAAACAAATCGCCGGCGACACCGACCTGGCAGAAGCAGCGGCAAAACTGAAAGCAGCGATCGATAAACGGGAAGCAGCCAAAGCAGCAGAACAGAAAAACCTGGCCGTTCATCAGGCAGCAGTCAAAGACAATCAACAAAAGATTGCCACTTACACTCCGCAAATCAAGCAGACCACAGATGCTGTGAATGCTGCTATAGCCAAAATTGCTGAGCTTCAGAAAACCTTGAAACCTGCCACTGATAAAGCCACTGCTTCTCAAAACGCCGCCAATGCCGCAGCAACCGCCTTGGCAGCAGCTCAAAAAGAAGTCCAACGCTGGCAGGCTGAAATTGAATTCTCAAAGAAATTTATCGAAGCTCAAGCCAGCGCTGCTAAATAAGTATATTTCATATTTACCATTAAGCCTCTCGAACAAATTGTCGAGAGGCTTTTTTGCGCAATCGCGAATGGCACTCCCCTTCCCATTCTGTTATTTTAAACAACAACGTAACAGACTGAATGAATGGAATCCGACAGGAGTGGTGTGAGATGGCGCAAAATAATTCCCGGTTTGCAGTTGTGGCTGCTTTAGTGGGAAACGGAGTGATCACAGTCGCCAAAGGAGCGACTTTTTTAATTACAGGATCCGGAGCCATGCTTTCGGAAACGATCCACTCTATCGCCGACTTTTTGAACCAGCTTCTATTACTCATCGGACTGGTACGCGCTGATCAGGCTCCCGATCAGAGATTTGAGTATGGCTATGCCGGCGAACGCTATGTGTGGGCATTAATTTCTGCGGTCGGTATTTTCTTCCTGGGATGTGGCGTCACAATCTATCATGGGGTGCAGTCTCTGTTTCATCCTCCCACACTGGATATGGGAGAAATGAAGTGGGCCATTGTTGCACTGCTATTTGCACTCGTGATTGATGGTATTGTCTTTGTACTGGCTCTGAGAGGGGAATGGAAAAATGCCACCGGTCATGGTCGCCCCTTTCACCATTATCTGCGTCACGAAGCCGACCCCGCTTCCGTTGCCGTGATTCTTGAAGATGGTGCCGCCTGCCTGGGTGTGCTCATCGCACTCGCCTCAATCCTGCTCACTCAGTGGACCGGCCATCATTACTGGGATGCCATCGGTTCCATCAGCATCGGGATTCTGCTGGGAGGCATTGCTGTCTGGCTCATCATTCGAAATCAGGAACTCCTGGTAGGGCCCAGCATCCCCCCGCAAACGAAACAGCAAGTGGTTGCCATTCTCAAAAACAATCCACTCATCGAAGACATCATTGATCTCAGATCACGTATTCTTTCCATCGACAATTATCGGATCAAAGTCGACCTGAGTTTTAATTCCAAAGAACTGTCCAAACGCCTTAAAAAGAAAGCTCTTGCCACGTATCCGGAAATAAAAAATGAACAGGATTTCGAGATATTTTGCCAGAACTATACGAAAGACCTGCTCGATACCCTGGCAGAAGAGATCGATAAAATCGAACAGGAAATCCAAAGGCAGGTCCCTGAAGCACAGCATCTTGATCTGGAAGCCAACTAATGACCTTTCACCGGATTGCAGCCATCGCTGCCAAACTGCTTGCGGGCTGCTTCTCGACTGGAACACAAGACCACTTTGGACAAGCAAATCAGATCAAAAATGTCGTTTTGAGGTGGAAGCACCCAATTTCATTCGAATTCAGAAGTTTCCCCCGTCTCCGTCCCTGTGATCGAATTTACTGCCGTCTATAATAGAATATGGTTTCTGGCAGTCTGTTTTCTTTATCAAATTGAGTTTTCCTGATATGTCTCAGCGTGTGGTTTTGGCAATGAGTGGCGGTGTTGACAGTTCCGCAGCCGCTCATTTATTACTGAAGCAGGGTTACGAAGTGATCGGCCTGTTTATGCGGTCCGGAGCCACTGAAGAAATTTCATGCGCAACCGACGATAAAAACAGTTTGCCCGTGCTTAATCTCAAATCACACAAACAGGGTTGCTGCTCGGCCAGCGATGCCGCAGATGCCCGTCGCGTCGCCGACATGCTGGATATTCCTTTCCACGCGCTCAACTTCAAAGACGCATTCGGTCGTATCAAAGATTATTTTGCAGATGAATATCTTGCCGGTCGTACGCCAAACCCCTGTGTAATGTGCAATAACTGGCTCAAGTTCGGTAAGCTCTGGGAATTCGCAGAACAGGTGGGCGCATCATACATCTCGACCGGCCATTATGCGCAGCTAAACACGATTCCTGGCGAAAAGCTGCCGGCACTGGTGCGCGGTCTCGATCGGGCAAAAGACCAGTCCTACGTTCTGTTTGGCATTCATCCAAGCCTGCTCGATAAAATCATTTTTCCCGTGGGTGGGTTTGTCAAACCGGAAATTCGTGAACTGGCGGGAGAAGCCGGCCTGCGTACAGCCAACAAACCGGACAGTCAGGAAATCTGTTTTATCCCTGACAACGATTATTTCGGATTTCTTAATCGCTATCGCGGCGAGCAGGAAACAGCGGGGGAGATGGTTGATACTCAGGGTAACGTCGTCGGGCATCATACGGGTTATGAAAATTATACCATTGGTCAGCGGAAACGACTGGGAGTCGCTTTTGGAACACCTCGGTTCGTGATCAAGATTGAACCCGAATCGAAGCGCGTGGTGATCGGAACCCGCGAAGATCTGGCGCGCAGGACATTAGACGCCAATCGCAGTAACTGGCTGATAAACAGTCCCGGCTCTGAAATCCGCTGCCAGGCTCAGATCCGCTATCAACACAAAGAGGCGGACTGCACGGTCAAAATCCTGGATGATGAGCGTTTCCACGTCACGTTTGATGATCCGGAATATGGTGTTGCCCCTGGTCAGGCCGTTGTGCTTTATGATCAGGATCGCGTTTTAGGCGGCGGCTGGATCATGTAAGAAAGCCTCAGGCGGCAGCTTCCGCTTCGATTCTGTCACGATTCTGCCGCTTTTTACCGCGGTTGTTCTGCCTGTCGTCGACGTCATCGATACTCACGGAATCGGAGGCTTCTTCACGGTTGGAAATCCAGGTCAGGAGCGCTGGCAGTGTGACCAGCGAAACAAACAGGCAACAGGCCACGCCGATCACCAGTACCAGACCTACACTGTATAGTCCGCGATGTGTGGCAACCATCATGCTGCCGAAACCAATCATGGAAGTCAGTGAGGTCAGTACAATCGCATTGATCGTGCTGGGTGAAGTTTTATAGGCGCCACTTTTCATCCGGAAATCGTGAACCACGTGCACGCCATCATCGACGCCAATTCCCAAAATCAAAGGCAGCACAATCAGGTTTGCCGGATTAAGGTCGATCGATCCCATCGCCAGAATCCCAAACATCACAATCCCACCCACGACAGGAGGTAACATTGTCAGGAACATGTGGCTGACACTACTCCGATCCAATACAAACGCAACGCCGATACACATCACGAGAAACATGCCTATGGCAGATTCAATACTGATGGGAGTCTCGCGATTAAACAGAATAAACCAGGTACAGGCAGCAAGAATCACAGAAGGCGCCATCGCCATTGCGGCGTGACGGCGACTTAAATAACCGATGAGTAAGACCACGCAAATCACGGCAAGGGCATAAACAGAAGCGGTTTTATAACTGAATTTGATCTGCTGGGCGGCTTCATAATTTTGCAGTGGCGTCCCTGTAACATCAGGGTCAACAGAACGTACCTCACTCACAAATTGTTCCAGTGGACCAATATCCCAGATACGTTCACGCGGATAAATTTGAATCAACCATTTTCCTTCCGCACTCACAAAGCGGGAAGTCAAAGAACGGGGAAGATCAG
This sequence comes from uncultured bacterium, assembly GCA_963974925.1. Lineage (GTDB taxonomy): Bacteria > Planctomycetota > Planctomycetia > Planctomycetales > Planctomycetaceae > Gimesia. The sequence continues at coordinate 29,206 of CAXBFD010000052.1, read as the reverse complement.
CAAAGCGGACAGGCGTTGAATCAGAAGCACCACGCAAGGCTTTAAATTGACCTAATAATGAAGCCGTTGTACGGTATTGAAACTCATCCAGAAACCGCGACTGTTGTTCAAGTGTCATCGATTCAAACCGGTTCAGAAACTGATCAAGAACGCGGGCTGTTGACTGAGCCATCGGATGATTATGGCGGGACAATAATACGTAAAACTGTTCCAGCTTGCGTCCGATCATTGAAGGATCGAGTCGGGTAACAGGAGGAGTATCATTCGGCAAATGTGCCAGTTGCGCTTGAAAAGACTGAACCAGCAGATTGGTCTCACGTGATGGATGAGCGGGAACGCGCGAAGCCAGTTCTTCCACATGCTGCACGCTGGGTAACGCTTCAAACTTTTTGCGCAGCGCACGTGCTTCTTCCGGGTTATCTGCTACTGAAACAGCAAACAACAGCGAGTTCTGCGCGTCGTTGAAAATGCGTTTCTGAACCTCAACCGATTCCAGGCCGGCAGCCTGCAGATTGAGAAGATTGTAATCATAGACCACGCGCGACGTCCAACCATCGTCCGTTTTCTGAATCATCTGGCTGGCACAGAATGCGACAAGCGCCAGAGAACCCACGGCCACACCTCGAGGAAACCGGGTGATGGTTTTCTGCAGCCATTTTCCCTGAAAAGGGGTTGGCATCTGTTTGACTTCCACATCGCGATCGGCTCGCGACAAGAGTGCCGGCAATACAATAAATGTCGCAAGCGCACATAACAGGATTCCCCCACCTCCAATAAATCCCAGTTCAGCAATTCCCAGAAAGGGAGTGAGGCCTGCACAATAAAAGGCTAGAGCCGTTGTTAGTGCAGCAGTGACAATGCCGGGACCCACGGTACGGGAAGTTTTGAGCAGCGCCGGTTCCAGGTCTGTACCCCGGTGGCGAAATTCAATGTAACGTGCAAGATAATGAATTCCAAAATCGATACCTAAGCCGATCAGGATCACAGCAAAGGAGACCGAGAGAATATTCAGATGACCTATCGTCAATGTCGTATATCCAAAGGCCCAGGCCATGCCTGCTGCAAGCATAATCAGCGTCAAAATTGGATGCCGAAACCCGCGAAAGCCGATAAACAGCAACAACCCGACACCTAAACAGGCAATGATAGAAGCATTCATCATATCCGCCTGCGACTTGCGCATTTCATCGTTTTCGAGCACGGGAATACCGGTCAGGCTGATTTTTGCTTCAGGATTTTCCGCCGCCACTTCACCAATGATACTTCGTATTTTTTCAATGGCCTGAGTTGCCCCGTCAAATCCGTTTTCCTGGTGAACGGGAAAGACTTTGAGGAAGCCCATCGTCCCACTTTGGTTCAAGAGGTAAATCACTTCCTGCGATCGTTCGCGCATCCGCTCATTTACGGGGACGATGGAAGGCCAGGGAGACTGGAAATCACTCTGGTCAGCCAGAAAACGCGACATGCTCGTCGAAAGAATTGCCGCATGGTTGAAAAGAGGCTCCAGATATTTTTCGCTGTCAGCGCCACGATAACTGGCAGACCTTGATTGAATCTGATATCGAAGCCGGTCATACAGTAAATCGACCTGCGTCAGATCCCAGCGCCCGTTACGATAAATGGGCCCATATTCATCGAGCCGATTTAATCCCACCTGCAACTGCCGCGGTGTCAGATATTGCAATCCCTTGGATGGCAGATCGCCCGGGTTGATTTGATACAGGGGATTTTCAAACAGCTCAGGATGCTGCTCAATCCGTTTTCCCAATGTCCGCAATACAAATTTAATGGCCTCGGGAGTGTCTGATTCTATGACGCAAACCAGATCGGAAGAGCTGCCAAAGCTTTCCGTGTAATTAATCCATTTTTTATGAAACGCGACGGTGGGATCAATTAAATCAGCGCGATCTGTTTTGAACTCCAGCCGAAAGACGGTCAGCAACACGCAACCAACCGAAACAATGAGCGCAAACGCCAGGCAGAATTTGGAATGAGTGACCACAAACTGGGTCATCGCAGCCAAAGTCTCGCCGAGGAATGATCGTTCCTGATTGTCGGGTGAGAGATTATCCACAGAACACTTCCGTGTGTTACTTAAGTCGATCTCTTGTTCGATCTTAACTACCGGGCAGAAGTGAAGGGATCGAGTGAGTGAGAGCGTTTACCGTATTATGAAATAAATGATTTTACAGCAATCTCCATATTGCCAGCAACAGGAATCTTATCCGCATCAAAGAGGTAAGTCTATTAATATCAAATCTTTAATACAGGTAAGATCAAACCTTGTAAGATCATCTCTTGAATATCTGTTATCGAGGAGGAATCTCCCAAAAAAGAAGTACGTATTTTGCCCGATAACACGTGATTCATCGGCAATCCGGTCTTGATCAGATCAACTTTCTCTGGCAATCGGCGGAAACCTGCCTGAAATATCCGGCAGCTCAGCAAACTCTGAAAATGAGATAATTTCTGTAACTCTTTTGAAATTGCCTGATTAAACACATTTACAAAGTATCAAGATTGGCCCTTATCGGCATTTTGTCGAATACGGCTTGACCTTAATTCCAATTTTCTATAAAAAACCTGCCCCATCGCAATGGTTGGGTGGCAAGCCTTAGCTTCTCAACGTTGCACACTTCACTTTACTCTTTCAATACCCCTCTCAAAGACTCTCTTTGTAGGACATGCTCATGTTAAAACGCGTTATCCGTTCAATTCCCGTAGTGGGAATTACATTGTTTTCATTGGCTGCAGGTACTGCTCAGGCTCAGTGGCTGCCCTTTAACAACTGTAATTCCTGTGCGCCACCGCCTGTAATTCAAAACTGTTGTCCACAACCTGTGGTGCAGTGCCCGATTCCAGTGACTCAGACCACCTATCGACAGGTGCCGGTCACCGAATATCGTCCTGTCCAGCAGACTGTGATGAGACCCGTCACCGAAACCAAATACGTCGATCAGCAAGTTACTGAATATCGCCAGGTGATGGAACCAAGAACTGTCGATGTTCCCTGCACCACCTATCAGAATGTCACGGAATGCAAGCAGGTACAAAAAGATATGGGACGTTGGGTCAGTCAGCGTGAATGTGTTCCGCGTGTCTCTCCCTGTGAATATGATAACCGTCCCAACTTACTGGGCTGGATGAACCGTAACAGTTACTCCATGAGAATGGCATTCACACCACAATATCGGACCACCAGGCATTATGTACCAAATGTTGTGACACAAAACATACCCGTCACCCGCCAGGTCGCCGTACAACAGACCCGCAAGGTGAGCTACAATGTCGCTAAAATGGTTCCTTATACGACCACTCGTAAAGTAGCCGTAAACTCCACCCGTTATGTGAAGACAACCGTCACAGCCATGAAACCCGTGACTGTCATGCGATCGATTCCTACTACAAGAACCGCATATGTCTATCCATCCAATGGCGGATTTAATGGAACAACTACTGCTCTGTTGCCGACACCTGAGCCTTATATCTCAGCTGAAGCACCTCAGCGTGTTCGTCAGCGATCGGCTACGAATAAAAGCAAATACGATGATACGTTCGATGCCAACGGCAATAAGTATGAACGTGATCCTGCTTCCGATCCACGGCGATCCAGCCTGGAAGATGACTCTAAGTTCCGACGTTCTTCCTACGAATTACCACCTCAGGAATCAACGGCTCCGGCATTCCCCCCCACACGCCGTGCCGGTTATAAACCAGATTCCTCGAGTGACTCGCTTCCTTCCATTGTTCGCGTCAGTGGCTGGGCTCGCCGAGTTCCTCGTCCCGAAGACCAAACCGCTCCAGTGACATCTCACAGTGATGTTTCTGTAGCTCAGCGAACACCATAACTCAAAGTTAGAAACATGAGCACTTTGAAGTGCATGGGTTCACTCGTCGGACAACTGTCCGACGAGTGTTTTTTATGCGCTGTTACTTCTTACCTTTGGGCTGATTCTGGATCTGCTTTTCAACTCTGGCCCAGGTATCCCGCAAAGTGACAGTTCGATTGAAAACCGGCTTCTCCGAAGTGGAATCTCGGCTGTCGACACAGAAATATCCCAGTCGTTCAAATTGAAAACGACTGCCTGCTGCAGCAGTTCTCAAACCTGGCTCCAGCTTGCACCCCGTCAGAACCTGTAAGGATTCCGGATTCAGGTTGTCTTTATAGTCCGCACCTTCCGGCAGGTCTTCCGGATCAGGAGTGCTGAATAAATGATCGTACAGACGAATTTCCGCATCGACGGCATGCGGCTCAGAAACCCAGTGGATCGTGGCTTTCACCTTTCGTCCATCAGGGGCATTTCCTCCTTTGGTTTCTGGATCGTAAGTACAGCGCAGTTCAACCACTTCGCCAGTATCATCCTTGATCACATCGACACAGGTCACGAAATAGGCATATCGCAATCGAACCTCGATACCCGGAGACAATCGGAAAAACTTCTTGGGCGGGTCTTCCATAAAGTCCTCTTTCTCAATGTAAATGACTTTCGAGAAAGGTACTTTGCGGACTCCCGCTGATTCGTCATTCGGATTGTTAATGGCATCCAGTTCTTCGGTCATATCTTCGGGGTAGTTTTCAATCACGACTCGCAGCGGATTGAGAACCCCCATCACACGGGGCGCAACCTGATTCAGATGGTCGCGAATGCAATTTTCCAGTACAACTTTGTCCGTCATCGAATTATATTTCGTGACCCCAATCGTCTTACAGAACTCCCGTAATGCCTCCGGTGTCACTCCCCGACGACGCATTCCGCAAATGGTTGGCATCCGAGGATCATCCCAGCCTGAAACAAAATCCCCTTTTACCAGTTCCAGTAACTTGCGTTTGCTCATGACGGTGTAGGTCATGTTCAAACGGGCAAATTCAATCTGTTGTGGATGAAATACTTCCAGCTCATCCAGAATCCAGTCGTAAAGCGGGCGATGATCTTCAAACTCGAGGGTACAAATCGAGTGCGTAATTTTTTCGATCGAATCGGAAATACAGTGCGTGTAATCGTACATGGGATAGATACACCACTTATCCCCTGTTCGATGGTGGTGCACGTGCCGCACGCGATAAATCACCGGATCCCGCATGTGAAAGTTGGGAGAGGCTAGATCAATTTTAGCCCGCAAGACATATTCCCCTTCCTTGAATTCGCCGTTTTTCATGCGTTCAAACAGATCCAGATTCTCTTCGATAGACCGTGATCGGCCGGGGCTTGGTTTACCTGGTTCAGTCGCGGTTCCCCGATACTCGCGCATTTTGTCGGCAGGCAAATCACAGGCATACGCTTTGCCTTTTTTGATCAATGCAACGGCAAAATCATAGAGCTGGTCGAAATAATCCGAGGCATAATACTCACGGTCATCCCAGTCAAACCCGAGCCAGTGCACATCTTCTTTAATAGAATCGACGTATTCCACATCTTCTTTTTCCGGGTTGGTATCGTCGAATCGCAGATTACAGAGACCGCCCGGATTTTCTTGAGCGACACCAAAATTAAGACAGATCGACTTGGCGTGCCCGATGTGCAGATAGCCGTTCGGTTCGGGAGGGAAACGTGTCTGCACGCGCCCGGCATGTTTGCCCGCCTGATTATCTTCCTGAATGATCGTTCGAATAAAATCAGTTGGCGTTTTCTCTTCGGGAGTTGACATCCCTTACTCCTTAAATAATTTCAGCAATCACAGGGTCAGCCTGTTTCAAATTGATCGTTTTTCTACTTACTCCGACTCCGTGCGATCGCCCGTTCGATTCGTTTGATGCAACTTTCTTTTCCCAAAATTGCCAGACAATCAAACATGCCGATCCCCGTCCCTTTTCCGCTGACGGCGGCACGCAGAGCGTGGATGATCTGCCCCATGCCAATGCCTTCTGCTTCCACAAATTCGTGTAACAGTTTGTCCAGTGCTTCTGCACGAAAATCGTCAGCATTCTCCAATTGATTTTTGATTTTTTCCAAGAGAGGAACTGCGTCTTCCGAGTTTTGAATTCGTTTTTTGAAGTTTTTTTCGTCATACTCCAGCTGATCGTCGGCGATAAAAAATTCATCGAAGTCCAGAATATCGCTGGCAACCTTCAGCCGGTCTTCCATCCCAACGATGACCTGGCTGATGCGCTGTTTCATTTCTGGAATGCTTGCATCCTGAACCAGTCCTGCCTGTTCCAGGTAAGGACTGCAGTGTTCCACTTTTTCTTCCAGTGACAACTGGTTCATCCAGTACGACTGAAAGCTGAGCAGTTTATCCGGGTCAAGTCCCGCAGCAGATTTGACAATCCGATCCAGAGTAAAGTTCTCTACGACCTTATCCAGCGACATGATTTCCGTCTTATCATCCAAAGACCAACCCAGTCGGGCCAAGGCATTCAGGATCGCTTCGGGGAGATAGCCGATTTTCTCATAATACTCGACCATCACCGGATCGAGGCCTCCCGCGTTTTCCAAGCCAATTCGTGGAAAGACAGATTCTGCCTTGTCGAACATTTTTTTGAACTGAGGACTCTTGCGATATTTATCAAGCTTGCGTTTGCTCAGCTTTTCTTTCCCGCCGGGAGCAGCCACAAACGGAATATGAGCAAACACAGGTAAATCATAACCAAGCGCCTGATAAATCAAAACCTGCACTGGGGTATTCGAAAGATGTTCTTCCGCCCGGATCACATGTGTGATCTTCATTTGTGCGTCGTCAATCACCGTTGCCAGGTTATACAAAGGCGTGCCATTTCCCCGCAGAATCACGGGGTCGGGCATCAGTCCGGCGTCAAATTCCACATGGCCGCGAACCGCATCATCAATCTGAATTTTCTGATCGCGGGGAACCAGCAGGCGTACGACTGAGGGGCGGCCTTCCGCCTCGTATTGTTCTTTTTCACTCTCTGTCAATTCCAGTGAGCGACGGAGATTCAGATAGTTCCGCTTTTCATTCTGTGCCGCTTCACGATCGGCCTGAATTTCTTCGGGTGTTTCATAACAACGGTAGGCTTTGCCATCTGCCAGCAACTGATCCACCGCAGCCCGATAGAGGTCATTTCTCTCGGACTGAAAATAAGGACCATATTCTCCCCCGACTTCTGGACCCTCATCCCAGTTCAACCCCAGCCATTTGAATGCCTGCAAAATGGGTCCGAGAGCTTCAGACAGATTACGTTCCTGATCGGTATCATCAATGCGAAGAATAAACTGCCCCCCATTGTGCCGCGCCCAAAGCCAATTGAATAAAGCGGTACGCATGCCTCCGATGTGCATGTAACCGGTTGGACTGGGGGCAAAACGAGTTCGGACGGTACTCATAAAAGGGCTCTTATTATTTCTCTTTAAACTGCCGGAAAGAACGAATTTCTGCTGGATGATTCATGCCATACAAGAAAACTTCGCACAGCAGTCCTATATCAGACGACCGATCATAAAAGACCAGCAACCATTCGACAAGTATATTTAAACCTTCAACTTAGCGCAATCCCGCCTTTTCTGCAGATTCCGGCTCCCGGGACCGGTCTTGACGCTTCTCCCCACCCAACCTAGCATTTCAACATGAAACGTTTTGTACTATTCCTGTTTTTACTGTCGCTTCTCCTGGGAGGAGTCGCCGGAGGGCTTTACTGGTCTTCCGCCCAAGTGCCTGAATTTTATCAGGAAGCACTTCAGGAACAATTACAGCCGGAAGTCCGGCAGGAAGAGGCCAAAGAGTTTGTCCAGCGTTCAATGCAACTGGTGAACGATGTGCGAAACCACGAACCGCTCTGGTCTCAGGAATTCAGCGAACAACAGGTTAACGCCTGGCTTGCTGAAGAATTACATCAGAAGTACAACGACTGGGTGCCGGAAGGCATTTCTGATCCACGGATCAAGTTTGAAAAAAATCAGGTAGAACTGGGATTTCACCTGACTTTGAAAAAATGGTCCGGGATCATCAGCCTGAAATTCAAACCCTGGCTGAAGGAAAAAAACCTCCTCATCCTGGAACTGGAAAATGCCCGGGCCGGTATGTTACCCATACCGATCGACGAAGCCATCACCGATCTGATCCAGGATGCGCGTAAAGAAGGCTGGTATATCGAATGGGGACAAACGGACGGCAATGACGCCTTGATTGTGTATCTGGATCGTGGAACACCAGAACTTCCCGACTTGACGGCTCTGGCTGTAGAACCGGGACTGTTTCGGATCTCCGGTAAGGCGGAGATCGAAAAACCGTAGGCGAGGGAATTTCAATCACTCGACTCTGATCACTGCAAACGGCTTAAAAGAAAGCCGTGTAATTCAGACTCCACTGGTTTTTCTCATCCATTTTTTTGAGCGTTACTCGTCCTGCCAGTTCTTCTCCTGTCAGCAATGCCACAATCACACCATCGTTCAATTCCAGAAACGAAAAAGTGCCGTGGTCCCACCGACTGACCTCTCCCCGGTTACCGCTGACCGGTCCTTCGTATTCGAGATATGCCAGCCGATGATCGGGTAATTCTTCGGCAATCAGATCGATCGATGATAAATCGGAAGCAGGGTCGATCTCCGGAGGTGCAGGCAGACGCCAGGTTTTGAGCACTCCTGCATGTTCCAGCATCAAATCCCAATGCAGCTCGGGAAAATCGTGGCGTAGAATAACATACTGTTGCATCAAATCATTCTTTTCGAAATTGTCTGGTTGATAAGTTGATCCCAGGCTTCAAAATAGCGTGTGGCTGAAAACCGCTCTATTACCTGCAGACTATAAATCGCTAATTCTTTACGTAAATTTTCATCCTGCATGCATTCCCGCATACTCCAGGTCAGTTCGCTCAGACTTTCAGCAGGTATCAGCAAGATCAACAGGCCCTCGCGTGCGATGTCAGCCGGACCGCTCTCACAATCAAAGCTGATACACGCCAAGCCGCGGGACATTGCCTGCAACAATGCGTTTGGAAACCCTTCATATCGTGAGGAAAGCACGAATAAATCTCCCTGATCCAAAATCAACTCCGGATCAGCGACCCAGCCTGCGAGCTCAATCTGCCGTTCTAAGCCGCGCTCGTTGATCGTTGACTGCAGCGATTCGCGTAATGGCCCCTCTCCTAAGATCCGCAATTTCCACTCTGGAAATTCGTGGGCCAGTCCAGAAAAGGCATCGATAAGTAAATCGAAACCCTTTTCGTACGAGAGTCGTCCCATCCCGAAAATCACCTGTGATGGTGGCCGATCAACTATGAGCTGTTCCGTGACAACAGGTACGTCTGATGAACGCGGCACAGGCACCGCATTCGGAATGACTTCGATGCGGATCGACGGCAACCACTTTCTGAAATACTCTGCGACGCCCTGAGTCTGCACGACCAGAGCAGCCGCCCGCGGATAGGTTCGCTTGCGCAAGAATGACCAGACTCGTCCCATCAGATGATGTCTCGGATCAGACCGCTCCGAGATCAAAACAGGCCACTTCGACTTTCGTGCCGCCAGAAGTGTCAACACATTCATGCGATCGGTCAGACTGATGACGACATCGGGCTGAGATTCGGAAATGGCTTTATGCAATCGCCTTACCCGCTGCCGGTTATTCCAAACCGCTTGTAACAGGCTTCCTGAATCCCGCATCATTCCCAGTGCCTGCCGCTGAACCGTTTTAGACAGCGAGAATGTGTCCGTTTCTCCGGAATCCAGCGTAATCAGAGTGACCGCATCTCCCTCGTGTGCCCAATGATTGGCCATCATTGCTGCGACCCCTTCAGCGCCGCCAAGACTGAGGGAAGGAACCGTAATCGTCACTCGTCGCGCCAAGGAAACCAGAACCCTTCATGTAAGCTATTACCAGGATATGAGATACAGCAGCGAACATCCCCTGCAATCCGATCAGAATTAAGACTATCGCATCAGACAAAGATCGGCAAGAGGGGACTCCTTTTGTCTGACTCTTCCGGCAGGATTTGCTCTACCCACTCCTCTTCAGATCTGTTAAATTGCGGCTCCTCTCTTCCCTCTGTTTCCTCAAAACAAAGATACATTTCCACCACTGATCTCCCTTTCATTTCCGGCATCAGCATTACCACGGATGGTATTATGACCGACAAATCTAAACCCAAAAAATCGCTTATCAAATCCTGGAAGTTGCGCGGACTGGCTTTACTGCTGGTCGGCCTCTTAGGCGGGGGCGCGTTTCATTTCGGGATCAAGCCGCATGAAGTCACGCGCTGGGTTTCGAATTTTGTCTCTTCTACGATGTCCAGTTCGACACCCGCAGACTGGAATTCAACAGAAATCGATCTGCCTCGTAGCGAGAATACAATACGCATCGCTTCGTTTAATATTCAGGTGTTCGGTCAAAGTAAAATGCAAAAACCACAAGTTCCCCAGATTCTGGCTCGCATCATCCAGCAGTTTGATGTGGTGGCGGTTCAGGAAATACGGGCGCAGGATCAGTCATTCATGGACGAATTTCTGAGCATCGTCAATTCTGGAGGACACCGTTACGCCTATCTGATCGGCCCCAGGCAGGGAAGAACCGCCAGCAAAGAACAGTATGCCTATTTCTATAATACCGAACGGATCGCCGCCCATGAAAAATGGTCCTACACCGTGATCGATAAATATGACAAATTACACCGTCCCCCATATGTGGCTCATTTTCAGACACTAGGTTCAGCCAGTAATAATCCGTTTACATTCTCTCTGATCAATATTCACACTGATCCCGATGAAACCAAACAGGAATTGAGTGTGCTGGACGATGTTTACCGGGTCGTTGCCAATGATGGCAGCCAGGAAGATGATATCATCCTGCTGGGCGATCTCAATGTCGATGATCAGCACCTGGGAGAACTGGGCACGGTTCCTGATCTGATGTGGACTATTACCAAAACGCCAACCAATACCAGGAAATCAAAGCAATATGACAATATCGTGTTCAGCCGCCATCGCTCGCAGGAGTATACCGGCCAATCGGGCGTTTATGATTTCAAAACACGTTTTAAGCTGACTGAAGACGAAGCGCTGAAAGTTTCAGATCATTTACCGATCTGGGCGGAATTTCATACCTCAGAAAACGGAACAGTGCGACAGGCTTCGACAGAGGCAACCGTGCCTCGTTGAAGATTGACCACGATGGACGATCCTCCCATCAGCTACCCGTACGCAATGTCAACAGACTGATCTCCGGACGGCAGAACCAGCGTAATGGATGAATTCCGGATACCCCACGACTGACATGCAACACGGTTGAACCACGGGAAAACGTTCCACTGGCATAACGCGTCCCGTGCCGACTGGGGGCAAAGACCGGACCGATCACAGGAAATCGAACCTGCCCGCCATGCGTGTGACCGGAAAGTACCAGGTCATATCCCTGACGAACGGCCCAGTGAAAATGATCGGGCGTGTGACTGACCAGCAGCAGGAAATCAGACTCTGAATTGGCATTTTCCCCGGTAGCAGATCGCCTGATTTCAGGATGCGCTCCCATCCAGGGAACTTCTGTCCCCGCAATTTGCAGAGTATGCCCCGCATGCTGTAAAAGGAATGGCTGAGGAGAGAGATCGGTCCAGCCAGTTTTCACCAGAGCTTCTCTAATCTGCAGACTCTCCTGGTTCCAGTCATGATTGCCAAGAATAAAAAAACATCCCAGAGGTGCGTGCATCGAGCCCAGCGTGTCGTCCAGCCAGTCGAGACATTCCATCTCGTCAATCAGATCGCCGGCAAAGATAATCAGATCAGGTGCCGTTTCCTGAGCAATTCGACACAGCTCGACAAAATATTCACGTTTCAATGCGCCGGAAAAATGGAGATCACTCAAATGAAGAATCGTCAGACCTTCCCAGTCCGCCGGTAGTCGAGGAAGCTGAAAGGTTTTCCGGGTGAATTCAAGACTGAAAATCTCGTTAAAGGGAAGACCGGCCAGATAATGATAGGGCCCTTCTCCAATCAGATCCTGATCGAGCCGCTGGCGCATGTGGATCAATTCGGACTGTTGTCCGGTCTGCTCACGGGGTGGTTTGTATAACAGATACCGGAATCCGGAATACATTAAGCCCAGAAATCCCAAGGCACAGATCAGCAGAACAGGCTTCCACCAGAAAGGGAGTTGGCTCCAGGCCCCACCCGCTAAAACCCCTGGGGTATAGAGTCCCACCGAGAGAAACAGCACAATGGGGAACAGGATTATTAACAGCTCCAGAACATGCCTGAGTCTCTTAAGCCAGACATCATGTATCGGCATGGCGTGCGTGCGATTGACGACCATGATCCAGATCTCCGCATGGCCGATCGACAGCAGCAGCAATATCAGTCCATTGGCGATTGCTTCCATGATGATCTTGACACACTTCGCTGAAAACGGATCTGAAGATAAGCGGGAATACTTTTGCAGGCGAATCATAGAAGATCAATGCCGGAATGCAAATGCAAACGGAACAGCATTCCAGTGTTCTCCGGACTTCTGCGTGGTATAATTCGTCAGCAACCGTTAATCTGCTGATTGCAACAGAAACAACATGAATTTTGTATGAAATGGAACAGTGCCCCGATGGGTTACCGCGGACTGCGTGAATGTGTTAACGATCTGGAAAAAACGGGACAGTTGATCCGGATCGAGCAGGAAATCGACGCCAATCTGGAAGCAGCAGAGATTCAGCGTCGCGTCTATCAGGCCGGCGGTCCGGCAATTTATTTCGCGAATGTCAAAGGCTGCCGGTTTCCGATGGTCAGTAATCTGTTTGGCACTCTGGAACGAACACGCTATATTTTTCGAGACGCCCTGGCGGCGGTCAATCATCTGGTCGAATTGAAAGTCGATCCGTCCCGGTTCTGGAAACACCCCCTGCGTTATCTCGATGTACCATTCTCATTACTGCATATGCTGCCTCGTTCCCGCTCACGTGGCGCGGTTATGGAAAACAGAATCCAGATTGAAGACCTGCCACAACTTAAAAGCTGGCCCGATGATGGCGGTCCTTTTATTACCCTGCCTCAAGTTTATACGGAATCTCCAAAACGGGGCGGGTTGATGAATTCCAACCTGGGAATGTACCGCATTCAACTCGGCGGAAATGAATATCAACCAAACAGACAAATTGGCATGCACTACCAGATTCATCGCAGTATTGGCGTGCATCATGCGGAAGCGATTGAAAAGGGAGAGCCGTTAAAGGTCAATATATTTGTGGGAGGTGCTCCCGCGATGACTTTGTCGGCTGTGATGCCATTACCCGAAGGGCTGTCCGAACTCACATTCGCCGGCGCCCTCAGCAAACGTGCGATACGAATGATTCGCAACAGGCAGGGTTTGCCGATCTATGCAGATGCAGACTTCTGTATCACCGGCTGGATTGATCCGGAGCAATTATTGCCTGAAGGACCGTTCGGCGATCACCTAGGTTACTATAGTCTGGCCCACCCGTTTCCGGTAATGAATGTAGAAGCCGTCTATCATCGCAAAGACGCGATCTGGCCGTTCACGGTTGTCGGGCGACCTCCTCAGGAAGATACGGCTTTTGGTGCGATCATCCATGAAATTACAGGACCTGCGATTCCGTCGGTAATTCCGGGCGTGCATCAGGTTCACGCCGTCGATGCTTCCGGAGTACATCCCCTGCTCCTGGCTGTGGGTAGCGAGCGTTATACTCCCTACGACAAAGAACGAAAGCCGCAGGAAATTCTGACGAATGCCAATGCGATTCTGGGACAGGGCCAATTGAGCCTGGCCAAGTATCTGATGATTGTGGCCCGTGAGGATCAGCCTGAACTGGATGCAGAAGATATTGCAGCATTTCTGTCGCACCTTCTGGAACGAGTTAACTGGAAACGCGACCTACATTTTCAAACCTGCACAACGATGGATACGCTCGATTATTCGGGCCCGGGTTTCAATTCCGGTTCGAAACTTGTGATGGCGGCAGCCGGTCCTGTCAAACGCGAATTGCCAACAAGTATTCCTGACAATTTCTCATTGCCGACCGGTTTTTCTGAACCGAAGCCCTGTCAACCGGGTATTCTCGCAATGAGAGCACCTGCCTTTCATGACCAGAACACGGATCTCCGACGGTTCTGTTCCGAGCTCTCTTTATCACATCCGCTCAACCAGTTCCCCTTGATCGTACTTGTAGACGACAGTCAATTCACTGCCGCCAGTCTGAACAATTTTCTATGGACCGTTTTTACCCGATCGAATCCTGCCTCAGATATTGATGGCGTGGAAGCATTTACGGAGAACAAACACTGGGGCTGTCGCGGCGCGCTGGTGATCGACGCACGCATCAAACCGCATCATGCCCCCCCTTTGATTGAAGATCCGGAAATCACCCGACGTGTTGATTTACTGGGTGCTCCCGGTGGCCCGCTGCATGGGATTATTTGATATTGAATTTTCCGAGTCAATGATTCCGCCGCGCTGATATCTGAGACTAGACGGTGTCCAGATTCGCCGTAGCATCTTCCCGGCGATTCGAACCGTAATCATACATGGGAAACGAAAGGTTGTTGAATTTGCCTTAAGGCTTGGGAAGCCGTTTCAGCAAACGTAGTGCTTTACTTTTCCAGCGAACGAATTTGCGGGCAATCCCACGCGGACTGCCGTTAATATCCAGCAGCATGGACTGTAAAGTTTTGCGGGCAGCCTGATGATCGCCGGCATCTGCTTCGAGCGTCGCCAGAATGAACAATGCCTCGGGTTCTCGCCAGCGTTTGGTATGTTTTACCAGTTGTTCCCTGGCCTTCTCGGGAGTATCCAGTTCACAAAGTGTTTTACAATACAGGAGTGAGACATCGCCAAATTTATATTCGGGGTCCACTTCAAGAATTTTTTGAGAGTGGATTTGTGCGATTTCGAATTGTTTGAACTTCAACTCGATCTGCGCAGCACCCCATAATGCCTGCAGGTTTTCAGGCTCTTTTGCCAAAGCCCGATGATACGCATCCAGGCTCTTCTGGTAAATCCCTGAATCTTTCAGTGCATCTCCCCAGCGAACAAACTGGTAGGCATTGCCGATTTGCATTGCTGCCGTCTCAAGCTCTTTGAGGCGACGTAAGCGGAAGAAAGGTCGCGCAAATTCCGGAAGCTGAACGTGATTGGTAGGCAGCCAACGTACAAAGAAATAGATCATCGCCCCGAAAGGCTGGAATATCAGAATAATCCAGAACCATAGAAATCGATCAGGGTCCTTACGAATACAGTCCACAATCATCCAGATCAGGAATGCGAAATAGAGGAATTCAATAAGATACAAAATGGCATTCCAGACCGGGGATGGCGCTCCATACAGGCCAGGATCATTCAGATAGGGATTTCCGGAAGGGACCGAAGGTTCTGCTTGTGCAAACATATACTCGTTTTATTTCTGGTAGATAAAATAATCTGATACGATTTACTGCCAACCCGGCATTTCTCCGAGCCATGAGGCAAAGTACATGGCGCGCGGAACAGTGGAATTCAAAAGTGCCTGTTTGCGATTCTCTACTTGAGTCGCTTCTGCAGATCCGAGTAAAATGTCAGCCAGCGACGCAGGATGCGTATATCTTATCACACGCACTTTGTGGAATCCCGTGATTTCCTGCAAACGCGCTAATGCATCTTCCTGATAGCCGATCTCGTCTATCAATCCATTCTCTTTCGCATCCGTCGCAGGATAGATCTGACCTGTTGCCAGCTTTTTCACCTGATCATAATCGAGATTTTTTCGATTGTCTGTGATTACATGCAAAAAACGCTGATAAGACTCATCCAGAATATGATCCCAGATGGCGCGTTCCTGTTTGGATAGATTCCGGAACGGATTCAAAGCGTCTTTGAATTCCCCTGTCTTTAACGGGTCTGAGACGATCCCTACTTTTTCCGCCAGACCACTCAGATCAAACCGGGGGATAATCACCCCCAGCGAACCGGTCCACGTGGTTGGTTCCGCAAAAATGACTCCTTTTTCACCGGCGGCCATCGCGACATAATAGCCTCCCGAAGCCGCCATCCGCTTCATGGAAACGACTATCGTTTTTGTCTTTCGAAGTTGAACCAGTCGATGATAAATCTGGTGACTGTCGGCAACCAATCCTCCGGGACTGTCGATTTCCAGAAGAACAGCTTTCACATGCTCATCTTCCTGGGCTTTTTTAATCGATTGTAAGATCCGTTCAGTAAACGGAGGCATAATCGTGCCTGTGATCGAAATGATGGCGATTTTGTCTTTTGCAAATTGATCACCGGATTCGAATTGCTCAGCCGGTCCTCCCCCGATCGTAAAATATTCCTGATACCAGGCATAAAAACCCAGATTGACAATAAGTGAGATCAGTAACAAGGCGACCAATGCCCGCACCAGCCAACGACGCCCGGGTGGAACTTGTTTCTCAAGCGGGGGGGTAGACTCAGGGGGCTTCACCATGTTTTTTTCCTGTGCTGACGGGTGCTCATCCATATGCATAACTCCAATAAAATAGACGATTTCCGGTATAGGAACCGTCTTTGTCCCTTGAGTGTGTTCAGCCTCAGCCTGAAGTTGTTTCTGGCTACCCTAACCGTAATGTAGGAAAGATACAAACAATACCAGCTCTGCAGCAAGATTATCAATAAAAACGGTCGTTCGGATTAATTCAAAGATCCCGCCAGAATCTATTCCTACAATCGACATAGGCATGAAAACCGAACCAGCTTAACGACGATAGAAGACCCAGCAGGAATTATTTCTGCATGATTGTGTCGATTATGCGGAACCAACCATTTGAAAGCAATATTCCGATTAATGAAGACTCGTCGATTCGAGAAAACATTTAGATCGGAACTTTTGAGTGCTGTCGAACTGATTTCATTTGGCAGAACTCAAGACTCAGAAACCAGGAGACTTCAGGAGATGATAGCAGGAACTCGCTTCTCCGCTCGCGTTTTAATTTTCAGCGCGATTTCTGGCTTAGTGCTAACTAATACGAATTTACTGTCTGCGGAAGAACAACCCGTTCAGATCAGTTCTAACAAGCATCAAAGCACAGAGACAGTGCGGAACCCGCAAAACACATTATTAGGTGCGATTGAGCGTGAAATGCATTCCGCGCGCCGCATTACAAAACCTCGTATCCTATTCCCGGAAAAGGAAAAGAAACCATCCCAGATTCAACAGGTCGGATTGACTCTGAATCCGAAAGCGCTTTTTCAAAAGCGTGGTAAACCTTCTGAAGAGAAACAACCAGAACCGAATCGCCCTGTGATCTACAGTGGCGGTAATCAGTCGGCAATTCCTCAATATAAGGCCGCAGTTCCTCAGCCGAACGCGAACCCTGGTCAAAGTGAAATCCAGCGTCAACTGGAAGCATTGTACCGTCGGGATGGCCGGACGATGCCTCCTATGAATTTAAATGCATTGCCCAAAACAGCCAACAACAGTTCCGGCATCGGAGGACGGGGCGCAGTCAATCCGGCTCCTGTCCCTCAAATGCCTGCAACACCTCAGAACATTGCTGGAACGCCCCAACAGAATCTGTACCAGCAACCAGATGAAAAGAAGAAATGGTACGATATGTTCTTACCATCCAAAACTAAACATTCCCCCAAACGTCTTCAGCAATCGCACCAGGTCGTTAAAAAGGCTCCGGTTGATCCTCCTGTGACCGAAAACGCTGCAGCTCCCGCTTTGCCTGAATTGCCAGCAGCACCGGCTCCAGTAAATCAGCCCTTCATTGCGGGACCACAGCAACCGACTTTCACCGAAGAGTCCGTCGCCAAAACCGCGCAGCCATCGGCAGAAGAACTGGAAGAAGAGGAACGCGAAGAAAGGGCAGAGGAAGAAGCAGAGCGAATTGAAGAACAAAATATCGCTGCTGCAAAAGCTGCTGCTAACGAAGCGAAAGAAACTTTTGTTGCCCCCGTCATAATTGAGGAAAAAACAACAGAAGTCACTCAGGAAAACCTCGTGAAGAATCCGGATGATGATTTTAATAATCTGTTTCCGGAAATGTCTGAAGAACAGGCAGACGGGCTCAAGAAATCAGTAGTCGAACCCGCTTCACCCAAAACGCCCTTCAGTGGACTGGTGCTTGAAGAAGAAGGTCTGGAAAAAACGGAGGAGAAACAAGTGAAGTCGGCTGAACCGACCAACCAACCCGCACCGCAGATGGCGCAGGAAAGCCCGAAGAAAGAGGTTAATCCTTTTGAACCTCAGCCAGAGCCTCAGGCTGATCCTGTTAAAAAGCAGAATCCTTTCGAAGTGCCTGTGGAAAAAGTTGTGGAAAAAGAAGTGGAGAAACCCAAAGAAAATCCATTCAAACCACAACCGGAACAAAAACTGGAACTGCCACCTGCCCTGCCAGCAAAACAGGTCGCATCTAATGAGCAGGACAGTTCGATTGAAAAGAAACTGGCACTCATCGCCAGCCGTGGCAACATTAAAGGGCTGAAGGGCTTCTGCCCGGTTGCTTTACGCGATAACAGACTACTCGTTGACGCCCGACCTGAGTTCAGTTCGTCTTTCAAATCCATGAACTACCAGTTTGCCTCACTTGAGAACAAATTGAAATTTGACCGGGAACCTGCCAAATATGCCCCCGCTGCCGGAGGGAGTGATATTGTGTTTCTGGTTGACCGTCAGGATGACAAAGAAGGAACTCTGGATTTTGCATCCTGGTATAAAGGTAGACTCTACCTGTTCAGCAACCAAGCGAATATGGACGCGTTCATGAAAACCCCGGCTTTATATGTTGGCGTTGAATAATCTGTGAGCTTTGTTCCTGCTGCTCCTGGTAAGCTCCCGATAATCTATCCGATTATCGGGGGCTTTCTTTTTTTAACAGAGCGACTGGAAAACCAGCGTGAAGAAACAATCGCTTCGCCCGCGATCAATAATTTCCGCCAGCGGGGCAACCCCGCGCGGGACGAATACACATCGTAATCCATGCGTTCAATTTCATTCAATATACCACCGTAAATACGATACATGGCCCTGAGAATTCCCTGTCCCGCGGGAGAGATGTAATCAAACAATCGTTCCGAATTTTGATAAAAGCCTCTCGTTCTCTGCACCTGAAACTGCATCAGGCTTCTGAAACGATCGTCATAAATCTGATCCTGTATGTCGGGCCGCAGGTAACTGAAGCGGTCTAAATCATCCTGAGGCAGATAAACTCGCCCCATCTCCACATCTTCAGACAGATCACGCAAGATATTCGTCATTTGAAAGGCCAGACCACATTCAATCCCGGCGTCGAAAGCGCGCTCGTCGTGAAAACCCCAGATGTGAATACAGCACAATCCCACAACCCCGGCAACGCGATAGCAATAGTCAGCCAATTCATCGAACGTTTGAAACGCAACGGGATGCAAATCGGATTCAACGCCTGCGATCACTTCAAAAAAATAACTTTGGGGAATCTGATAGCGTTGAATGATGTCCAGCAGCGCCGGAAAACAGGGATCGTAGCTTTGCTCTGCCAGGACCTGGTTATTGTTTAAAACCTGCTGCAGTTCAACACGCCATCGTATTAAAGATTCGGCTCGCTCAGCTGGTAAACGCTGTGGATGGTCGCCCAGGTCATCGACAGTTCTCATATAAGCGTACAAAACGCACATTGCCAGAAACTGTTCTCTGCGCAAACCCAGAAAAGAATAATAGAAGTTCCCCGCGGTCTGTTTAGCCAGTTGCTGACAGTAAACATAGGAATCAGAAAGGGAAAATACGGTCATCGAATCTCATAGATCGGCGAAAAAACGACAGAAAATCAAACACCTGTAGGCCATGATAACCGCAGACACATCAAATTAAAATCCGCCTCCGCCCCCTGAAGTGGTTCCGGTTCATCAATTATTCACAAAATACCTGACAGACACAGGCCACCTGCATCCACACAGATTTATACTATACGCGTCTCCAAAGAAACGAACTATTTTCATCGTACAAATCCCCCTTGTTTTTGTCGGGAATCCACTGAAAATAGACAAAATCCTATCAACGCTGGCTCCCCTGTAGAGCGTACTGAGAGGCAGAAGTCGTTCTGCAACGCTTGATTCACTTCGGATTCACGAATTCAGCCCAATGGCGCAAACCAGGCTCTAATGCAATTTACTTGCATTAGACATTGACTCCTGCAAATGACTTGCAATAATGATTACATTGTTGCACGAATTATGTGTCCTTTTTCGAACAGGCGTCCCGGAGTCCAGAAATGAAAAGTGTCAAGAATACCCGACGTGGCTTTACCTTAATCGAGCTTCTGGTTGTGATTGCGATTATTGCGATTTTGATTGCCTTACTCCTGCCAGCAGTGCAGCAGGCACGAGAAGCAGCCCGTCGCAGTCAATGTAAAAACAATTTAAAGCAAATCGGGCTGGCTCTGCACAACTACCACGAGACTCATAATCTGTTCCCTTCCGGTTGGATCGGCGTTGAACCCGGAGTGGGAGCCAACGTTGAGTTCGGCAGCGGTTGGGGCTGGGGAACGATGATTATGCCCGGTCTCGATCAAACTCCGCTGTATAGCAAAATCAACTTCAATCTTGACATTAATAATGCAAGCCAACCAACGGGTATTATTGATCTGTCTCTGACGGTATTTCGTTGTCCTTCAGACCCTTCCGACAATACATTTGAACTTGAGGAGGAGGGAAGTCCGGGGACAGTCCTCGCAAAACTCGCGACGGCCAACTACATTGGTGTGTTCGGCAGTGATGAGCTGGATGATTGTGAAATCGTTCCCGCAGGTACTAACTGCAAAAGTTCCGGGCTCTTCTATCAAAACAGTAATACCCGCTTTCGTGATATTACAGACGGAACCTCTCAAACTTTGTTTGTGGGCGAACGAAAAACGAATAAAACTTTAGGTTGGCAGTCCACCTGGGTGGGAGCGGTTCCAGAAGGCGCAGAAACATTTGCCCGTGTGCTGGGAGCCACCGACCATGTCCCGAACGACCCTGCATCACACTTCGATGATTTCAGCAGTCACCATGTCGGCGGAGCACAGTTCCTGTTTGGTGATGGTCGTGTGCGTTTTATTTCCGAGAATATTGACCTGGGAGTTTATCAGGGATTATCAAGCATTAGAGGGGGAGAAATCAGCAGCTTTGAATAATCTTCAGTAGGTAAGCTGCTACCTCAACGTGAAGGCACGAAAAAAAACGACCAGACATGGTTAGCCATGTCTGGTCGTTTTTTATTCCCGTCCCGTGAGAAAAGGAGCCTCAGCCAAAATCCGGGAACTCTCCAGACAATTGAACATATCACAAACACTCTCAGGTCCGGCTCTTGAGTCTGCGGGCTATTTTTCCTAAAATGAGCGCCCCGGCGGGAGTTGTGCCAAAACCTGCCTTTTTTGACTTCAGAAAGATTTTTTCAAATGAATCAATTCAAACTCACATTGGTTTGCCTGATCACTTTAGTCAGTTGTCCGCAGCTTTTTGCACACCCTGGACATGGAGCAGAACAGGCCGTCAATCCTAACGGCATCCTCCATTACCTGACAGAGCCGATGCACCTGATGCCCTTCGTTGCGGTTGCGCTTTTCGTATTTCTGTTTGTCATGGGGAAAAAAAGTCTGCAGCGTTTCCGCGATCAGCGTCAGGCCGTTGTCATCCCCCGCGAAGACAATCAGAACTAAGCAACATTTCCATTGATTTACGCGGCTTCTTGGCGCGCTGACGATATGTGCGAATAACCTGCTGGCAAGTTTGCTCTGCCGTATCTCGTTCCTGCGCGAGCACGAATCAGGGCTGATTTTCCCAGAGCAGATTGATTGTCTCGCACAAAACACGAATCAGCTGCTGTTCCCTGCATCACTATCATATGTACTTCAGGATTCAGGGACTCAGGGAACCAACCTTCAAAAAGCGTAACTGCACGCTCACATCCATCTCACTCCGGAACACGGCTTTATTTCCGGTGAATCATTCCACCGAAAATTTATGGATTGTCGTCTGCTCATACACTTGTCCCGGTTTCAGAATCGTATTCGGGAATTCCGGCCGATTGACAGAATTGGGAAAATGTTGTGTTTCCAGGCAGAATCCGCTCTGTTTCTGAAAACCCCCGCTCGCATCGGTTCCGTCGAGAAAATTTCCGGTATAGAACTGAACGCCGGGTTCGGTTGTCAAGATTTCCATGACCCGCCCGGATTGAGGATCTTTGACCCGCGCACAGAAAGCAGGCTGTTTTTCCGCCAGGTTCACCACCCAGCAATGATCGTAGCCCCCCTCCACCTGCGCGATCCGTTCGCCAATCTTATGAGCAGATGTAAAATCCATCGGCGTCTCTTTGACTGTTGCCAGTTCTCCTGTCGGAATCGCAATCTCCGTAACCGGGAGATATTGATCACAATTCAAAACCAGTTCATGGTCCAGAATGTTTCCTTTGCCTGCCAGATTCCAATAGCAGTGATTCGTAACATTGATCGGCGTTGCCTGGTCAGTGGTCGCCGTATAATCGATTTTAAGCTCATTTTCGTTGTTGAGTGAGTAGACCACTTTCAGAGTCAACTTACCCGGATAGCCTTCTTCACCATCCGGGCTGACGAGGCTTAAGCGGACGCCCACTTCATTCTTCTCGGAAAAACTTTCCGCAGCCCAGACCTTCTTATCGAAACCCCGTTCGCCTCCATGCAAATGACTGGGAGGAATATTCTGAGCCAGCTGATATTCTTTGCCATCGAGTGTGAATTTTCCCTCGGCAATCCGGTTCGCAACTCGACCACAGATCGCCCCAAAATAAGGGCCTTTGTTCTCGTAGGCTGCTAATGAATCAAAGCCCAGCGTAATATTTTCTGATTTGCCCTGACGATCTGGCAGATAGACGGCAGTCACTATCGCACCGTAATTGATAATATTGACGCTCATCCCTTTATCATTCGAAAGCAGAAACTGCGTAATCTCCTGACCATCAGCGGTGGTTCCATATGGCTCGCTTTGAATGGCCAATTGAAATTCATTTCCTGTATTCATTTCAGCATCCTTAGATATTGCATCCTCAGAAGTGCCCTCAGGTGATTGTGCCGAGGGAGACTTTTCCTGTGAACAACCTGCCATCAATAATAAAATGCCTAACAACCCACCGTAGAATTTCCATTGAATCATCAAGATTTCCTCTCCCACAAGCGCAGTGAAATTGACAGGCGCAAACTTAGATCAGCCTCAAACCAGAATAACAAATCCCGTCACAAATGTAATGCAGAAGCAAATTTTGAAGTCTTCCCGACGTTCAGAATCCGGAGTCACCACATTTTAAAAGCATTTTTTGGCGAATCAAAGCACTCGTCCGATCAGTCAGCCCCGTTTTGATCAATCCGCTGCCGCACACTGTCCCGGGAAAGATTTTCCAGACAACAACATGTTTCCTCCCTCCAAATACGCTTGAATTCTTCACATGGTGTGAGCGGCGAATAGCATGGCAGAACTTGCCTGTCCGCTAAAATGATGACTGTCGTGAGAATCGAACCTGCGATAAGTATCCACAAGAACACTGACTTGTCGGTGAAAAATTCAGGTTTCTGACGTAATATCTGACATAAGCATTTGGAATTTCATAACTTAAGAAATATTTCCATTCATGTTTCAAATCCTCCCAAAAACAACATTTTTCTAGCTATAATTAAAGGCAGGTGAATTGATAAAGAGAAATATTTGGTTCAACATCAGAATCTATATTAAATTCCCATCATTTCCCCCCTCTTTAACGTAATAAAGGCATAGAGCGTGTCATTTAACGCGGAGAGGGGAGGTAGACATGCAGTTAGAAATGGTCGATAAAAAAATAGAGGAAAGAGATTCTTTACCATCTGGAGGCGTAATCAGTGATGCCCGCTTGGTAGAAGCAGCTCGCAAGGGTGATGACAGTGCATTCGGAGAGTTAGTCCTTCGTTATGAAAGACGGCTGATTCGAGTGATCATTCAGTTTGTCAAAAGCCCGGAACTGGCAGAAGATTTGGCTCAGGATACATTCCTGAAAAGTTATGAACGACTTGATCAATTCGATACATCCAGGCGCTTTGGGCCCTGGTTATTTCGAATTGGGGTCAATCAGGCGCTGGACCATCTTCGAAAGCAAAAGAGAAGAGGCTGGTGGTTGTTGTTTAGCGACAGCCCCGCTGATACGCCCTTTGACCCGGCTGTTCCGGATCCAAGGAGCAAAATTGATATTAAACAGGAAGTTCAGGCGATTCTGGAAGAGATTCCGGAAAAGTACCGTACAGTGCTTGTACTTCGAGATCTGGAAAATTTTTCTACTTCGGAAATTGCCGCAATTCTGGATCGCAAAGAAGCTACGATTCGCTGGCGATTAGCGGAAGCGAGGAATCGTTTTCAAAAACTCTGGTCTACCCGTCAAAATGCTGAAAGCTCCATGTCGAGCAAGGAATAGAGACATGTACTGCACACAATGCAATGGTTTGAAATCACGAGTCGCTCTGGCCGTTGGCAACGACTTGTCTGATGCTGAACTGCTACTATTGGAAAAACAGCTCAAAAACTGTGACCTATGTCGTTCCCAATATGAGGAACTTCAAAAGAGCTACGACGCACTCCAGCAGCAATTTGACAGTGCGCCTGTCCCCTCCCTTCAGGACAGCGTCTGGCCAAAGGTCTCCGCCAAAATTGCTGCGAGTCGGCGTAAAAATCGTCCTACCCGGTTCAATTTCCTCTTGCCGACGCTGACGACGGTCGCCTGTTGCCTGGCACTCCTGCTGGTGACAAATTCTCCGCAGTCTGAACAGCAACGATTTATTCCTGCTGCGGGTTCAGTCCATCCCGTTGGTCTGATTGGCAGCCAGAATTTGAACACCGTCGATAATGTTTTTGGTAATATTCCCGAAAAACAATGGGGATCACCTGAAGAATTACTTCAGCTCAACAGTAACCCTTATGGATACAATTTGCCCCGGTTAAAGCACGATACAACAAATTCCTACAATTTACATTCGGTCAAATTTTAGTTACACTCAACTTTCCAAACTAAGGCTGGTCAATCGACCAGCCTTTTTTTTATGATGAGGCCCAGAGCGACTCACCACACCAGGCTGGTGTGATTCATATGACTCGGAAAATGTGAAATCTGCCAATGTCAATTAAAGTCTCAACTGCAACCACAGCCGAGCAATCAGAAGCTTCCGAGTTCATTTTTGCCGATTCATCAGAAGCAGAACGAACAACGCAAATACAGGATTTCATCAATTCGATCACCAGTGGCGAAATCGACCAACACCAGATTCTACTGGCCAGAGAATCCGGGACACTGATTGGAGTGGGAATTCTGGTCTTTACTGATTCAGCAACAGCCTTTATCTGGCCTCCGTTTACCAGACGCAACGATTGCGCTGTCTCCCTATTACAGGAAATGGCCAAGCGGATCGATCATTCCCAGGTCAGCATCGGTCAATCACTGCTGAATCCCGGACAAATAAAACAACGCCAGCTGCTAAGTCATAATGGCTTCCCGCATCTGACTAATTTGATGTTCATGAGGCATCATCTCACCACAATTCACAAATCAGTCTGCCTGAATGAGGCACGTCAACAGTTACAATGGATCAAATTTGAGGAACAGCAAAATCGCCAGCGTTTTCTGGATCTGCTGAATCTGACACACGAATCCTCTCAGGATTGCCCGGCCCTGAATCAAATCCGAACTGCAGAAGAATCGTTAGAATCTCATCGCAGCTCAGGGGACTCCGACCAGAAACACTGGTATCTGTTTCATCGGGAAGGTGTTGACCTGGGCGTACTCCTGTTATCCGCACATCGGGAAGACAATCTCTGGGAAGTGGTTTACATGGGTGTGGCACCAGAACAGCGAGGAAATGGCTACGGAACGGCTATGATTCAGCATGGATTACTCGAGGCACAGGCTCATCATCAAGCGGCAGTCATCCTTGCCGTCGATCACAAAAATTCCTATGCGATAAAGATTTATGAAGAATTAGGATTTGTCAGACAAAACACTTTAAGCGTCCACGCACGGCTTCGTTCCCGATTCCCGGAAAAATAACACGAAATTCATTAACATGTTTTGAACAAGCCGTCGAATGCGTCCTCAACCTTTTTTCCGGCAAACTTGTCATTTTCTACTGGTAAAACAGCTTTAAATTTCGGTCTGAAAAATCTGAAGAAATTCCGCTCCGTTTCTGTTTGACTCTCTGACAATTCAAGCTAGTATCAGAGCCACTGAATGAGTAAACGCGGCGTCGTCGAAGACCAAATGCCTTAAATCTTCAATGACGCTGTTAACAATGGAGCTTTTTAGCGCATCATTTCCTGATACACCTCACAACCATGATCGATACGGAAAAAGCAGGATTTCGCTTTTTCCAGTATTATGGGTGGGAATTTTGCGCGCGGGGGGAGGGTGCAAGATGCAACCCACGTCTTTGGCAGTGGAGGGTACGCTTTGTGCTTCGTCAACAGAGCAACCAACGGAAGCCAAGCTGGGGCCTGCTACAAGCGGATCGAATGCGCAATCAATGTACCAATTGCTTGCGCGGCAGGTCGGCGAACGCAGTTTCCAGAACTGGTTTGCAGGAAAAGTCAGTCTCAAGCTGGAAGGCAGTTTCCTTATCATAGGAGTCGCCAGTCCGTTTTTACTGACCTGGATGCAAAAAAAGTTTTCTTCCGAGATTTATGCCACAGCCATCGCCTGTATTGGTCCGGCGGCGGAATATCGGTTCCAGGTGAATCCGGATCTCGTTGGAGAGACTCAGAACAAGATCCAAAACGCAGACTCGGTTCTCGCTGCTGTTGAAACGACCGCTCTGGCTCCTGCCGGCGCTTGGAAAACAACAACGGAAAAAGCGACTGAGCGTACCGAACAGAATCAAAACAAAAAACAGACAGCAACCTACAAAGGAAGACACTTTTCTGATCTCTCTTCCTTCGTAACGGGAAAATCAAATCAGCTGGCTTACATGGCAACGCTGCAGGCCAGTGATCAACCAGGGGCGTTATACAATCCCCTGTATATTCACGGCGGTGTGGGAGTCGGAAAGACTCATCTGCTGGAAGGATTCTACCGCCGGATCAGACAACTCTATCCTTCGCTGCAAGTGGTATTTCTCACCGCAGAATCATTCGGAAACTATTTCTCGAAAGCGCTGCAGGAACGATCACTGCCCGCTTTTCGTCAGAAATTCCGAAATGTGGATGTACTTATTATTGATGACATCGACTTTTTTGAGTCAAAACGGATCTTTCAGGAAGAGCTACTGCATACGATCAAACATCTGGAAAGTCACGGCCGTCAACTGGTCTTCTCCTCAGACAGGCACCCGCGTCTGTTGACGAAAATGAGTGAGGAACTGACCACTCGCTTCCTCTCCGGATTAGTTTGCCGTATTGAATCGCCTGAAGTGGAATTACGGCTCGCTTTGGCCCGGCAGCGTGCCTTGAAGTTAAAGACGCCGATTACTGAAGGCGCACTCGAATATGTCTCACGCCGATTTACCAATAATGTGCGGGAACTGGAAGGCGCGATGAACTGCCTGCAGACCTATCACGTGATGTCCAGACAGAAAATCACAACTTCGATGGCACGTCAGATTTTGTCTGATCTCGAACGGGATTGTATCCGGATCATTAAACTGGATGATATCAAACAGATCGTCTGTTCCACCTTTGGAGTTTCCGAGACAGACCTGAAATCATCTCGCAGAGCCAGGAATATCAGTCAACCACGCATGCTGGCCATGTTTCTGGCCCGAAAACTGACCCAGTCAGCTTACAGTGAAATCGGCGAATTTTTCGGAGGACGGAATCACAGTACGGTCATGTTCGCTGAAAAACAGGTGCGTAAATGGCTCGAAAACCGCGCTTCGATTCATGTTGCGATGCAGGAATGGGCTACGGAAGAAATCATTGAATCTCTGGAACAGCAGCTGTTAGCCAGTTGATCTGATGAGTTGAAATGGCGTCCCGCTCAATACTGACTCTGCTGAACGGGATACTGAGAAGGCGCAGCGGATTGCTGAGCCCCCCATTGATAGGACGATGGTGCTTGCTGGTTTGGATTCTGGTTGACTGGATTCTGGCGGCGATCGCGCGGAGGATTCATACCATTCTGATACATGTTTCCTGATACTCCCTGATTCACATTTGAGTTCGAGGAACGCATATTGGCAGGGGCCACCTCTTGATTGTGAGAATACATGGCGGATGGGGGTAATGTCGATGAGGCCTGCTGAATCCCCCCCCCATTCCAATTCTGTTCAAAGGAAGTCAGACCATTCGAATGTGGAATCTGCTGGTTGGGAAACTCATAGCCTGCCTGCCTGATCCCCATACCTTGCTGCTGTTGCTGTTGATAAAGCGGCTGCCCCACCTGCGACTGCCGAATGTTTTGACCGCCCGCTTGATAAATATTCTGATCTGCCACCTGTGCTGAAGCGGGCAGCAGAGTGTTGGCTGGAAACTGTGCGCTCATCAGTCGTGAGTTATTCGTGTTCTCTTGCCCGTTCACAGCCACCGGAAACATCTGACCGGGACCGAGGTTCATTCCGGTACGAGCCGCCTCCCGGATCAGTTCCTGATCGTTTCTCTGTTGCATGCCAGCTGAGTTTGTCTCTCTTTGTTGATTCGGAGACTGTGTAGAATTAATTCGGTAATCGGGAAACTGTCCCGGAGCCTGATATTGATTGCCATACATGGGTTGTCCGCCCTGGGGGAAATTGCCAGACATTCCCTGCTGAGGACTCTGCCGCCCGTTCATTTGGGAATTATTATAAGGCATGTTCTGATTCTGATACTGCTCCTGCTGCATCGGTTGTCCCCCTTGCTGGGACATATAGTTCTGATATTGTCGCTGCTGCATCTGCTGCTGCAGTTGCTGTGCTTGCTGGTTTTGCTTCTGCTGCTGTTCTTTCATTGCCCAGTAATTTGACGCTTCGGCCGCCTGAGAGATTCCCGGATCACCAACGGGTGGCCAGGCTTGAATCTGGGGTATGCCACCTGCAGGCGCCGGAGTCATCCCCGACGGATTGGCCGTCAGTTGACGCGTATCCTGAACAGTACCGGCATAAGCCGGATCACCAGACATCTGGTTTGTCATCACCTGATTCGGCATGATTGCAGGCAGCTGCTCCGGCATATTTCGAGCCTGCATTGCTTTTTCACGTTCCCGTTTCATCATTTCTGCAATCTGCTGAGTCGGGTTCATTCCGGGCGAAGTCAGCATGGGAGTCGTCTGTTCTACAGGGTATTCGCTGTCAGCAGTTTGAACCGGCTGATTTAAATCAGCCTGAAACTGCCCTATGGGTTGGATTCCCGGCGCCGTATTCTGGGGGGCAACCATCTGCACTTGATGCTGGGTGATCATATTTCC
>CAXBFD010000051.1:0-42500 GCA_963974925.1 uncultured bacterium | reverse complement strand
GTTTATGTGACCACCGCCGTTCCGAAAGACGCCGATCCATCACCAGAACAGTCACTGCGCGTGATCTGCCTCAACCTGGAGACAGGCGCGATTCTCTGGAACAAAGAGGTCTTTCAGGAAACGAAAGACACAACACAACGCATTCACAAAAAGAACAGCCACGCCAGCCCGACACCGATTTCAGACGGCAAAGTCATCTACGTTCATTTCGGAGCACACGGCACCGCCTGTCTGACACTGGACGGCGAAGAAGTCTGGAAAACAGACGAGCTGAAATACGAAATGCAGCACGGCAATGGCGGCTCGCCGATTATTGTCGATGACAAGCTGGTAATCATCTGCGACGGCAAAGGCAAGAATTTCATCGCCGCCCTGAACCGGAACACGGGCAAGATCGAATGGAAAGTGGATCGCAATGTCGACACCCGCAAAAAGTTTTCCTTCGGAACCCCTTTACTGATTACCGTCAATGGGAAAAAACAGATTGTGGCTCCCGGCACCGATCTGATTTCCGGCCACTCGCCTGAAGACGGTAAAGAGATCTGGCACTTGAATTACTCGGGGTACTCTGTGATCCCGCGGCCGATTTTCAGTCACGGCCTGATCTTCGTGACGACCAGTTACGACCGCCCTTCCCTGCTGGCGATTCGTCCGGACGGCACCGGGGACGTGACGGACACACATCTGGCCTGGTCAAACAAAAGCCAGATTCCACACACGCCTTCATTACTCGTCGTCGGCGATGAACTCTATTCCGTCAGTGATCAGGGAATTGGCCAGTGCTTTGATGCCAAGACAGGCGAACTCATCTGGAAAGAACGGGTGGGCGGAAATTACTCTGCTTCTCCGCTGTACGCCGACGGGAAGATTTATTTCCAGAGCGAAGAAGGCGAAACAACCATCATCGCCGCCGGCAAAACATACAAAGAGATCGGCCGCAACCATCTCAAAGCACCAACGCTGGCTTCCTTCGCGGTAGCCGGTGACACCTTGCTGATCCGTACGAAAACACAACTTTATCGAATCGGCAAATAGCCATCACGTATCTAAACTTATCTCTTTAGGTTCACGCGTCTTGTGAGCGAATCTGCCGCAGATTGAGGAGCGACAACTCCTCTGCGGCCAGATCACCGCTTTGAAAAACGCAACAATCAACCTGAATTCAGGTTAGAATTTAAAACGAATGACAGCTCCCGCTCCTTCAGAATCACCCGTCAAAAAAATTGTCATCGCATCCGATCATGCCGGCTACCGGTACAAGCGACGGATTATTGAATACCTCACCAAAGCCGGGTATCAGGTGGAAGATTTCGGCACCGATTCCACAGAGTCGGTCGATTATCCGGATCTGATCCTGCCTGCGGCGAAAGCAGTCGCAGCCGGGGAATTCGAACGGGGAATCGTGCTAGGTGGTTCTGGCAACGGGGAAGCGATGGCCGCCAATCGTATCAAGGGGGTTCGCTGTGCGGTCTGCTGGAATGAGAAATCAGCCCGCCTGGCCCGCATGCACAATAACGCGAATATGATCTCAATGGGGGAGCGAATGGTTTCAATGCACGACGTGTATGAAATCATCGATATCTGGTTGAACACTCCCTTCGAAGGGGGACGGCACATCACCCGCATCGAGAAACTGGATCAGTAAATCCCCACCTGCAATACATGAGGACCTCGCGGCAATCGATGTCCCCATGCTCTGATGCTGAAGAGAATGTTGATTCCTTCATTTTTTCACAGCCGAAGGAAGCAGCCCCCCCCCTTTGAACCTGACGGTTAATCCTGTAAGTCTCATTACAAAAAACACTTACAGAGAAATTCCGTCTTTTTTTTCGCGCCACATTTTAAATAAGCGGTATTTTATAAATGGCGTTGACATAATGTTTTTTAAGTGTAGACTGAATGCATTGAATCGAAAATCACTGACTTCACGCATTCGAAAGTGCACGCGATGTCTTTCCGATATCTATCCCTGGTGCTGTTCACAGGCGCTCTGATCGTCAATCCGGAACGTGCAGCAGAAGCTGCTGAGACGCCCCCCGATTTTGAAACGGAAATTGCACCGTTACTCATCAAACGCTGTGTCGAATGTCATCAGGAACGGGATCCGTCTGGAAACCTGTCTCTGATCACCGGGCAGAATTTGCTGAAGGGAGGTGATTCAGGATCGGCGATCGATGTTGCTGCTCCTGAAAAGAGCCTGCTGCTTCAGCGAATTCATGCTGGTGAAATGCCTCCCGAAAAACAGGGGCAGCCGCAAAAATTACCAATGGAGGAAATCAGACTTTTCGAACGCTGGATCGCATCGGGATCGCCGTGGCCTGAAGGACGGACGCTTGATCTGTTCGAACAAACGACCGATGTGCGTGCAGGACGCGACTGGTGGTCTCTGCAACCGATTCAACAACCCAAGGTTCCAGAACTCCATTCTGCCCCGCAGCCTGTGAACCCCATTGATGCATTCATCCTGGCACGGCTGGAAAAAAAACAGATGACCCCCGCGCCTGCAGCCGATAAGCGCACTCTCATCCGTCGTTTATACTATGACTTGACTGGCCTCCCGCCAACGAAAACACAGGTCGAGCAATTTGAAGACGATACTTCGCCTCAGGCATGGGAAAAGCTGATTGACCGGTTGCTCGACTCTCCGCAATACGGCGAACGATGGGCGCGCTATTGGCTTGATCTTGTTCGCTATGCCGACACCAGCGGTTATGAGCGCGATCAGGAGAAACCGTTTGCCTGGAAATATCGAGACTGGGTCGTCGATTCACTCAATTCGGATTTACCTTACAACCAATTCATCGTCGAACAGCTTGCGGGAGATGAGCTGCCTAATCGCAGTCAGCAATCAGTCATCGCAACCGGTTTCCTCCGATTGGGAACCTGGAACGATGAACCCAATGATCCACTCGATTACCAGTACGATCGGCTGGAAGACCTGGTGCACACAACATCCTCCGCCTTTCTGGGAATGACGGTCAAATGTGCGCGCTGCCACGCACACAAATTCGATCCCATTACCCAGGAAGATTATTATCGCATGGCATCAGCCTTCTGGACAGGTCCGATCGCGCCGCGCGGGAGTGATCTTCTGGGAGGTCCTCATCCGGATGAGTTAGGTCTGGCCGATGTGCTTGGCTGGACCGATTTAAAGTCACCCCCTCGACCGCTGCATCTTCTCAAAAACGGAGAACGGGAACATCCTCTGTACGAGGTGCAGCCCGCTTCCTTATCCATGATTCCTGCCTTGGAACGCCCCTTCGCTCCGCAGCCTGAAGGAGCGAAAACTTCACAGCGACGACTGCAACTCGCCCGCTGGATCACCAGTCCGGATCATCCACTGACGTCGCGGGTATTAGTCAATCGGTTATGGTTACACCATTTTGGAGAAGGCATCGTTCGTTCGCCAAACAACTTCGGCTTTCTGGCCGACCCACCTACACATCCGGACTTATTGGATTGGCTGGCAGCAGAATTCACGAATGGTGGCGGAACGATCAAACGCATGCACAAGTTAATCCTGACTTCAAAGACCTGGCAGCAGTCGTCGTTGCACCCTCAGTTCAGAGAGTACATAAAACGGGACGCAGGGAATCGCCTCTGGTGGCGGGCAGAGCGCAGACGTCTTGACGCCGAGGCATTGCGCGATTCAATGCTGGCGACCACGGGCGAACTGAATTTAAAAACAGGAGGCCCCGGCTTCCGACCGACGATCAGCGCCGAAGCGCTCGAAGGGCTTTCAAAAAAAACTGCCGCCTGGAGCGCCTCGTCACCTGAAGAACAAAAACGACGCAGCCTCTACATGTATTCCAAACGCGGACTGCTCCCGCCAATGATGACCACCTTTGATCTCTGTAACCCCACAGAATCTTGCGGAAAACGCGACATTACCACCGTTCCCACACAGGCACTGGCGATGATGAATAACCGATTCGTGCACCTTCGCAGTGAAACGTTAGCGCGGGAAATTTCTGCGAAAAACCTGAAACCGCAGGCTCAAGTACAACAATTATGGAGCAGGGTTTACGCGCGGGAGCCCTCACAGCAAGAGTCGGAATTGGCGCTGCAACACCTGGCAACCCAATCACAGCATTTTAAACAGCATCAGCAACAGACGGCCACCAGCCTCGAACGATCCCAGGATCACGGCACCGGTTCTGATAAACCGAAGGAGTCATCACCGCTGACACCAGAAACTCTCGCGCTGGCGTCACTTTGTCATGTGTTGTTGAACTCCAACGAATTCCTGTACCTAGATTGAGAATTGTCATGTCGAATCATTTGATGTTCCCCTGCGGTCGGTCGCGTCGTGAGTTTGTCTGGGAGATGGGTGCCGGCTTCGCTGGCCTGGCACTCACAAGTTTGCTCTCCGCTGACAATTTTTTCACAAGGTATGCTACGGCGGCGGAACCACAACGATTGCTGAACCCCTCCGCTGCCAAAGAGCCACAATTCAAACCGCGGGCAAAAGCGTGCATCTTCCTGATGATGAACGGTGCCCCCTCACAAGTCGACACGTTCGATTTTAAACCGGAACTGGAAAAGTTCGCCGGCAAACAGCTTCCAGCGGATAAAAAATTTACCAATTCGGGTGGGCGAAAAATGGGATATTTGACGCCCGCCTGGAGAAAATTTCGTCCGGGCGGCGAAAGCGGTTTGCTGATCTCGGACTATTTCCCGAACGTCCGTAAACACGCCGACAAACTCTGTGTACTCAATTCGTGTCATACCGACAGTCATGCGCATGGGTCGGCTCTCGTTGCAATGAATACCGGAAAAACCCTGATCGGACGGCCGTCGCTCGGAAGCTGGTGTGTCTATGGTCTGGGGGCGGAAAACGAAAACCTGCCCGGATATGTGGTGATTCTGGACAAGCGGGGCGGCCCGATCAGTGGGCAACCTAACTGGTCGAGCGGATTCATGCCAGCCACCCATACGGGCACACTGTTTCGCCCGGTGGGGAATCCGATACTCGACTTGCAGGGGCCCGAACACATGATCCAGGCTGCACAACGCGAGCAACTTGATCTCCTGGCAAAAATCAACCAGCGGCATCTGGACGCGCGCCCCGGCGGACAGGAACTCGCCGCGCGCATTAATAGTTATGAACTCGCATACCGCATGCAGACAGCAACACCGGAAGCCGTTGATCTGACGCAGGAAACCGAGAGCACTCTCAAAATGTATGGTATCGGCAGTCAACCGACTGATGAGTATGGTCGAAACTGCCTGATCGCGCGCCGTCTGGTGGAACGGGGCGTCCGGTTCATCCAACTCTATTCCGGTGGGGGGCATCTCGAAGAAACCTGGGATGCGCATGAAAGCATCGAAAAAAACCACGGGCGACACGGGGCAGAAGTTGACCAGCCGATTGCCGCCTTGTTGACGGATCTCGAACAGCGGGGAATGCTTGAGGACACACTGATTGTCTGGGGGGGAGAGTTTGGCCGGATGCCATTCAGTGAGGGGCAAGACGCTCCCGGACGAAATCACAATCCTTACGGTTTCAGTATGTGGCTTGCCGGAGGGGGAGTCAAAGGGGGAACCACATACGGTTCAACCGATGAGTTTGGTTTCGAAGCAGTTGAAAATAAAGTCCATCTACATGATTTGCACGCAACCATCCTGCAAATTATGGGGCTGGACCATGAACGGCTCAGTTATTTTCACCAGGGGCGGGACGAAACCCTGACTGATGTTGGCGGGCGCGTGATTCATGATATTCTCGCTTGAAATCGCAGTTAACAATCACAATTCAAAACGTGAACTTTCTCAGATCTGCAGTGGATCGATGATCTGAGATTGTTCGTATCCGATGCAGATGATTCCACAAGGTATTTCATGACCACTTTCATATCTTCTCAGCCACAGGTACTCAGTCAAATCAACGAACGCATGGTCTTGCGTGTTTTGCGTGACAACGGCCCCAGCTCGCGTGCTGAAGTGAAACGGCTCTCAGGGGTAACAGCCCCCACGGTCTCCAAAGCGGTCTCTTCACTCCTGAAATCCGGAATGCTGGAAGAGTTTGATATCACCGAGACCATGCGGGGCCGACCGGCTAAAAAAATCCGTCTGGCAGAAAAAACAGCACAGGTGATCGGTTTGGTTGTTGACTCTCTCAACTGCCGCATCGTCAACACCGGACTTGATGGTACCGTTCGGGATAAAACGCGCATCGAATTTAAAACTCCTGACACGTACGAACAACTGATCGAAAAGGTAGCCGAACAAATCGCCCTGTTACAATCCATCGAGGGAGTCAGGACTTTGGGAGTTGGTATCAGTCTGCCAGGGCTCTTTGACTGTCGGGAAGGCCGATCGATTCTTTCACCCAATGTACCGATCACGAACAATCAATGTATCGGGAAGGACCTGTCGGAACGACTCGGGTTGACGTGTATTGTGCTACAGGAAGCCCATGCACTTTGCCTTGCGGAACGGCACTATGGTCTGGCCCGTGGTATGAATGATTTTGCGATGCTTGATGCCAGTACAGGCATCGGCCTCGGGGTGCTGATTGAAGGACGTTTGATGAAAGGAAGCAGCGGATTTGCCGGCGAAATTGGCCACTTGCCGATGGTTCCGAATGGTGTTTTGTGCGGCTGTGGCCGTGTTGGTTGCCTGGAAACGATCGCCAGCGATACGGCATTATCAGGACTCGTTTCAAATCGAGTCGGCCGCAGGATGGACATTGATCAAATCATCGAATCCGTTCAGGCGGGTGAACTGAACGTGACAACCGAATTAGACCAAGTCTGGAAACAGCTTGTGTTTGCGCTTGTCACCACGATCAATCTGTTTAATCCACAAACGCTGTACATTCACAGTCGCATGTTCGACATCGATACCTCGGTTTTTGATCGACTCATCGAAAGCACAGGCACAATGGCAATCGCATCTTCGTTTCGTGATTGTCGGATCGAACGTGCACGGGGCAGTAAACTGGAAGGTGCCATTGCCGGAATCATTGAGCACCTGACAGATTTGCGCGTCTCGGAATTAAATCCCCACTTTCTGAATGTGTTGTAAGGGAATTTTGCAATCATGTGACCGGTTCAACGCTGCGGACCGTTTTCGAAGCTGCCCTGACTGAGTCAGGGAATTCCGAACCTCAGATTATTTCAGAGAAATCAGATCACGAAATCGCGCGGCGGATGATGTTGTGCGTGATCTGCTGCACGCGATCATCGGGGCCATGCGGACGCGACCAGTGTGACCAGGGCAGCATATGCCCCGGCGGGCTGGCCAGATCCTGACACCAGAAGATCGTCGAAGCATTAAACACAAAGTTTTTTTTCGGTCCGGGGTAAATGGTCGCCGTCCACTGTTGAGGATTCACGCCTCCCTGCAAGGCGGTTCCTTTCGCCACCACTTCCAGACCGGGAATATCGGCTGGCGGATCGCCGTGATATTCCCAGCCGATCAGACCGGGAATCGCATCTCCCTTTTTCATCCCGGTCCCCTTGAAAATCCAGTGATCGGGCAGTTCACAGACCCAGTCGCCGCCTCCGTTCACCGGGTCCACATTCCGGGAACCCATCAGATAACCTTCATCCGGTCCGCGGAACGGAAACGGGCCGTTATCTTTTTCGCGCGCTTCTGCGTATTTGTACTTCCCGCCATAAGGGCCGCCACGAAACATGATCCGCTGCGGTTGTCCGTCGGTACTGTCTGTCAGCGGCGTCACCCAGCAGACCGAGTTACCGGAGAAAAACAGCAGATTGACTCCGGAATCGCGCATTTTCACGACCGACTCATACTGTTTGATATCCCAGTATTCATCGTGGCCGACCGACAGAAACGACTTACACTTCAAGCCATGCTCCGGAGTGACCATGTCGCTGTTGGAGCAATAGGTCACATCATAACCATGCTTTTCCAGCCAATAGGCAAACGGGAATTCAAAGCAGAGCCATTCGCCCGAACCGACCGACTGCGGGTTCTCATAAATCTGCGCATACTTGGCATAAGGCCGATCAAAACTGACGTCGGCCCAGGGCCCCTGATTTCCCTTGGGATGCGTGTAGACCGAATAGTTGCTCGGCCACTGGTTATAAGCCTGCCAGGTGTTGTCGGAACATTGAAACAGAATATCCGCCGGCCGGTCATCCTTCACAATAAAGACCACATAACTCTGCCAGTAGCCGTAACCGGTTTTGTCTTTGAGCGTCGACAGACGTCCGAGGTAAACGCCACTCGTCCAGTCTTTCGGAATCTTCAATTTCACAGCAGCGTCCCAGTGACATTCATGCAGATTCTTTTCGCCCGGTTGCGGCACGGGCTGCGGTTTGCCTTGCAGGGGACCGATTGTTTTCATCAGCCGGGCACCACGACCGCTGTAATAACCGGTGCGAAAGATTTCGATTTGGAATTCCTGCGCGGGACGCGTCGAAACCATGATGTCAAGCTCATCGCCGGCAGCCACACTCTGCCTGGAACAATAACCTTCGATCTTGGGGGAACGAAACCCATCGCGTTTATCAAGCTGCACCCGCGTGAGTTGCCAATCGACGGCGCCTTCTTTCAGATTTTCGCGATGGATCAAATCCGGGTCAGCCTTCGCTGCCTGCGCATTTTCCAGAGAGAGATGGCCCGCCAGTGACGCCAGCGATGTTGCAACAGCCCCTTTCAAAAGATTCCGACGATCCGAGTTCATGTCGTTCATGCTGCAGATTCCTGTATTCAAAGTGTCTATGAATGTCGAATGAGTTTGTGCCGTTGTGATCCGTTCGTTTTTCTGCTGTACTTCTTCAGTTTATACGTGATCTCTTTATCATAACCTTAACATTATTAAAATAATAAGTATAATGAAAGGATTTCCATGTCAGTCTGTGATGAAATAGACTGTGGCGAAGATGGTCTACCTCAATCAGGACTTACACCAGCGGAGTTGTCAGTGTCATCATTCTCTCTTGATCAGACAGAAATCAGAGCCTTTTATCAGGCGTTTTCAAAACAACTGGAAATCGAACTCCGAGAGCTGGAGCCGAAACTCATCGAATTGCGTCGCACGCTCCACAAAAATCCGGAAGTGAGTGGCGAAGAAAAACAGACCTCGCAACTGATCCGGGATCAATTGCATGCGGCCGGCCTGCAGCCTCAAATCATGCGTGATGAAATAGGCGTCACCGCCGACCTGATTCTGGGTACACCGGCCCCGGATGCCCCGTTGATCGCCATTCGCGCCGACATTGATGCCTTACGGATTACGGACAAGAAAGAGGTCGCTTACTGCTCGCATAATCCGGGCGTTGGTCATCTGTGCGGACACGACGCACATACCGCCATTGCTGCCGGCGCTGCCATCAGTGCCGTACGAGTCGCAAAAGAATTCCGCAGCCAGTGGAACGGGCTGGGGCTGCGTCTGCGATTTATCTTTCAACCCGCGGAAGAAATCTGCAGGGGCGCACGCTGGATGGTGGAACAAGGGGTCATGAACAATGTCGCTGCCATTATCGGTCTGCACATGGACCCCGAAATTGCAGCGGGAACCGCGAATATCCGCTACGGCGTGATGACCGCGTTCTGCGATGAAGTCCACTTTGAAATTCATGGCACGGGAGGTCACGCCGCGCGACCGCATCATGGAAATGACCCGATCACGACCGCCGCCCAGTTGATCTCCAGCCTGTATCAGAATCTGCCGCGCTCGATCGACTCGCGCACGCCGGCCGTGTTTACGATCGGACAGATTTCGGCAGGACAGGCATCGAACGTGATTCCCGAAATCGCCGTACTGAAAGGCTCGCTGCGTTCCACCAGCGATCTCGCCCGCGATGTTCTCCACAAACGCATCGAAGAGATTGCCCAGGGAATCGCGAAAAGCACCGGCACGCGAATCGAAGTGCTGTTTACATCCCCCCTGCCCGCCGTCGTCAACGATGCGATCATTTCCGCCGCGCTGGAACAGGCCACGAAAGATGTACTGGGACCTCAGCAGGTCGGCCTGATCGATCTGCCCAGTATGGGGGGGGAAGATTTTTCCATTTATCTGAAATCCACTCCGGGTTCGATGCTGCGTCTGGGTTGTGCGAAACCGGGTCAGAAAACCGCGTTTCTGCATTCACCCTACTTCGACATCGACGAACGAGTCCTCGCGCTGGGCAGCCGCATTATGCTGCAGACCGCGTTATTGCTTTCACTGAATCCGCAAATCATCCGCAAAGGGAATTAATCATATGGGAACAATTTCTTTCACAAGAAATGATTACCCGACTCTGGGTGTAGAACTGGAATTGCAGCTGGTGAATGCGGAAACATTCGCCCTTTCCAATTCGATCACGGAGTTACTGGCGCAGCTTCCGGAAGAAACCGCGAAGTCGGTCAAACCGGAACTGATGCAGAGTTATCTCGAAATCAATACCGACGTCTGTCGCACGGTGGGGGATGTTCGCGACGACCTGACGGGAAAACTGCAGGACGTCACCGCAGCCGCCGACAAACTGGGGCTGAAACTGTTCTGGGCGGCCACACATCCGTTTTCTTCCTGGCGCGATCAGAAAATCACCGTCAATGATCGCTACTACGAACTGGTCGACCTGATGCAGGATGTCGCCCGCCGACTGGTCACGTTCGGTCTGCATATTCATGTCGGCGTCGATTCCGGCGACAAAGCCGTCATGGTCTGCGACCGCATGCTGCGCTACCTGCCGCTGCTGCTGTCGCTCTCTTCCAACTCCCCGTTCTGGGAAGGCCGCAATACGGGCCTGCATTCGAACCGTTCGAAAATCATGGAAGGCCTGCCCACCGCCGGACTGCCTCCCACCATGCGCAACTGGAGCGAATACACGTGGCTCATTAACCACCTGATCAGCACCGGCTTCATCAATACGATTCGTGAAATCTGGTGGGACATTCGCCCGCATCACAACTTCGGCACCGTGGAAATCCGCGTCTGCGACATGCCTGCAAATCTGGAACAGGTCTTGTCGCTGACCGCATTCGTGCAGTGTCTCGTCAAATGTATCTCCGATGAAATCGATGAAGGCGCGTACCAGCTGCAGCATCATCCGATGATGGTCCAGCAGAATAAGTGGCGGGCCACCCGCTACGGCATCGACGCCAGTCTGGTCAACAACGACAGTTACCAGTTGTATTCCGTCATGGACACCACCAGACAACTCGTCGATCTGATTTCTTCCATGTCACAGCGACTGGAGTGTACAGACGAATTAAACCGGATCTACGATCTGGTCCATCATTCCGGCGCCAAACGACAACTGGAAATCATGGAAGCAACCGGAGACAAACGGGAAGTCGTCAAACAGATGATTGAAGAAAATAACATCTTCTGATTTCGCACTGTCTGCTCTATAATTCAACATCCCCGACGAAATCAAATAACACGTTTGGCGTTTTCAGGAATCAGAGACCGTGTCTGAGACAGACAATTTACCCAATCAGGAATCTTCAGAGAGCGAACCGACGAACCCGTCGAAAGAGGGCGCTGCGCTGACGCCACAGGAAAAAGCCCGCACCTTTCCGACCACAGCCGGCGTGTATCTGATGAAAGATGCGCAGGCCCGTGTGATCTATGTGGGCAAAGCGGTCAACCTGAAAAGCCGCGCCTCCAGTTATTTCACACAGGCCGCTGCCATCGATCGACGCACCGCCGAACTCGTCACCGAAATTGCCGACATTGATTTTCTGGATACCGAAACCGAAGTCGATGCCCTGCTGCTCGAAGCACGCCTCATTAAGGACATCCGCCCCCGTTTCAATTCAGAACTCAAAGACGACAAAACATTTCCTTATCTCGAAATCACCACCCGCGAAGATTTCCCGCGCGTCGAATTCACGCGCAAGCCGCAAAGCAAGGGGACCAAACTCTACGGCCCCTTCACGAACGCCAAGCAACTGCGAGGCACCATCACCGTTTTGCAGAAAATCTTTCGCTTC
The DNA here is from genome assembly GCA_963974925.1 of uncultured bacterium. Classification (GTDB taxonomy): domain Bacteria; phylum Planctomycetota; class Planctomycetia; order Planctomycetales; family Planctomycetaceae; genus Gimesia. Next base: position 30,602 of record CAXBFD010000051.1, on the reverse strand, counting down.
CGCAACTGTTCGCTGGACATTGAAGAGGGCGACGAAAAATGGCGCTGGTTTCGCCCCTGCCTGTTGCACAGCATCAATCAATGTACGGCTCCCTGTAATTTGCGGATCAGCAAAGAGGATTACCGCAAAGACATCAACAGGCTGAAACTGTTTCTGGACGGTAAAAAAGATCGACTGCTCAACGAGATGAAAAAGGAGATGCAGGCCGCCTCGGAAACAAAAGACTACGAAACGGCGGCCCGACTGCGGGATGAAATTCAGTTGCTGGAAAGTCTACACCAGCGCGGCAACCTGGAAGATCACGCGCAACCCGAAGTCTTTTACATCGACCCGAAAAAGGGAATGCAGGGGCTGAAGAAAGTATTCGGGCTTTCCGAACTCCCCCGCCGCATCGAAGGGGTCGACATTGCACACCTGCAGGGGGGCGAAACAGTCGCTAGCCTCGTGCAGTTCATCGACGGCCTCCCCTTCAAGCATGGTTACAAGCGATTTAAAATCCGCACGGTCAAAGGGATCGACGATTTCGCCTCGATCCGCGAAGTCGTCAGCCGCCGCATCCGGCGTCTGCATCAGGAAGGGGAAAGTTTTCCCGACATCCTGCTGATCGACGGCGGCAAAGGCCAGCTCAATGCCGCCATCACCGCCATGCGCGAACTGGGCGTGGAGCCGCCGTTTACGATTTCCCTCGCCAAGCGCGAAGAAGAAGTTTTTGTCCCCGGCGAAACCGAACCCCGCCGTTTAAGCCGGCATTCGTATGGTTTAAGACTCCTGCAATACGTCCGCGACGAATCCCACCGCTTCGCCCAGCACTACCATCACCTGCTGCGGAAGAAGTCGCATTTTGATGAGTGAGGTGGATAGAGTCAGTAAAAAGGTGTCAGGAACCTTAAATATAAGGTTCCTGACACCTTTTTAAACCACCCTTATTTTCGCATCGAGTTTCGCAGTGTTCCGTTCAGCTTACCGAAGATGCCGTTGCCCCAGGTGAGGGTGGCGTTTTGCAGGCGTCTGGCATCGCTGGCAGAAAAAGGAGCGGAACCGAGTTCCTGTCCGTCCTGGCGAATGACGAGCCGCCGGGGTTCGACGACAAATTCCAGTTGGATCGGCTTGTCTTTCCACAGTATTTGCGCTGCCAGATTGCCGGGCATTTTGAAATTCAGCACGGCTCCGTATTCGCGGCGCTGAGCATCTGTCAGAAACGTGTATTTATCCGACCAGGGATAAGTTCCTTTGGTCGACGTGGAAACCATCAGGGAATCGCCGAGCGGAACCAGGCCGGTGACGCGCTGCCCCCAATGATTGAGCACCAGATTATGGGCTGCTGCTTCCTCTTCGTAGGGATGCACGGTTCGCTTGTGGGCGACGGGATGAGAGAACATCCGCCCGAGGGAATGCCAGCGGTTTTCATCTTCGTTGTAGCGCCATAACTCGCCCCACGGCCAGACCCCTGCGAACAGGTCGCCCCGGTAGATCGCCAGCGTCTGTGCTTCGCGCGCACTGGGTGAGACTTCAGGCAGTCGAGGCGGCCAGCCAGGCAGTTGTTTGATTTCAGTGCCGCCCCGATATTCGAAGAGTTCTCCCGATGGATACTGTGCCAGCAGCAGGCGGTCCCGGAAGTTCAACATCGAATAAACCTGGTAGCTGTACTTCTTGCTTGCCTCTTTCACCGTCCTCCATTGTTTGCCGTCAAAGGCGTAAACGCCGCCATAATTTGAGACGGTCAGCAGTTCCTTTTGAAACTGTCCCCAGGCAAACGGCGTCGCGCCGACATACTTGCATTCGATGCTGATTGCTTTGGCCAGATCAACGGGCCCCTGATCCGCGGGCGTCCAGGGACAGGCCATGACCCGGGTGAAGCCTGCCTGCTCTGATCGATTGCCATAATAAAAACAGAGGAAACCGTTTGCGTAATAAAAGTTATAGTAGCGGCCTACTTCGGGGGGAGTCAGAATCACCCGGTCATTGTAAGTCGCCTTGCTCGAACAGAAGGACAACAGACCGCCGCCAATCCGCATCTGTCCATCGCCGCTGCGGAGTGGTCCCGTTTCCGGCGAGTGGGCTGCTGACCAGTTTCCCTCTTGAGGATTCCAGGTGCGCAGCGATTCGGTGCGATCGCCGCCCCAGGCGGAAATGGTCTGGTTCAGATCCATCAGATAAATGCCACAACCCAGGTCCGGATGGGGCAGCCGTTCCGCCTGGTACTGATGGGAATCTTGCGCCGGTTTGACATAAAACTGCAGCGTATGTCGATCGCTGCGAAAGCGGGTATTATAAACTTCCATGAAGCCGGCGCCGGCAATGACAGCGCCCTTTTTATCGCGGAGCTCAAAGAGAGAACCAAAGTTCTGCCCGACATCCTGCCCCAGATTGAGTTCGGTCGAAAAGGTCACCACAGACTGATCGTCGCGGGTTGCTTCGCCTGCCTCGACAGCGGAGATCAAGAGCCCCGTTGATACCAGACAAAACACAATTAACTGAAGGCCGCCATATCTCATTGAAAAATCCTCATTCCAGGTGATGACTCATATTCTGCTGATTAAGCATGCGTCGAGAATCGCTTGCTCGTGCGCCATTATCTTAACAAAACTAAATCACACCACTAAATATAATTACGTCCAGAATACAATTGACAGATTTGCAAAAGCCTTTGTACAATCCAGTTGTATATTAATGAACTCATGTATTAATGCTCGGTTTAACACCTCAAAATAACTAGACATTGTTCATAATTCGACTCAGTGCAGAGACTAAGGCACCTCGAAATCGATCGTCCATCCGATTTCAGTCTGCACGATGTTGATCAGGCATACATTGACCCTTGAATCGATCAAAATCGAATTTTTGGTCACCTTTGTCAACGAAAACATCTTCGTACCATCAATCACGCAGAGGCACCTCAATCTACAAAAGGGCTCAGAAATGAACCGGAACTCATTCCCGAAACGGCGCGTTTTGGCTTCCCGAGTACGCTGCCTGCGCGTTTTCTTTTTCGAGTGTGCGAGTCTGAAGGAGCCGGGTTCAACGACGTTTCACCCCTGCTTCCCCTCACGAGAATCATCTCGAGGTAACCCTGGAAACGAGTTCGTATCAGAAGGAGATTGTATCACGATCAGGAATTAGAAAATAACATTTTTGCATTTGTTTAATCACTCTTATTTTCTCTTCCCCAGAAACCATCTTGCTGCGTTCCCATTTTGTTTTTATTTGAGGAGGATTATTTCATGAGACAGACCCGCTTATCATTTGACCTGCGAAACCGACGCGGTTTCACTCTGATCGAGTTGCTGGTTGTGATTGCAATCATCGCGATTTTAATTGCCTTACTTTTACCCGCCGTGCAACAGGCTCGAGAAGCAGCCCGCCGTTCCAGCTGTAAGAATAATCTGAAACAGTTAGGGCTGGCATTCCATAACTACCATGACGCATTCAATACTTTGCCGATGGGCAACCGTTACACTGGTGGATCGCATCCTCAGTCACTGGCCGGAGGAATCCGCGATAATTCGTGGGGTTGGCCTTTGTTTATTCTTCCTCAAGTCGAAGCGACCAATATCTACAATGCGTTGAACACCGATGTTTCCCCCTATACTCCCGACAGAAATGATGAATGGGCGGGAGACTACGGGCCCAGTCTCGTCACAACGAATGAGGTACCGTGCCAGCAAATGCCCCCTGTTTTTGTTTGTCCCAGCGCAGAACGACTCGGTCCCACAAACAGCTATAAAGACTATGCGATCAACTCGGGAACCGTACATTGTTGTGCAGAACGATCGAACGATATGAATACCTGGAATGGTGTGGGATTCATGAACAGCAAGATTTTGCTGCGTGATGTGAAAGATGGAACCTCAAACACATTTCTGCTCCTTGAGCAAAGGCATTTCACCACTGCCACAAACAATCGTCCCACGAATCATTTCCTGTATGTGTCGCATAACTCGGAAGGCTATGCCAGCACCGACTATATTCCCAACGCCCCGAATGACAACAGTCATGGGCGCGTCGCGCGGAGCGACCATGTGGGCGGACTGCATGTCACGCTCTGTGACGGGGCGGTGCGCTTTATCAGTAATAATATTGATCTGGTAACATGGCGTGCATTATCGACTCGCAGCGGTAAAGAAATCATCGGCGATTTTTAAAAAACCGGAATGAACACACAACCTCCAGGCGAGGCATTCCGCGTTCTACCCCTGGTGCACTGGAGGTTGTTTCTTTTTTCACTTTTTCAATATAAAGAGTTTTATTTCCATGAGACGACCACGATCATTTCCGGGATTGCTGCTCTGTTTCGCGTGTATCACATTTTTATCGGGTTGCGGCGGAGGGGACGACACACCCACGCTGCACCAGTTGAATGGGACCGTGACCCACAACGGCAAGCCTGTATCGGATATCATCATCGTATTCACACCTTCGACCGGAGGACGTCCCAGTTATGGAAACGTGGACGAAAAGGGAACGTTTTCCATGGCGTTTACGAACGACGCCGCCGGAGTCACGGCGGGGAAAAATATTGTCACGTTGATGCAGCCGAATCCCAATCCTGACACTCCGCCTCTCACGCCTGAGATGCGCGCGTTATTTGAGAAATACGGAGAAGGAAAATCTTCGCTTAATATCACCGTCGATAGCGACAAAAATGACTTTGAACTGGTATTAGACTAAGTCGCGCCAGGTAGAGTTTCGTAACTCGAATCGTCCTGATCAGTGTGGAGCAACCGGGGCTGACACTCTTTGAATCGGTCATTCCGGCTGTCAGAGTACGTAAAAACAAAATCAGCCGCACGGCGTTAGCCGCGGTTCATACCGACCGGGGTCAGGTTGCGGTCCTGAGAATCACAGTCAAAACCAATCAAGAAACACGACCTGTCTTAAAAAGTGCCGGCACCTGTGAAAAACGATCCCGATGTCATTTTCGAGATCGGTGAGAGAAAGCAGCGTCTCGCGACCGTTGATCCGAATGACAAAGCCGCAATGTTCGACTGCCACTTCCGCCTTTTCGGGTCCCAGTGGTTCCCGCTCCCATGCCTGCCGCGTGAAACGGATTCCAGGTTCAGTTGTGACTCAGGCTTCATATTCCATTTACTGAAATCGTGTGAAAAGACTGATCACCTCAATCTGAACTCAGGCGGCGCGGCCTGGATATTTTTGTGTCGCCGAACGGTTCCTGCTACAGAGAATTTTATGTTTATTCGATCCTCTAAAGCAAATCCCGGAACATGTGTGAAAGGTTCTCCGTGAAGAAGAGCTCTGCCTTTTCGTCGGAATCTTTGATTCCCGGATACACTCCGCATGGTTCGTAACATTCATAGAAATCAGAGGCAAAGGGATCGGGAATTTCTTTGGCTGTTCCTTTCCGGGGAACAAAACAGCATCCGGGTCGGAACGGCCAATCAGAGTCCTGCCGGCTTTGCTGAGAAGCAATTAGCCGGCAGAGTCGTATCCAGACAGTTTCTTTTTGCAGTCGGGAAACGACCCAGCTGTTCGTGTTCAAACGAAAGCGATTGTGATGCTCCAGATAATATTGACTGAGTGATTCGTCTTCGATTCTGAGCAGTAATTCCGTGTTGACGAACAGCGAGCGGGGATCCAGGTTGGGAGAACCGAGCAGCGTTGTTGTTCCGTCCACAATGAAATACTTGCAGTGCAATGTCGTATGGATCTCGCCGCACTCAAAATGGTTCGAACCAAAGCCGGATTCGGGCTGCGCGTCGGATTTGTCATTTTCCTCAGACAGACGTGCATAGCTGGGAATCATTCGAGCGATTTCTTCCGGAACCGCCCGAATTTCGTGCAGATGGGCGTGGAGTTGATTGAGCAGTATTTTGCGCTGTTTGAGTCCGGCTGCGTAGGTATAGAGGTTATCAGTGGAAACCAGACTGTTGGTGACAACCGAGAGCAGAAACGATTCGTTTTGCTCGCGCAGTTTCGCCAATCGGTCGAGCCAGGAATCCGGGAAGATGATGATGGGTGAGGTCAGATGGATGCTCTTCCGGGCGGATGTGAGAATCTCGACCAGTCGGTTCCCCGTTTCGTCAGGCGTCTGGCAATCGACGGCGGGCAGATCATGATAGAGTTCGATCCGGCGGGGCGTATAGATGTGTGCGGTATAGTCGGGACAGCATTCCTCTGCGATTTTTGAAAAAGGTGCCGGGAGATCAACAGAATCAGACGAGGTACCAGACTTCGCTGTGGTGGACTGTTCCTCGTCCGCAAATTCCAGCAGATCCACACTCAGATCATGATCCCAAAAACGGGCATACGCAGTTTGCGATTCTTCGACAACGGGACCACTGATCAAGATTTCCGCGTCGCTGAAACACCGAAAACGATTCATATCAAAATATTCGTCGCCCAGGTTGCGGCCTCCCACGATGACACATGCCTCGTCGAAGAGCATCATTTTACCGTGCATCCGCCGGTTCAGAATCTCTCCATACTTTGCCCCCGCCAGCATGATTTCCGCATCCGCAGGATTCATCTTCTGCACGACCGGATTAAACAACCGCACCTCGATTCCACTCGAAGCCGCGAGTTGACGCAGGCGGGGAAGAATCGAGTCTTCCGATTGCAGGGTCACCCAGTGATCGAGCAGAATCCGTACCTCAACACCTTCCCGGGATCGGCGTTCCAGTTCGTCGGCAAGAAAATTTCCGACACGGTCATTTCGCCAGAGGAAGGTACTGATCCAGATGCGGCGCTGCGATTGCCGGATCAGTCGCTTTCGGCAATCAAAGGCGGAGAGACCTTCGCTCAGTGGAAGACACCGATGCGCTCTGGAAGGAACCAGAAACGAGGACAGCACCGATGAAGCTGAGTGGGAACGAGACATATCAAAATTTCAATTCCACTTGAATAGGCAAGTGATCAGAAGCTTTGCGAGCATTCGGCGAGGCAAGAACCCGGCTGGGATAAGACGCGAGACCTCCGCCGGTAAAAATACGATCTAATTGCAGCATCGGAAAACGGCTGGGGAAGGTGGAACGTGGCAATCCCATCGGAACGCATTCCTGCATCACAGACCGTAATCGCTGCATCGCACGAGTACGTCCTCGTGAATTAAAATCGCCCATGAGAATGCATTCGCCCTGTTCGGAACAGACCTGTTGCACCAGTTCTCGTACTGCTTCAATCTGAAGTAAATTTTCTCGCCGCTGGACGCTTAAATGCGTATTCAAGATCGAGAAAGGCTTCCCCTGCCAGTCAAGCCGTAATTGAAAAACGCCCCGCGGTTCGCTTAACGGGCTCATCAAAGGCAAGTGAATGTGTGCGAAATCGAGCAGGCGCAAGTTCATTCGAGAGAGAAAGCCGAGGCCGTACAAGCCTTCGTTTTCACGAGGATGTTGAAACTGCCCCCAGTCCACCAGACTGAAAAAGTGAGGCGTCATCCCCAACCGCCGCCCGAGTTCTTCCACCTGATTGATCCGATCTGTGCGCGGGCAGTTCACATCGACTTCCTGCAACGCAACCACATCAGCCTGAACGTCATCAATCACTTTCACAATCTCTTCCAGAGAAGGCACCATTCTGGACGAGCGACAGGAATGAATATTGTACGACATAATTTTTAGAGAGTCTCTCTGCACACTGCCCCTTTCCATTGATCTGATGTTGAAAAAAGGTGAGGTCCAAAAAGGTGTCAACTTTTTGGGACTTCACCTTTTTCAACTTAAACTTACTTATTCACTGCTTCGGCCGTATTATCGTAGGCTTTCTTTAAATTTTCCCATGCGGTATCCATGTCTTTCTTCAGGCCTTCCCAGGCATCCGCGGAGGAGTTATTGATTTCGTCCATCTTTTCCGCTACCTTCCCGCGGTGCATTTTCAGATCTTCCAGTTTCTCATTCCATTTCACTTTGGCATCATCTTTCAGATCGGCGCCTTTGGCCTCCAACTCGGCAATTTTCACATCCAGGTCTTTCAGCTTCTCATTGATCTGTTTTGCATATTCCTCTTTTTTCTGCATCGTGAAGTCTTTTGCAGCGCCAACGGCTTCTCCGACTTCTTTTTTGACATCTTCCCCCGTCACCTGCTTCTCACTTGAAACCGGTGCCGGTGAATTCTCTTTCTTACATGCGACCAGAAATAAACTCAGGCTTAAGCAACAGAGCGTAAAATATTTCATACGGTTCTCCTTTGTATTTTAACAGTTAATTCGTAACTTGAATCTGACATCGTGGTTAAAAACGTATTTAACTCATCATCGTACCTACTGGTAGATTGAGAGACACCAGCAAATTATTATAACACTCCACTTACGCTCGATGATACAAGCTTTATAATCATTGATTCAGAATCTCATAATCGTGATCGCTCATGAAACAAAGTTCGCCTATGATGACCGAACCTGATTCCCACGTTAAACTCCCTGCAAAAAAACGCGTTATACGCATACTCTCAAGTGTGGCGTTCGGGCTCACTCTGCTGTTACTGATCGGGTTGAGTATCTGTTTTGCCAAACAGTTCGATGCGTGCACTGCGATTACCGTGTATCCGAGTTGGGTCTGGTTTCTGTGTGGCTTGATCTTATCGTTGACGCTCGTAAAGACCGGAAGTCGGCGTGCTGCATTTCTGACGTGCTGCCTGTGGGGACTGTTTCTGGTCGGTTTTGCTGATGCGCCTTTGAGTCTGTGCCGTGGAATCTGGGGCTCTTCGAACACCGAATGGATCGCCGCCCAAATACAACAGCAAAGTCTTCGCGTGATCTCGCTCAACTGTAGCGGCAGCAAGAAATCGATCCTGGCATTGAAACAAGCAAAGCCAGATCTGATTCTGATTCAGGAGTCGCCGGGACTTGAAAACCTGAAAACAGTCGCCGACGAAGTATTCGGCACAGAAGGAAATTTTCTGGTTAGCGTAGATGCTGCCATTCTCTGCCAAGGTGAAGTCGAGCAGATCGCCGCTGCGGAAAATTGGCTCGTCGGAAAAACCACGCTCCCGACAGGCCAGGAAATCGTGGTTGCCTCACTGCGACTCTCTACGCCCCCCTTCCGATTTGATTTGTGGAACCCCGGGTGCTGGCGAACCTTTCGCAACAATCGCATCAAACAACGCAATCAGCTCGCGGAACTCTCCTAAATATTAACGGGGCTCCCCCCTGATATTCCCTTAATTGTGGGAGGCGATTTCAACGCCAACCCCCACGATGCGATCTTCACTGAGTTGCCGGCGTCTCTACAGGATGCGTTTACGATCGCAGGCACCGGCTGGGGAAATAGCATCACCAACAAGGTACCGTTTCTGCGAATCGACCAGATCCGGATCAACGATTCATTTCAGCCTGTGCGCGTCAAATCAGAACGAGCCGTAGATACCGACCATCGAGCGGTGATCGCGGATTTGATCCTCAAATGATAAAATGATGTGATGATCGGGTCCCCGGAATTCCATACACGGCAACTGCTGCCTGAGAGGCGGCGTGCTGACTTTTTGGGCAAAACGTGCGAGCATTATAGGCAGGTGAGCCGCTAATTGTGCGGAACCGGGTTCGTTTACGATAATTTTTCCGAATTTTCTGCTCCAGCTCTTCTCATCCCAGCGGTGCCTGAAAAATGCGTCAATCAAGGCATATTTCAGGTCATCAATCGGACTTTCATCCTCCAACTCGCAGAATAGGCGGCATGAGTGGCTGGTATCACCGGACTGAGCCGTGTAAAACAGAAATCCCCAAATCATTTGGCACATATTCTGCTCAAATAGCTCTAATGCTTTCATTTTCAGGGAGTTCTGCGCAATTCTGCATGAAGCCAACAGCGCAAACGAACAGCATTTTCAGTTCGCTTGAAAAGCAAATTGTGATCAGGCCAGACCGTGAGCAGACCAGAATCAGGGAGCAGACCAGAATCAGGTCAACGATTCCTGCTCCACCGTCTTTGGTCTCCTAGATGTAAAAAGACGTAAGCAGTATTTTCGCCCAAAGAAAAGGTCAAAAAAGTGAACACAGAAATTCAAAGTTCCAACTCGCCCATCACTTACTCTGGTTCCAACAATGGAAGTAAAGCCACACTCGGCTCGGCACGTTCTGCAGCCATTGCCGCTGTGACAGGTTATCAGCCCAATCATCCACCGATGAATTTTCAGCAGACACCCACCGGGCAACTTTTCAATGCAAATGTCTTTTCCAAGATCGCCATGAAAAGCAGACTGCCAAAGGAAACATACAAAAATCTGATCAGCACGATTGAAGGCGGTAAAAAACTCGACTGCTCGACGGCCGACGTTGTTGCCGCCGCCATCAAAGACTGGGCCATCGAAAAAGGGGCCACCCACTACGCCCACGTTTTTTATCCCCTGACCGGTTCAACAGCCGAAAAACACGACAGTTTCCTGTCACCCGATGGTGAAGGGGGCGCGATTGCCGAATTCAGCGGCTCCCAGTTGATCCAGGGTGAACCCGATGGTTCCAGCTTCCCGACCGGCGGTATCCGTGCGACATTCGAAGCCCGTGGTTACACCATCTGGGATGTCACCAGCCCCGCTTACATTCTGGAAAATTCCAACGGAACCACACTCTGCATTCCAACAGCCTTTGTTTCCTGGACCGGAGAAGCCCTCGACAAAAAGACTCCCGTACTGCGTTCGATGCAGGCCTTGAATGTTCAGGCACAGCGCATCCTGAAACTGTTCGGGCACACACAGGGAGACCTGGTTTCCTCCACAGCAGGGCCGGAACAGGAATACTTCCTGGTCGACCGTAATTTCTATTTTGCACGTCCCGACCTGCTGACCGCCGGCCGGACCCTGTTCGGAGCCAAACCTCCTAAAGGCCAGGAATTCGACGATCACTATTTCGGCGCCATTCCCGATCGCGTATTGGCGTTCATGTTTGAAGCAGAGCGAGAGCTGTTCAAACTGGGCATCCCTATCAAAACCCGTCACAACGAAGTCGCACCGGGCCAGTATGAAATTGCACCGCTGTTTGAATCGGCGAACATCGCGACCGACCATCAGCAGTTGCTCATGACCACCCTGCGACGCACCGCAGAAAAACATGGCATGGTCTGCCTGATGCATGAAAAACCTTTTGCCGGCGTGAACGGTTCCGGTAAACACGTCAACTGGTCCATGGGAAGCCGTTCACAAGGCAACCTGCTCGATCCGGGTGACACTCCTCACGAAAATGCACAATTCCTGCTGTTCTGTGCTGCCGTGATTCGTGCCGTCCATAAATATCAGGGACTGCTGCGAGCCGTCGTCGCCTCTGCGAGCAACGACCATCGCCTGGGAGCCAACGAAGCACCACCGGCGATCATCTCGATCTTCCTGGGCGACCAACTGACCGACGTCTTCGAACAGATCAAAGTCGGCGGCGCCAACTCATCCATTCCCAAGGGAACTCTGACGGTCGGCGTCGATGTCCTGCCGCCACTGCCGAAAGATGCCGGCGACCGCAATCGTACCAGTCCGTTCGCCTTCACCGGAAACCGATTTGAATTCCGTGCCGTCGGTTCGAATCAGTCGATCGCCGGTCCACTGGTCGCGATGAATACCATTGTTGCGGATTCACTGGAGTTCTGTGCAACGCGTCTGGAAGAAGCCACCGGCGGCGATCCCGCCAAGTTGCATTCAGAATTGCAGAAACTGCTCACGGAAATTATCAATGAGCACGGTGCGATTGTCTTCAACGGTGACGGCTACAGCGACGAATGGCATGCGGAAGCGAAAAAACGCGGCCTGCTGAATCTCAAAACAACCGTCGATGCACTGCCCGTCCTGGAAACAAAAGAAGTCAAAGAACTGTTCACCAAATACAACGTTCTTTCAGAACGCGAACTGGCAAGCCGGCTCGAAACGTATCTCGAACAGTATTGCCTGTCGATCAAAGTCGAATCGAACCTGACCATCAAAATGGCGAAAACGATGATTTTCCCCGCCGCCATCCGTTATCAGGGCGAACTGGTTTCCAACTGTGCCAGCCTGAAAATGCTGGACTACGATTTCGACACGAACACACTGGACCGCATGACCGAACTGGTGAAAGCACTGCAGGACGGCGTCAGCGAACTGGAAGCGGCTGCCGCGGAGCACGGATCGGAAGATCTGCTCTCGGAAGCCAGTTACTACTGCCACACGATTCTACCTTTAATGAATAAGGTGCGTGCTGTGGCAGATGAACTGGAAGGAATTGTGGCCGACGATCTCTGGCCACTGCCAACCTATCAGGAAATGCTGTTCATCAAGTAACAGCGTCGAGTTAAAAATCGAACCTTCGGAATACGAGCCGACCAGGAATTGATTTCCTGGCTCGGCTCTGTTCCTGTCTGGTTCTTCAAAAAACGTATCACTCCAGCGCGGCCACACGAGAAAACGAGCCATGACGGATTCTGAATCATTATTCTCACCAGAGGCGATTCAGCGAAACAGTCAGCACCACTCCAGGCCGTTCCGCAAAATCATCACCGGGATCGCCCTGTTCTGCACGATCTGCTTCGTAGCGGTGATCGGTTATGTCTCCGCCGGCTGGAAGCTGGAAGATTCGATCTATATGGTGATCATCACCATCTTCGGCGTAGGTTACGGCGAGGTGCAACCGATCGAGTCGTCTGCACTCAGGGCACTCACGATCATGGTCATCATCGCCGGTTATGGCGCGGTGATTTATACTATCGGTGGTTTCATGCAAATGGTGATCGACGGCGAACTCAACCGGGCACTGGGAGCGAGAAGAATGACGAAAGAAATTGAACGCCTGCAAGGTCACACCATCATCTGCGGCGTCGGCCGCATGGGTTCCATCCTGGCCAAAAGCCTGTTCGCGGCAAAGAAACCGTTCGTTGTCGTGGACTGCGACGAACGCCGGCTCAAGGCAGCCGAGGATCAGGGCTACTGGGTCATCAACGGCGATGCCTCTGAAGAATACGTGCTGGAACAGGCGGGCATCCGCCGGGCCGCGGTGCTGGCAACAGTCCTCTCTGCCGACGCGACAAACGTGTTTGTCACCATCACCGCCCGCGAGATGAATCCCAACGTGATGATCATCGCCCGTGGCGAAAATCCCAAGACCGAAAAGAAACTGCTGGGCTGCGGCGCGAACCGGGTCGTGCTGCCGACCGCCATCGGTGCCACCAAAGTCGCGCAACTCATCATGCGGCCGACCGCGGAAAACATGCTGGAACAGCTCACCAGCAACGGCGATATCAAAGACGAGCTCGGCCATCTCGGCCTGCAGTTCGAAGAATTACAGGTGACGCCCGACTCGACATTCGCAAACAAAACACTCGACAAGATCGAAGTCCGCAGCGATCGCGGCTTTCTGGTCGTCGCCATCCGCCGCGCCGACGGCGAAGTCCAACAGGATCTCGCCTCCGATACCAAACTCCTCCCCGGAGACTCTGTCATCGTACTCGTTCACAACAATGACATCCCGCATCTGACCGAAAAATTCGCCGCCAAGGGAATCAAGATTACGTACCGGGGCGTGACCGCGGAACTATGAGGTCTGTTTTCTGAATCGCTGCCGCGACAGAAGATCTTCCTCAAGCCATACTTTCATACGCCGGGGCATGCAAAAACGCCCCTTGATACATGCCAGATATGACATATAATCTACGGCATGGGCAAAGACGATCAGCAAGCGAAGCCTCTCGTCTGGCTGCAAGGCGAAATCAAAACACCGCCGTTCTCGTATGAAGCACGTATCGAAGCGGGTGTACTGCTGCGTCGGCTTCAGCGTGGTGAATCCCTGGAATTCCACACAGCCGCCCGATGCCCTCCATTGGTCGCCGCTGCCACGAGTTAAGGATTCCGGACGAGAATTTGACATGGCGCATCGTGTATCGGCTTGATCCTGATGCTGTGATCATCGGCGAAGTTTTCCCAAAGAAGACCCCAGGCTGTCATCGACAACTGCAAACGGCGTTTTAAGCAATATGATGAGGCAACAAAATGAAAGCAGCAAAACAAAAAAAACTGGAAGCGGCCGGCTGGAAGGTGGGGTCAGCGGTTGATTTTCTGGAACTCAGCGACGCAGAAGAAATGCTTGTGAACATGAAGCTGGCGCTGGCGATCGAAGTAAAAACACGACGCAAACAATTAAATATCACACAACAGGATCTGGCAAAACGAATCGGTTCCAGCCAATCCCGGGTCGCGAAAATTGAAATTGCAGACAGAACTGTTTCACTCGACCTGCTTGTCCGATCGCTGGCTTCTCTCGGCGTATCGCGGTCTCAGATCGGAAAGATTGTCGGCACGCGTAAAGTTGGGAAAATGAAAACGATCCCCCAAAAACGCCTCGCCAGACAAAAATAGTTTCCGGAACAACTGACCGATTTCCCGGCAATTCTTCAGCAGACTCTTTATTTTCCAATGTATCCGCTCGCGCGCGGAACTCTTCATTTTCTTTCTATCGTTGTATCAGACCGAATGTTCCCGGAATCTTGATGGCTACGGCGGGCTTAGATTTTCTTTTTATCTGATTCCAGCTTTAACTGAATTACATTCTCAGTGCCACTCTTAATTTTAGCAGTCAGCCCTGATGTGGTGGGATTGTTGTATTTTGGGGGAATCAGCGAATTTCCTCCTCCCATATAATTGGGATCGAAAGCCGTCATCTCCCCTGGATTTGCCATCACCGCTTTCTTTTCGGTTTCGGTCGCGGTGATCGATATCTTGTGTAAACCGACAGGCACGCCGTCGTTGAACTTGTAAGTCGTGACATTCAGAATCGCGCCCTCTTTAATGACTCCTGACGCAGGGCGGCTCCCCGCGGTTTCAAAAATAATCGTCCCTGATGCCAGAGGCTGGCCATCAAAGGTGACTATTCCGGATACGGGAGCCGTTGCTGAACGATTAAGGTTCTCGCCACATCCCACAGAAAGCGACACCAGCAGAGAGAATGCGAAGTACTTCACGTTGAGCTCCCGTGATATTCCAGATGATTTTATGATACATCAAAGCCCGGTAGACAATTTGTGAATCGGGTAACGAAATTTTATTTCAGCAGAGAAAAAGCAGACAGCTTCGGGGGGGGCCGAAGTGTCTACTCTTCAATGGGAATCCTGCTTCACTTAGAATTCTCCGATTACTTCTCCCCCCGTTCGGGAAGCAAGTCCTCGATAGGTGACACCATCAATATTCTCGCCGACGAAACGGACTGCACCATCCCCCATCAGAAAATGGGTACCTCCGACGTGATAACTTCGAAAGCCGATGGATTCATCCCAGCGTGGGTTTAACTGCGTTGGTAAATTAGTCTGCAGGTTCTCGTTCATGAAATTAATCGGGTGCGAAGTGGTTCCAAAACTCTGCACACCCCAGTTCTGCACGATACTCATGGCGCCGATGCATTCCCCCAGGGTAAAGGTATTGGACAGTCCGTCTGTGACGTCTCTAAATCGAGCACTCCACCCCCAGCGACCGATCATCCCGCGCACCTGCAGTGAACAGCCAACATTTCCATAAGCTGGTACCTCACCCACACCGGAACTGTTTACATAATCTCCGATGACTGCCGCATAGTCTGCCTGAGCAATAATCCAGGTTGGTGCCGCAAAAAACTCTTCTTCGCGAATTTCGTTACCTAGCGGGTCCGAAGGACAGAGAAAGGCGTTATAAGGCTTCTGCAGGTGTTGGAAATTATTGCCCTGCCAGGCAGCCAGGTCGAAATCAAAGGCATTGTAGATATTGGCCTGATCAATGTAGGGCAGCAGCATCGGGATCCATCCGTACCGTTTCCCACTGCAGCCTGCATTGGAAATCGGGAGAATCTTGAATGTATCATGGTAATTGTGAAGTGCTAACCCAATCTGTTTCAGATTGTTCTTGCACTGCGAACGGCGCGCTGCTTCTCTTGCCTGCTGGACGGCGGGTAGCAGTAATGCAATCAGGATCGCAATGATTGCAATGACCACCAGTAATTCGATCAGGGTAAAACCTCGACGCATTTTGAATGATGACATCACTAAGCCCTTTCTAAATGATTATTTAAATATAAAACCGTTCTCCTAAAATTCGCAATTCAGCGTACACGCCGATACTCGAATGTCGCTGCCGAGTATCGATCAACAAATGTGTCATCAACGATTGCAGGAAAAGAATCAGGGTCTGACTCCCACAGCGGTTGATGCGCATGGTCCAAAATCAGAAGTCGTTCATATCGACTGGTGCCTGTAAAGGAGATGAGGCCACCACCGTCGTTGCGCGATTTCAGATGTCGCCGGTTACCACTAAGCCCGTCATTTCCGTTGGGTTCTCTGGCTCCATATCCATAAGCCACAATCGAATATGCCCCCGGTTCCAGGCGGAGCGGCGTTTTCAGAGCCTGAAATCGATTCGAATCGACCAGTTCCGCCTGCTCGCCCGGAGCAAATTTCATCACTGCCAGTCGCTTGAGTCCGATGTCGTCAGTGAACAGATCCGGAGTTCCGCGATCATCGCGCTGCCAGAGTTCACATACAATCGTTTGTTTCAGCCCATCCGATTCGCTATCGAATACTCCCAGCCGTGTCACTTCAATCGGTTCATTCACAACAAAATCATGGCCCAGCTTACCGTGATAAGGCTGTTCACCTTTTGTCATTTTCCGTGTTCGATAGGCGATAATCCGGGGATTCGAGTCTTCGAGTTGAGCTTCGGGAACCTCAACCGGTTCAATCTCAATAAATCCTTTCTTCAGCGGATCAACGCGAACGGCATCCCTGGTTTTCAGGCGACGGCGCTCTTTTTCACCTGATTTACCAGAACGCATGACTTCTACAATCCCCTGATGCACCTGAATATCAACCACTTCCGCATCGTGCACGCGCACCGTAAACTCGGTTCCGAAGTCCACCACATCCGCGGCCGAAGTGGAGACTTTAAACCCGATGGCCTCTTCGGGCACAACGAAGGACGCGGTTCCCGAAAACAGGCGCACCAGATCCGGAGCTACAATCTTGATCGTCGTATCCCCTCTCAAAATCATCTCGACGCCGTTCGTAAAAAGCAGTACCGCTGTTCCCGTTTCTAAATGCAACCAGCGATTGACCTGAATCGGTTCACCAAACTCGGTTCCCAGCCCCGGATGTTCCCACCAGCCATCCTGCGACTTGAGCATCGCCACGCCATCCGTTGTCGACCTGCCCCAGAACCGGGGAATCAGAAAACTGCCGATGAAGAGCAGCAGAGCCACAGCAGCCACAATACCCGTCCTCCGCCACACGTGACTTGTCGGACTGCTGTTGGCTTCCGTTTTCCGGAGTAACTTCGAGCCTCCATTGAATAATTCGGAACGCTTCGCTGTCACTGCCAGCTGCCCTAAGAGTCCCATATGCTCAAGATACTGTTTTCGCGCAGCCGCATTTTCTGCAAGCAGTTTGGAAAGCTGCTCAATCTGCTGGCTGGTAATACTCCCGTCGTCGATGGCGGCGAGCCAATCCTGCAGGCTGGATTCAGAGTCGCTGTGAAGCGTCATGATGATGGCCCCATTTCATACCGACGCTGAATACAGGCTTCGAGTCGTTTGAGTATTCTACGAATCAATGACCTGACCGTGACTTCGGAGCGACCAATCTGAAGGGCCGTTGCTTTGAGGGTCCCCTTCGATCGAAAACGTAACAGGATCAATTCACGCTCTGTTTCCGTCAGGCTCGCGATACATTCATCTAATGCCTGAGATCGATATTCCAGTTCGTACCATGAATTACCTGCGTCCGTGACAAGTTGCTCAAGAACATGCTCGTCCAGGCAGCATGCGCGTTTGAATTTCGTACGGCGATATTCAAGAACCTTGAATTGTGCGATGCGACAGGACCATGCAGGAAAGTTGGTTCCCTTTTCAAATTCGCTTAATTTCTCCCACATCAACGTGACCGTATCTTGAACAATATCCTCCACATCTTCGCAGCCCGGCAGCAGCGCGCGTACGAGACCGTACAACCGTCCTTCGTTCGCCATAATCAGACGCACGAATTCATCAGGCTTGAGCTGAGGTGTGTTACTGGTCAAAAGTAGAATCTACTCATCGAAAACCAAATGACGGAAATGATAAAAAACACGCTTCTACTTATATACATGATCGCAAAAAGTAAAACCGAAAGAACTTTTTAAAGAACCGAGAACACATTTTCACGTATGCCATTACCGTAAAATGAGTTACGAATTATAATATTTTGTTCATACTTTTACGGACAGAATCAAAATTCGTTTATCCGGACTACAATTGATTTTACAGAAACGGGTTTCAAAAAAGATTGAAACAGACCTGGAGACGCTACCGTAAACCTGGACACAGGCGAAACGATTTCAGTCTGTACGAGCCCCTTGTCAATAGAAACCGATTACTCCCAACTGAAAAGGGATTATCATGGAAAGCTTCACACAATTTTTATCAGCCACGATCAACACATTCGAAGCCAATCAAAAGATGGCGGAGCGGGCAGTGGAACAGGTCTCGGACGAAGGACTCCGCATCGCCCTGGATGAGCACACGAATTCCATCGCCGTGATCATGAAACACGTCGCCGGCAATCTGATTTCGCGCTGGACCGATTTTCTGACCGCCGACGGTGAGAAACCGGACCGCAACCGGGACGATGAATTCGTCGATTCATTTCAAGGCCGTGCAGAATTAATGGCCTACTGGAATCGGGGCTGGACGACTCTGCTGGAATCGCTCAAAAGTCTGACCCCGGACGATCTGCAAAAAACCGTTTATATCCGCGGCGACGCGCACACGGTGCCGCTGGCGATTCAACGTTCGCTCGGCCACACCTGTTATCACGTCGGCCAGATCGTGCAGGTCGCCCGCATCCGGGCCGGCGACAACTGGAACACGCTGACCATCCCCCGCGGCCAGTCGGAAGAGTTCAATAAAGCACGCTGGGGCGAGGGGAAACCAAAATCATAACAGAATGTGAGCGGCTCGCGCCATTCCGCTCACTTTGGTTGCGCAACATCAGCGTTTTCGATTTCCAGCAAACGTTGCTTCCGCCACAAACCGCCGCCGTAACCGGTCAAACTTCCGTCGGCTCCGATGACGCGATGACAGGGAATCAGAATCGCAATCCGGTTATCGCCGTTCGCGCGGGCCACCGCGCGGACCGCCGCGGGTTGGCCGATGATCTCCGCCTGGGCGCGATACGAGCGGGTCTCGCCACTGGGAATGGTCCGCAGGGCCGCCCAGACTCTCTGCTGGAACTCGGTGCCCGCCGTGATCAATGGCAGATCGAATTCCGTTCGCTTCCCGGCGAAGTACGCCTGAAGCTGCCCCTCCAGTAAGGGAAAGAACCGACTGTCGCCGGGCAGCGCTTTGGCGTTGAGCCGTTTCTGCAGTCGAGTGAGCTGCGTTTCCAGCATCCGTCGATCGGTGAATTCCAGCAGGCAGATCCCCTGCTCTGTCGCGCCCGCCAGCATCGGGCCAAGGGGTGTTAAAATACGACTGACGGCGATCACCTGCTGACCATTACTCTTCGCAGGCGCCGTACCCATCGTTTTTTTGAAGCCTTCGCCAAACCCGCTGAGCGATTCGTATCCGCTCTGAAAGGCAGCGTCTGTGACCGGCGTTTTGTGTTGAATC
The DNA here is from genome assembly GCA_963974925.1 of uncultured bacterium. Taxonomy (GTDB): domain Bacteria; phylum Planctomycetota; class Planctomycetia; order Planctomycetales; family Planctomycetaceae; genus Gimesia. The sequence goes on along the minus strand of CAXBFD010000051.1, from coordinate 11,104 downwards.
TGACTGAAAGCCTGGTTGATGCGCCGCATCCGCAGGTAGGCGGCGAAACTCATGCCGTGCAGTTTCTGAAACCAGCGACGCACGCGCACCGGATCAAGGCCCCGTTCCCGCAGATCTTCGGCCTGCAGGCGAATGCTGGAATCCTGCGCGACCTCTTCAATCAACGGCTGTAACCAGTCGGGCGTGGAGCCGAGCGCTACCAGCGGCCGACAGATTTTGCATTCCCGGTAGCCGTTGGCGAGCGCCGTTTTCGCATCGGGAAAATATTCAACATTCTCCGGCTTCGGTTTGCGGGCCGAACAGGAGGGCCGACAGAAAATGCCCGTCGACCGAATCGCCGCCACGAAAACCCCTTCAAAACGGCTGTCCCGCCGGACCAGTGCTGCATACATCGCATCGCGGTCGGGTAGCGCCTGCCTGTTATTTGTTATTACGTTTAACTGATTCATTTCCTGGATTTCCCTGTAAAACCTGCGACTGTTCTAACATCGTATCCGCTCCCCAAACAACGACAACCGGGAAACGAACAGGGAACTTGGTTTTCTGTAATTTCGTAGAACTGAGCGGAAGGTGTTCGCGATTCACCATACAACGTTCCTGATTAGCCGCAGGGCGTTAGCTCCGGTTTTATTCCGAGTTTTACATGAGAAGGTTTCCTACGATGATGAACTTTATCGTGTCTGTTTTTTTATACGTCGCTCGGTTCAGGGAATGCGAATCAGTTCGATTCCACTGATGAGTGACTCGCCTGCGGTTGCTTCCAGGTTCAGTGTCAGGCTGCCGTCGATCTTGATGTTGTCAAACTGCCGGGTGATTCCCGTCATCGGCTGCTTTGCTTCCGCCAGGATGTCGAACTCACTCAGCACCTGCTGTCCCTGGAGTGAGATGTTCTGCAGGCGCTGTCCGGGTTGGAGGTCGTCCACTTCCGCAAAGTAGAGCTGAACCGTATAAACGCCCGGCTTGAGATCGTGCAGCGTCAGCTCCTCCAGCCCCTGCACTGTTGACGCGGCGACCCACGGCCAGGCAGCGCCGGCCTGCATCCAGTTCGTGTGCCGATAACGGTAGAGCGGATCTTTCGGTTTTGTTTCGACACGAATTTGGGGAGAGGGACCACCAATGGACGGGTAATCGAGCCAGAGTGTTCCCGCGCGCGTTTTCCGATCGCCGGGGGCGCCTAGATTCAAACCAATCCGCTGAATCGACGCGGGTTCAATTTTGTCATCGCCCCACGATGACCACTGCTCGTGGCTTTCCGGCATCGCCACCATCGACAGTCCCGCGGGTAACGGATAACTGCAGGTGCAACCGTCATAGAAATAAGGAACATTCAATAGCCCCCCCGAGGGAATAATGCTGTTGGTACAACCGCTGCGCGGGCCACTGATAAAAACCGTTCCGCTTTCCAACGTCTTATCATAATAGGCGGCTGTCCCGCTTCTTAACGTGAAGAATAAACCGTAATCGACTCCCCCATCGCAGCCATACATTTTGGGGAATACGCGCGGTTCTTCTAAACCGGTGAGCGGGTTGATGCGTACGCCTGCCACGGGTGGATCGGGGTTGAGCATTTTTTTCTGGTGCGGCGCGTGATAGTAGCTTGACTGAGCACCGGCAGGGTTTGTCGGCAGATTTTTCCGGAGCGTCGTCTGTTCGGTTTGCGTCAGTACGCGCCCTGTGTAGATATCGGAGAGTACCGGAGCGAGTAACGGATAATCAAGTTTATAATCACCTCTGAGCCGAACTTGCGACCAGTCTTTCGGACGGGAGACCATCGTGCCGTTAAAGAAATGCGGCTGGGGAGAGCGTTTGAAGTGCGAGAGTGTATCGTCAAACCAGAGTATCCCCAGGGGAAAACGGACGAGACTGTCTTCGCAGTGCTCGAAGTTCCCCCGGTAGTCGGCGGCTCCCGGCAAAGCGCCAGGTCGCCGAACCAGAGCCTGCCCTGCAAACTCTGCCAACTCAAAATTGCCGGGATTCAACGCTTTTAAATTCTCTGCCGTGGCGAAGCCCGTATTCGCCTTGATACCCAGAGCCGCGACTCCACCAAAGGGGCGCAGCGACTGTAACAGCGTGTCCCAGTTTTCGGCGACCGCAGCGGGAGTTTCCGTGACGATGACCGTCGCCAGATAGGGGGGCAGATTCAACGTTTTCGTGTCGCATTGAATGACGGCAGCCCGCGTTCCATACAGGTCCGCACGCTGCAATTCACTGCGCAGTTGCTCAACCCGTGTTATGTCGTCCGCAAAGGCAACCACATGATAGTTTGATTCGCGCAGCAGCCCTTTCACCAGCGCTCCGTCTTTCAGACCGACCACAAAGGCAATTCCTTCAGGGCTCGACGCTTCATGAATCAATGCCTGGGAAAACCGGGTCGCTTCCGGCGTTGTAGAAAGTGCGACCGGGTTCTGTTTCCAATGTTTGACGGGTGTCGCTGTCGCTGCGTCGGACTCTTCGAAGCAGTAGAGGCTTCCGTTGCGCGTGGAAACAAACAGCCGACCGTCGGCAACAATCAGGGAATGAATGGTTCCTTCAACGCCGTCTATTTTGTCGTCGAACTTGAACGAACGGGCGCCTGCCTGAATCGTACGGCTGACATTCTGTTTGCCCAACCCCTCATTCACTTTGTCTTCGTGCTGTTGGCGATTCACTACTTTATCGAAAGTCACTGTTCCGCGGCGGACCGCTTTCGCGGTATCCGGATCCAGGGAAGCGAACCAGCCTCCGGGAAGCCTTCCCGCATCGGGAAGTTGAAATTCAATCAACGCGCCGGTCTTCCGATTCAATCGTGCCGGGTAGGCGGTCGAACAGGGCACGATCAGTTCATCGTCATTAACGACCAGATAACCCTGCGGTGCCAGTCCCCCGATGGCGCTTGTATTGTGTGGCTGCTGGCCGAACAGATAACCGAGCCGTTCATTGCGCCAGATCAGATCGCCTGTTTCAATCTCCATTGCATAAACAAACACCCCTTCGAACGGCCAGACGCCGGCGGCGAAGTAGACCGTCCCTTCTGAAACCACTGGACCTCCCCGAACGGGCCACACGGAAATCAACCGCCGATTCCCCAGCAGGCGGCGTTCGTTGGGGACCGCCCGATGTTTCCAGCGTAACTGCCCCGTCGACAAATCAACACAGTAGAACCAGCCATCGTCCGATCCAAAACAGACCGCGTATTTCCAGACCGCGGGTGCGAATCGAACGGGTCCCTCAGTCTGATACACCCAGAGTTCGCGGCCCGTTGCTGCTTCATAGGCCGTCACACAATCATTGCGGGACGAAGCAACCAGAAGTTTTCCGTCAGCCACGATCGGTTCGTAACCGGCGTCAAACTGTAACCGCGAGCTGTGATAAGCGGGTTCGATCTCCGGCAGATGTCGCACCCATTTGAGTGCGTGCGTTTCCGGAAGCGATTCCGCCGTCACGCCGGTGCGTCCCGCATTGTGTCGCCACATCGGCCAGTCAGCGGCACCGGTTTTGTCTGCTGCGGCAGCAAACACAAATGCCAGGCAGCAGGCAACGAGTGTCCCGGCGAAAATGAGTTGTCGTTTCACAGGTTGTCACCTCTTCAATGTGTATGAGCGCGGACAGGTTTGAAGAAACAGGGGACGATTTCCAAACGTCACCACGTTCCATTCTACCAGATTTCGCCACCAATGCTTTAGCATTTACTGGTATGCAATTTCATAAATTATAATTTCTCCGAAATCGTTATTGCTGTTCCAGTGCTGTTGTTATCACTGCCACTGCTCAGGTTCGACTTGACGCCGTCGCGCCGTTTGAAATGATGGTTTCTCATGTGTGTCGCGCGCGAGAGCAGTACAGATTCAGTTGAACTCTCTGAACTTCTGAAAATATCAGCACCATAAAACCCGCTTGTTTCAGCGACATTCCCTGTTAAGCAGCCTCTCAATGTGAAACGTATCGACGCATATCAGCCGCACAACGCCCCTCATCCCAGCCACCTCGTCCACAACTCAAAACACATCGGCGTTCCTTCGCCAGCCAAATGTTCCCGCTCCCCTTGACCGCCCCATGCACTTCCTGAAAATAGTCCGCAATTCACCGGGCAATAAACAGTCCCAAAACCGAACGGCCCGGCGCCAGTTAGTGTTTATTGAATTGTTCCAACGGTGTTCCCTGTTCCATCACGCAGTCGACCGCGAAGCGTTCTTTATTAGCCGCACGACGTTAACCCCGGTTCTTACTCACTCCGCTTTCGACGGCACATCTCGATGTTGTTTCTTACAAAGACAACTCGAATTAGGAAACACTGCCTGGCCGCCGTTGAAACGTCACCAGCCAGCGAAAACAAAACCAGCGTCCTCACATCCTACCCGATAACAGCCCCTGCAACCCAGATAAACATCCAGCACCAGCCGCAGCAACACAGCCGATGAAACAATCGTTCCCGAATTTTCACTGGATGATGACAAATCAGATCGCGCGCTCACAGATCAATGTTCACCTGTTTCCGCTGCGAAAAAGGCCCTGCGAGCGACTTAACCAGCGATCCAGGAGATGTGGCATACGAATTGCTTTATCAATTTAAGTAAATTCAGCGCGTTGAAGCACACATTGAATAATCTCCTGAATTTGGGGAAGGTAACCAGCATGTCTCACCAGTTAAAACGCAGCAATCAACCTCTTGCGAGTCCGCTTGTCAAATCCGCCATCGGGAATGCGCACCGCACCAGGCGCGTCGATCGACTGGCGCGTTTCGAACGGCTCACCCACTTTCTGGACGACGCCTTCAAAGTGCCCGGCACCAGTTTGCGGATTGGCTGGGATACCCTGATTGGATTCGTGCCCGGTCTGGGAGATATGATTACGGCCATGCTCTCCGGTTACCTGATCTATGAAGCAAAACAGCTGGGCGCTTCCCGGTGGGTCCTGACACGCATGGTGGGAAACGTCGCCCTCGATTTTCTGATCGGCGCGATCCCCCTGCTGGGAGACGTCTTTGACGCCTTCTTCAAATCAAACCGCCGCAACTCCCGACTGTTGAAAAAGCACTTGCGTGGATAAAAGGCGAATAAAAGGTGTCAGGAACCTTATATTTAAGGTTCCTGACACCTTTTATTCCACCTTTTATTCGCCACCTTTCACGAATGATCAAAAGTCCCTGGTTTCAATTTTCGAACTGTGATCCAAGGTCTCGTATAGAGAGCGCAGCTGTGGCAAGATGCCTCGAAACGTGAGTATATGTTTCATTTTCGAAGATTTGTATCGTTGTTTGTCGAGTACATGAAGTAGATATTTTCTATTCACTTTGACTGTATTCCTCAACGACCTTTGGCGCAATTCGTCGATAGGCGTTGATAACTTCTCATACCAGAAACCAGAAAGGAAGCCTTATGTCCTCTACTTTATTATTTGAGTCAGGACGAAACTCATTATCAAATTTGATCGGATGGTTCAGTTTGTGTCTCGTGGCGGCCGGCTGGGGTGCAGAGTTTGATACGACTATCAGGCAATTATGGGCCAATATCGGGCTGTTTGGTTTGACTTCGATGATTGGCTTGAAAGTGGTTCAATGGTCGCGGCTGAAAAAACAGCAGCGTGCTACGGAATCGCGTGTCGATCACAACATGAAACGAATTGCCGGTGGTAAGCAGACGACAGCGCTGCTCAATGCTGAACTCGCTCGTCTCGGCATTGAAGTGCATGAATACAAAAAGAGAGAGACAAAAACCCATTCTAACGACGATGAATTGATTGCATTAGTCTACCATTGGTTTCAAGTGAGTCCACATATTGACCATGAAATGAAATAATGCTGCAGTTCTGAGTGAGACTGGTTTTTAATCAGATCTCGTCCAATTACTTCCCAGAGTTGACAGTATCGCGCACGGCTGAACTCTGCTTCTCATTATCCAGAATGCGATACAGGGTTCGGCGGTGCATTCCGAGAGTTCTGGCTGCTGCTGCTTTGTTTCCACCACAGCGTTTGACTACTTCGCTGATCATATGGCATTCCATGGATTTAAGATCGCCGACAAAAGGAACTGAGATGACTTCTTTGCTTTGTGCATGGCTTGGTTGCCGTGTTTGCTCCAGTTGTCTTGCAACAATTAAGCTATCCTCAAGCAACACCATCCGGGATAATACACTCGAGAGCTCCTGCACATTCCCGGGCCAATCATAACGCAGGAGTAATTCCCACACTTCATTACTCATTTGGCGTCGGAATTCCGGAAATTGACAGTGCCAGGTACTACAGAGTTGTTCCAGGATTTGGGTTGCCAGTGGAACGATATCTGTACGACGCTCACGGAGCGGTGGGACATTAATCGGAAGTACGTTTAAATTATCGTACAGGCTCCGATGAAAATAACCTTTCAATACGGCTGATTTAAGGTCGGCAGTTGTGGAGGCGATCAGTCGAACAGCATTTGTTGTCGACGAGGTTGACCAGGGAGCTTTGATACAACCATCTTCCATGAACTTCAAAAGTTGTTTTTGTTCCCACTCCGGCAACTGTTCGATATCCTCAAGAAAGATTGTTCCCGTAATGGAGCGTTCAGAAGACTGATTTTGCAATAGATTGTCCAGAACTCCAATACCATGCCTGCTGAGACGTTCACTACTTACGATCGCGGAACAGTTGATATGAGAAAACGAACCCTCTGCATACGGACTTTGACTATGAATCAGCCGCGCCAGGGTTTTCTTTCCAACCCCAATTTCACCATTAATGAGAACTGGTATGTCTAAATGCGAGAGCTTATTTAACCGTAAAATCAATTCTCGCATAGTTGTGCTCACAGCGACAAAGTCTTCCAGGGGAAAATGCTGAAGCAGATGGTTGTTAGATTTCAACGACTCAGTGGATTCGTTGATTTGTTTCGTACTGATGGCACGGCGGAGAGAGCGGATGAGTTGCTCTGAGCTGAAAGGTTTTGTGATGTAATCACAGGCTCCCAGACGCATCGCTTCGATGGCAGATTCGAGAGATCCAAAACCGGTTATCACCACAGAAGCGATGTTCGGGTGAATCTGAAGTGCTTTTCGAATCACACTGATTCCGTCTTCGTCTGGAAGTCGTAGATCTGTGAATAACACATCGACACGATTGTGCTTCAGCTGCTCCAGTCCTTCTTTTCCATTGGATGCGAGTATGACTCGCTTTCCTTCGGAATGAATCGAATTTTTAATAAAATTCGCGATGGTCAGCTCATCATCAATGACTAGAATCGTTTCATCATTTCCCATTGACCAGTCTCCCTGAAGATGTCAAATCACAATAATAATTCGATCAATAGTCTTAATTTGAACTAAACGAGAACAGGTAGTCTCACCGCCCTACAATTTTCCTGAATTGACATACTAGAATAATATTATATACAAACCTAATAATGTCAGAAGAACATTCTAAACCGATAAGCAAATCCCTTGTTTTTTAGATTATAGGAAAACCTCAAAGTCTTCATATTAGTAGTTCTACTTAATCGGAAAAAACAAATCACATTTCAGACCATTTTGGATTGACCCAGGGGCCTTTTGAGTTCTGTTCTCAGGAGTTTTAAAAATGCGCTCTCTGAAACGGTGGTCATCTTTTCAATTTTGTCTGTGGGTTCCGTTTTGATCGAATCTCTTTTTAATAGATGCAAATCCAGATCAATTCCAAATCTGTGATTTGCCTGTATTTTTCCAGCCAGATAAGGTAGATTGCCAAAAGTAACATGAGGAGGGGGCACTATTTTCATGACTTTTTCAGTTCTCACTTCGATTTGTGTTTTATAGTCTGGTGCAATCTCACCACTTACTCAGGGCATATAATTCTCGGCTTACTCAGAACATATCGTCTCACTTTTCTACTCACATTACGGAATACAATTCGAATACCAGAATCGAGACCTCTCAACACAGGTGCGCACTCTTTCTGTGACAATAAGTCTCACCCTCAGATGTCAACTCACTCCGGGCTTGTGATCAAACGAAATAAAGATCGTATCACGCGCCCCGTTCTTAGTGACTCTGCACGAAATGGCACCGAAGAGAGCATACAAGGGACACATTGTTTAGACTCGTCACCTTTTATCACTCCGCAGACTAATCGAAGTTCATGTTCTTAATGTGTGCCGCTGCAACGTCTGCCAGTACGTCGCGGAACATGCGGTCGGGATTGTCGAAAAAGGCGAGGCTGATCCCCCGGTCGACGTGGCGTGTGGCCAGCATGGTCAGCATCGGCGTCGGTGGAACATAACGCTCCATAGAAATGAGCCGCATTCCTGCGTGCTGAGTGTGAAGCAGTCGCTCAAAGTACTGCATGGACAGGTTATCATCGCGGGCCAGCACGGCTCCCTTCACCCCGACGCGCAGCTGTTTCCACTCGGCGGGGCTCAGTTCCTTTTTCCAGCACATGACCTGCTGATGCATTGCCTCGAGCTGGCTCGCGGCGGCGCCCGCCAGATTCGCCTCGATCAGTGGCAGCATCGCCCGCGTGAAGGTATACAGCCCTTCTGTACTGAACTATTGCTGTTGAATGGCCTGTTCAAGGAACTGCTTCGAAGCGCCCAGAATCTGTTTCTGCCGTTCGAGGTCTGCACCGCACAGACCAATCTGATCAATTTTTTTCTCGACCCGCTGGAGCCGTGCATGGTACTCGGTTAGTTGTTGAAGTCGCGGAGTATCGAGTGGGCCGGCACCCTGGGGACCCAGCATGAGATAAATCGCCACCGGCAGATGTGCAAAGGAGAGCATAAAAGGTGTCAGGAACCTTAATTTTAAGGTTCCTGACACCTTTTATGCACCCCGATACACCACTTACTTCGCCCGCACCAGCACGCGTAAGCGTTTCACTTCGTATTGCGACGCGTTCGACATAAACGTCCAGTCGCGGGTTTTGCCGGTGCTGTTGCCGATGCCGATGTCGGCTGCGGGGCCGCTTTTCCACTGGTTGATGGCGAACAGCGTCTGTTTGGCTTCAAAGTTGTGAACCTGCATGCTGCCGTAACCGTCGCGGGGCGGGGCGGGCGCATCGCCAAAGTCCCAGAGCGCGGCGCTCGCGTTCGGGACGTTCATCGAATTGGCCGGGCCGTAGTTGTTCGGCCAGAATTCAATATTGCCGCCGGGCAGGCTATTGCCCGTCGCAATTCCGGCCACGTTGGAGACGACGTTTAAATTGGCGACCTTCTGCTGAAAGTTCGCATTGCTGTCGAGTGTCGGCACGGCGATTTTCGTGATCTCGTCGGTGAAGGCGTCCATCGAGACATACACGAACTGGGTTTCCTCGCCGATTTTCTGCAGCTCCAGAAAGTAGGCGATCCGGTCGAAGGGATTCGAAAACCCTTTGCTCACATCGACGCTGTAATTGATCTTGCTGCCCAGGTTTTTCAAATCGAGATCATAGATCAACTGATAATCTTTGGCTTCGTCGACTTTTAAAGACATCCAGTCCCGATCGGGAATCTCACCCGCGCGGAACGGAACGGCTGGCAGACCTTCTTTGTTCGCCAGATTCGGTTCGGCCAGTTTGTGCCAGGCGAACCGCATCGCTGCCGCCTCTTTGACTTTGGGAGAAGAAAGAATCACCGAGTCGCCATCGATGACCGCCTCGGCGGGGACGAAGTCGGTATCTGTGCCAATGATTTCGAACCAGGTGAGCGGCTTGTCATCGCGCGAGACCAGCCCGCTGCCCACATGATCGAAGGTCACACGCAGTTTGGCCCCCTCTTTTGTCAGCGATTTGAATACCGGACCTGAATAAACCAGGTCTTTCTGTCCGTATGTTTTCGCGAGCGCGATCAGCGCCAGCCGATCGCCGACATCCTGTTTGTTTTTCGGATGAATGTCCTTCAGGTTGCCGATATCGTGAATGACGGCCTGCCCCGTGTTCGGAATCTCCAGCGACTTGTTTTGCGCTTCCCAGAAAACGGGCAGAATACTCGGCGATTCGCTGCCGTACTGGAACGGGGCAATCTGGACATAGAGAAAAGGAAATTCACCCTGATTCCAGATTTCACGCCAGCCGCCGATCAATGCCTGCATTTTGTCGTAGTAGAGCATCCCCTCGCCGTGGTTTGATTCCCCCTGATACCAGATGACACCACGCATCGCATAGGGAACCAGGGGATGAATCATGCCATTATAAAGTGTGGTCGGCGAGCCGCGGCTTGTCAGCGGCTGGATCGCAACGGGATAAGCGGGAGGCGCCGTCAGCGGAGTCTCCGCTTTCAAGCCGGCATCGGCTTGTGCGGCCCAGACTTCGAGGTTTTTTAGATAGGCACTCAGTGTCGTTTTGTAAGCAGCGTTCGCCGGGTTGGTTAATTCTACCTGTTTGAGAATCCCGCTCAGGTTGGGAACCGCAGCAAAACCGCAGGGGGGCGTCCAGGGTTCAATGCGGGTGCCTCCCCAGGAAGAGTTGATCAGCCCGATCGGGACATCAAGCTCCTTGTGTAACTTGCGACCGAAAAAGTAGCCGGCCGCTGTGAAACCGCCCACGGTATCGGGCGAACAGAGGTCCCACGTGGCTTCGACATCGTCCTGAGGGAAACCGCTGGGGCGTCTGGGAATTTTGATATGACGGATCTTCGGAAAACTGGCGGCCGCTTTTTCTTTTTCGAAGTCATTACTGCTGGCAACCGGCCATTCCATGTTCGACTGACCCGAACAGAGCCAGACTTCGCCGATCAGCACATCCGTCAGCGTGACCGTGTTTTTCCCTTTGACGATTAAGCTGACCGGATCGCCGACCTGTTGTGCAGGCAGTTTCACTGTCCACTTCCCTTTGTCGTCCGCGACGGCGGTAACACGGGAGCCGCCGAGTTCAACGGAGACCTCTTCCCCCGGATCTGCCCAACCCCAGACAGGCACGGGTACATCACGCTGCAAAACCATATGATCCCCAAAGATTCGCGGCAGACGGACCTCCGCCTGGCTCTTTGTTGTCACACAGAACAGAACACAGCAGGTTACAGCGAACAGGGAGACGCTTTTTCGTTTCATGATCATTTCAATTCGTTTTAAGTCATTCAGGGTCGGCTTGCAGGAGACGGGAACAGAGGAATGCCCCTTTTTCTGTCTCATCATGATTCCCAAATTCCGCGCACGACGCAAGGGTAACCGCGACGATCCGAAAAATTGACTCCTTTTACACCTTCAT
>CAXBFD010000050.1:0-44965 GCA_963974925.1 uncultured bacterium | reverse complement strand
CCTTCGCCTCGATCAGGATCAACGTGTAAATCGCGTGTCGGATAAGGAATGTTGAAGCCGCGTTCATCGAAGCCCAGCTTGATTTTTTCCGTCAGGTCCCAGCGTGTGGACCTGTAGTCCGCATTTTTGACCCAGGGGCGCACTACAAAATTCACGCTGCTGTCACCCAGTTCACTCACCGCGATCACCGCCTCCGGATCAGATAGAATACGCTCATCCCCGTGCACGACTTCTTCCAAAAAGGCTTTGACCGCTTTCAGGTCATCGTCATATCCGCAGCCGATGACCAGATCGATGCGCCGCGTTTCCTTTTTGGAATAGTTCCGGATCGTACCCCCTGTGATCTTGGAATTGGGGAGTACAATCGCAATATTATCGCCCGTCCGGATGAGCGTGTAGAAGATCTGAATTTCTTCCACAATCCCGGAAGTGTCCCCCGCGTCGACAAAATCACCTACTTTAAACGGTTTAAACAGAATCAGCATTACCCCCGAGGCAAAATTCCCCAGCGTTCCCTGCAGCGCCATCCCGACAGCAAAACCCGCCGCAGCCAGGACCGCCGCCAGCGATGTCGTATTGATCCCCAGTTCCGAAAGCGCTGCCAGGATGACCATTACCAATAACACGGCATAAATAATGTTCGCCAGAAAACGCGTCAGGGTTTCGTCAACCCTGGCCTGCTTCAGCAACCGGTTGCAAAACCGACTCAAAATACTGGCGATCCATTTCCCTATGAAAAAAATCAGCAGCGCCAGCACAATATTAATTGCCAGCTGAGTTCCCTGCGTTGCCAGAAACTCATTCACGGTCGCCCAAAGATGATCCGCCCTCGAGATTGAATCTTTCGCTGCTGCGGCGTCTTTTTGCGCAAGTAATATTGACCACATAATCTGGTCCCTTCCTGGAATTGAAAAATGAGAAAATGGAAATGCTGAAATGACAAGCGTCAAACAGGAAGCCTGGAGCGCCATTCCCGAGTCTGGTATCTGATGGGCACGATTCTAAGTGGTTTGCCACTTGAGGCCAACTTTGGAATTCATTATTTTCCAAAGCGGATTCAGACTGACAAGCTGTAAGGGAAATGCCATAATGGCTCTACAAAACAGTCTCTAAGAATTACAATCGAAGCGATGCAGGTTATACTGGTCCGTTTTGATTTGTTTTGAATTCCCGTTTGCAGGAAGCAATCATCATGTTCATTCCTCTCCGCATCACAATGGCTGCCTGCACTTTTGCCGCCTGGACCATCCTCACCACCAGCGCGATGTTGTCTGCCGCCGATCAGGAGAACAGTGCCCCGAAAGTGCTCGTCACCGTAAACGGCCACGCGATCACGCAAGCCGATCTGGATTTCGCCTACCTTTCCCTCGGGATCACCAATGATCATCGACCTGCCCCCCAGCAAATCCTGGAAAGTCTCGTAAACCAGCGCTTGATCGAAGAATTTCTCACTCAACAAAAAATCACTGTCCCGCCACAACAACTCGACGAAAGTGTCGTACGGGTTCAAAAACTGATTCGTAAAAAAGGGGACGATCCTGAACAGGTTCTTGCCAAAATGGGATTCACTCCTGAAAAACTGCGGGCAGCCATCGCGCTTCCGCTCGCGTGGAACATTTATGCAACACGGGAAATCACACCCTCCAAAATGCAGGAATATTTCGAAGCGCATCAGGAAGAACTGGACGGCACCCGTGTGGAGGCCAGCCATATCCTCTTGAAGTTATCCGAAAAACCGACTCCGGAATCCGTACAGCAGGCCAAACAAAAACTGGCAACGGTCCGCGAGCAGATCCTCGCGAAAAAACTCTCTTTCACTGAGGCAGCCGCTCAATATTCGGAAGCACCCAGTAAGAATGAAGGCGGCAAACTCGTGACTTCCGCCTATCGCGGTAAGATGCCACTCGCTTTGACACAACAGATTTTCCCATTGAAAGCAGGCGAGATCAGCGCTCCATTTCAGACTCCGTTCGGCATTCACATTGTGACCCTCCACAAGAAACATCCGGGCCAGTTCAGCCTGGAAGATGTCAGGGGCGAAATTTTTAATACTCTGTCCCAAGCACTCTGGGAAACCACCATCCAGAAACTGCGCAGCAAAGCCAAAATTGAATGGCATACCGACAGCATAAAATAGCCTCCTCAAAACCCGATTTACCCTGCCCTGCCTGAGGAAACACAAACCCCATGTCCGACAAAAAACGGATTGAGTCACTGTCAATCGAAGGCGCCCGACCGGGAAAACATTTACTGATCCTGGGCGGCGTGCATGGCGACGAATATGAACCGATGGCCGCGATTCGACTACTGAAAACACGAATCCATCCGGAACTACTCACCGGCAGAGTGACTCTGGTTCCCGTCGTCAACCAGCCTGCCTACGAACGCATGAATCGGCGTGGTCCGGATGACCTTGACCTGGCAAGAATCTTTCCCGGTTCACCTGATGGCTCCATCAGCCAGCAGATCGCCAGCGAAGCGACACAACTCATTCGATCAGCAGACTACCTGATTGATCTGCACACGGGGGGCGTGATTTCGAAATTAGCCTCCTTCTCCGGCTATACCCTGCACCCGGATTCCGAAATTCTGGAAACGCAGCGACGCATGGCACGCGCCTTCAACCTGCCCGTCATCTGGGGCACCTCAGCCCATCTGGAAGGTCGCTCTCTGTCTGCCGCCCGCGATCTGGGAGTACCTGCGATTTACGCCGAATGGGGAGGCGGCAGTGGCTGTGACCAGGAAACCGTCAAAGGTTATGCAGAGGGTTGTCTGTCGGTTCTGTCTGAGCTGGGCATGCTCGATCTTTCCATTCCACAACAACCGATTCTGCATCAGATTGAAGATGCCCGCGAAGAGAGTGGCCACCTGCAACTTCAGAATCATGCTCCGATAGCTGGTTTCTTCGAACCAGCGGTACAGTTGATGGACCAGGTGCATGTCGGCGACAAACTGGGCACGATCTGCTCTGCCACAGGCGACGCCGTCACAACTGTCGCCGCCAGTCAATCCGGGATTATTCTGGGACTGCGAACATTGCCGTACGTTGAAAAAGACGAATGGCTGGCTGTGATTCTGGAAACGGAATTGTAAACAAGATTGATACTCAAGGATCAAACCATGAATGAACGACCGGTTGCCATCATCACAGGCGCAGCAGGAGGCATCGGAGGCGAGACGGCAGTCCGCTTCGCCGAGCAAGGCTACGATTGTGTTCTGCTGGCACTCCCCACAGATGACCTCCAACCTGTCATCAAACGGATCGAGCAGACTGGCAGACAGTTTCTGACCTGTCTCGGCGATCTTTCGGATCTCGATTATGCGAAATCAGCCGTCGAACAATGCATGTCAACCTGGGGTCGGATTGATGTGCTCGTGAATAATGCCGCCTGGCGCGAAATCACAACGATGCGCAAGATTGAACTCGCGAGCTGGGAAAAAACATTGCGTGTCTGCCTGACTGCGCCGGCTTTCTTATCGCGCTGGTGTGCAGAACACATGGAGCCCCGGAGACGAGGCGTCATCATCAACGTTTCGAGTATTCAATCACAAATGGCAGCCGGCATCAGCCCCGCATATGTCGCCGCCAAAGGCGCCCTCGATTCTCTGACCTATGAACTGGCAACTCTCTACGGCCCTGCCGGCATTCGTGCACTCAGCGTCAACCCCGGCGCGATTGATACCGCCATGGGTATTACTGACCCCGCGCAACAACAGTCAACGGATGCGAAAATCCGGCAGGTTTCAGAAGACATGATCCCCTTGAGACGCTGGGCACAACCGCAGGAAATCGCACGCACCATCGTGATGCTGGCCAGCGATGATGCCAGTTATCTCACGGGAACTTCCATCACCGTCGACGGTGGCTGGAAACAGCAATGCTCTCCCTACTCCGTTAAACACCTGCAGTTTCCCCACGAGTTCCCGGCTGAATGACTTTTCGTTACCGTTGAAAGAGACTGAGCCGTTTTTCTCATCGGAATCGTCGCGCCTGTGCAATATCTGTTACTGTCCGCGCCAAAGAACCTGATCGGAAATCTCCAGCCGTTCCTGCGCGATGGCTATCTCGTTTTTAAAGCGACGGGCGTCGACAGGATAACCTTTGGTCGGCTTTAAATCCGGCACATACTGCAACCAGTATTGATTGAACAGCTCCATCATTACTTCGCGCGTGTACTTGCAAATCATTGAAGAAACGGCGACCGGAAAATGATCTTCTGCTTTGGTCTGAAATCGAACTTCGGTGTTTCCGATTCGATAGATACTTTTCGCTGTCGACTCTTCCACCCGGAAAATCATCTCGCCATCCAGAATCTCATCCAGATATTCATCGTAGCGATTACGACCGCCATGCTTATCACCAATGATTAACGCAGGCTCCGTTGATTCTCTATCCCAGACACGCGTCAGCAACTGCATGCACAAGCGCGTGAGCAACACCCCTTTACTGCCATATTCCCGACACAAATAATTAAAACGTTCGGGCAATACAATTTCAGAGCAAACCGCCTGTAACTCGATTCCTGCAGCAGCGAATGCCTGTTGCAGATTCAGTCGTGACTGCTGTACCGTTTCGGGATCAACGATCGTCGGAATCGAAAAGCCGTCATTCCCATTCCAGGGCTGTTTTTGAATTTCATCGAAATGAGCGGGAGACGCAATCAACAATCGCCACAGTTCCCCCAGCGAAACCAGATTTGATTCTCCACTCAACAATTGCAGAAACGGCATGGTGGACCGTTCCAGCGGTGCCAGCCCGGCAGCAGAAGAATGCACCTGTTTGGAATCAGCAACGTGTAACTTGCTGGAATTTCTGGGCGGTTTTTTTTGAGAAACCACGGACTGCAAGGCTTCCCAGAAATCGAAGTTGCGTGGATCTCCCGGCACCTTCCATAAACTGGCCGTGATCACAAGCGGCCCCAGATTGGGACCATAACCTGCTTCATCCATGCCGATCAGCAAACCCATAATCTGTCCACGTAATTCTCAAGAGATGTCGATAAGACAATGTTGATACAACGCGGCCATGATAAGAGAATCGATCATCCAGTGAAATGACCGCAGACGACGAAAAGGGGAAAGCAGTTGAATTCCGAACGGACGGACGATCATTCAAATCGCATCAGACCAAACGTATCGGGCCGCGGCTCGGAGGAAAGCGGGTGACTCCACCCCTGCAAACCGATGGCCGGCAAAATGCGCACGACGGAAAACCCCCAGGTCCGACGTTTCAGTTGTGCAGAAGGAACCAGTTCTTCCAACGGAATCGCAATCTCTGTTCGCCAGTACTGTTTGTCTTTTTCACGGGCGACATACCAGCGCGGATTCCAGCTGCCATCGATCCAGCAACGATCACTGGTCCAGCCCCGGTGATCCACTTCCATCTGGTAAAAGGTCGTGTAATCCCGGTCGATGTCAAACGCAAACGAAAGCCGATCGTGTAATTTCAGGTCGGCATCATAAGTGCGCCCTGCATCAACGGCCTCGGGATAATCCAGGCCGGCTCTCACAGGAATGCTGGCGGCGATATAAAGATTTTCTTTGTCGTAGGACAGTAATACAAAAGGCCGGCTCAGATTGTTGCGACCGGAGTCGTTCTGGTTCTCCCCATCGGTGAATGGTTTTTCCGAGAGCCTCAACTCATCCGCTTCCTGCCAGCACTCATCAGACAGCAGGCCATCCAGCACCGGGCGCGTTTTAGTGAAGCGACATAAATAAACCGGGCGTGGCGGAGTACTGGCCGGATGCAGTAACCAGTTTTCCGCTTTCGCAATATTTTTCCAGGATTCATTGGCCGCCGGATTATGAAAAGCGCGAAAGATATCGTCGGCTTTGCCATGCGAGCCAATCATGCGATACAGGGACGCCAGAGGGATTTGTACTTCCGGCGATTCATAAAACTCGGGTGCCTGTTTCTGAAACCAGCGTTCCGCCGCCAGTGCCTGTTTCTTCCAGTTCTCGGCGGTTTGCGTTCGCCAGTTTTCGCGGGCTCCCGTATTGATTTGCCCTACCTGCTTCACCGTCTCCAGCAAAGGGGAAGGAAGCTGTTCAGTGAACTGAAACGCATTTTGCACAGGGCTGGCTGCCTGTGAAGAAGAATTCGTGGATCGCGTGCGTTCCACCGGCGTCTGACGGCTTCTCTGCCAGGCGACTTCTTCACTCGACCAGAGCTGAAACAGCCACAACATGGCCCGCACAGCCTCGGGTTCAGCCGGAAATTGTTCCACCAGCTCCTGATACGTGGCTTCCGCTTTCTCCAGATCCTGATGGGCGACGTACTGCAAAGCCAGCTGCTCTAACTGCAACGCCGCCTGCCGACGGGAAAGACCTTGCGTGATGTTTTTGAGATGCGACATGAGCTGTGCGGAAAACAGTGGATCACTGAGCAGTTTGGTGGCCATCGCCTTGAGATTCCGTTGACGCTCGGCCAGCTTCCGATTTCGTTCTTCGTCGGCCTCATTGATGGGAGGCAACTCCCGGCGCGCGTCAGATCCGGGGGCAATGCCGATACCTGCGAACAATGTCCCCCCTGTTAAGGCTGGCTGCTTGTCTTCGTCCTCTGTTTGATGGGCGTCGATCAAACGGTAGACGCTGCGCGGCTCCTCAGAAACCAGCGTTTTCCCAAGTATTTGTTTTCCTGCGGAAGCAACAGTTGCCGCCGTCAGACCGATTCGTGCGAGATACTCATCGGACTCAACAGAAACCTGACCGGAGCTTCCCGGCGGTAATCGTAAATAGACTTTCTTAACTTTCCACGGTGCGAGCCCGGCCTGTTCGCGGTGCTCAATATAACGGGTCGAATCAGCGGCATAACGCACGGCCTGCAGCATCGCATCTTTCACCAATGTTGAAGCGGCGTCTTTACCCTGTGGCTGATCGATAATTAATACTTCGGGTCGCCAGGTGCGCAGCTGCGCGACGAAGCGGCTCAACGTCACAGAAGCCAGCCGACCTTCCGTATGCCGATTCCATTCTTCAATCAAACGGTCTGCGTTCTGTTCGAGTTCGGGAATCTGCACGGGAAACCGCCAGTCCAGTGTTCCCGCCGAACCGCCGACGCTGGTCACCGATTCGTTCAGTCGTAAATCCAGATCCTGCTGCGGCTGGCCGTCCGGCCCGAGATCGCGGCGGATAGGCAATGTGACCAAGCTACGATATCCCTGATCTCCCGCATATTTGCTCAGCATGTCAAACGAAATTTGTGCAGGCTGGGCATGCACGCACATCAAAGCCACGCGACGGGGATCTGCGTGATTCAAATGCCACGTCTGTCCGCCATCATTCGTTAACAAAATGGTCCCCAGGGCGCCGACAGCACAACCGGTCTGATCATTGACAAAATGGATCGCCGCCAGTGGCGCGCTCTGATTGGTCCATTGCTGACTCCAGGTTTTCCCCCGGTCAGCCGAATGCCAGATCACAGAACCCGGATCGCCGGCAATCCAGACCTGATCGCCGCGGACTTCAACGGCCTGAAAATCAAAAAAGTCTTTGAGCTGATCGGGCAGCGCCGTTTCCGGCATTTCCCAGACAACCCCCTTGTTTTCCGTTTTTCGCAGTAAGGCTCCATCGCCGACCATCCAGCCGGTGGCGGTTATCGGCAGCTTGACGTCCTGAATGCCCCGCAATCCCTGAGGCGGAAAGCGGGGAGGCAAAACCGCGCCTCCGCCCACCAGCGTCAGCCGTCCCTGAGTGCCCGCAACGATTCCCGTGGACACATCAAAAAATGCGGCACTGCGATATCCCGACGATTCGTAACCGATCACATCCTGCCAGGTCTTGCCACCATCGGTGGTTTTAAAAACTCCGGTCGCATGCTGAATCGACGACTCTCCGACGACGACCCCTTCATTCACACCAAAAAATCGAACGTAATGCAATCGCGGCAGACGTTTCTGAACCAGCTCTTCCCAGGTTTTCCCACCATCCTTTGTGAACAGCAGCACTCCCTGATTCAGATGACCATAAGCCGCCGTTCCACCGCCAGCGATCCAGCCAATCTGATTCGTCAGGAAGCAGAGATGCCGCAACGGAGCCTGCACCGGACTGGCTATAAACTGCCAGGTTCGTCCGCCGTCTTCCGTTTTCCGAATCACACCCCGGTCACCAACGGCCCAGCCGATTTTTGATCCGAGAAACTGAACGGCGTTCAAGTTCGCATCATCCAGCAGCGGCGAACCTGCAGACGGGGATACGATGTCAGCAAACAGATTCTGCGCTGCAGCAAGAAAACCGAGGATCAAGACGAATCCGATGCGCGTAGCCTGAGTTCTGGTTTGAGTGTTCCAGCGGGTAAAAAACGGCATCGGACATCCTTGTTCGAACAGATTCAACGCGAAACAGGTGCCCAGCATCAGCGATTCGCTGAAATTTGCCGGGATCAACTGTATTAAGCGGCCCGTAGTTTACAAAAATGCTGATTTTACGGGAGGGGAAGTTTAAACTCATTGCAGGTGCATTTTCACAAAATCCCGGTATTTTCACCCATAGATTGCCATCCACGTCCCTTGATGGGCCTCCCCGGATTGTTATACTGGGAAATCCTCGACTTTGAGTCGGTTTCAGGCAATTCGAGTGACCGTCTGATCTCACTCAAAAACAAGCCCAAGTGGCGGAATGGCAGACGCGCTAGCTTGAGGGGCTAGTGGGGAATATCCCCGTGGAGGTTCGAGTCCTCTCTTGGGCACTGAATATCAAAGGACTTACGGCTATTCGTCGTGAGTCCTTTTTTTATTGCTCACCCGCATTCGATTTGAGGGAGGCGTTTTCGCCAGCCAATTCAACCAAACATAATCGATAACTAACCACTGTCATTTCTTTGATTGCCATCTAGAATACAGTCATGCATCGTGCTGGTAGATCGAATTGACGATCTGAAAAGTGCCGGTTGCTGAAGACCATCTCCAAACTGAACAGAATCTGGCGGGATATAACAAACCGACATGAGTGCTGTCGAAACGGACTTTAATCAATCGTAAGCGCGCTGCCACCTCTGTATTGGTGCTATAATGACTCGACGCTGAATGCTGATGGTGTCGAATTGGACCAGTTTTACATTTTCTCCTGTCGGAACTCGCTTTTCATGTGGTTACATGCATCCTGCTTGCTTGAATTCAATATTCCGGTTGACACTCCGTTTTTGCTGATGCTTCGTCCCCGCAGTGGAAATCAGCAGTGGGTGGGCCGCGAACAATACGTGTTGTCACCCAGTGTACCGGCGGTCGAATTCACCGACCCGTTTGGCAACCTCTGCCAGCGACTGGTAGCACCTGCGGGTCCGTTCTCCCTTCATACTTCGTTTGATATCCAGGCCGCCGACTCCTCCGACGCAGCACCGGGAGCCCACTTTGTTCCCGTACAACAGTTGCCTGATGAAACACTGCCGTTCCTCTTGCCCAGTCGGTATTGCGAATCGGACCGCTTCACTCAGTTGTCGTCGTCGCTTGTCGAAGGAAAAGCGCCGGGTTACGACCAGTGCACTGCGATCGTCGAATACATTCGTAATACGATCAAGTATGCCCCGGGGGAGGGGCAGGAAATTATCAGTGCCTGCGAAGTCAATGAACGGTCACAGGCCGTCTGCCGCGATATGGCCCATTTAGGCATCGCCTGTTGTCGCGCGCTTTCGATTCCGGCTCGGATGGTTGTGGGTTACCTTGAGACGCTTCAACCCATGGATCTGCATGCGTGGTTCGAAGCTTATGTCGGAGGGCGGTGGTACACGTTCGATCCGACTCAAGATAATCTGCAGGGGGGACGCGTGGCGATCGCCTACGGGCGGGACGCGGCCGACGTGGCCATTTACTCGCAATTCGGCGACCCAGTGGATTTGCTGCGGATGGAGGTCAGCGTTGAACGGATATCGGCTCCGGTTTACTGAGAAATCATCGCTGGTGACGGAATCGAATCAATTGATCAGACAGTCAATTCGAAACTGGAGCCCGATATCGTAATCGTTTTGTACTGAGACAAACTTCGATTGCCGATCACCGCCTCAGGGTCTTTACTTTCACCGATCACTCTTTCAATGAGAATCACCCTCCCCTGTGTTTCGCAAGTCGCTTGGGAGGTAATACACTGATATTTCAGGTGGGTAAATCTCTCTACAATTCCTTTCTGAGACCAGATCCGGGAGCAAAACCTGCCAGCCGAATATTGGTGAGGTTTTCACCTTTGTTCCATGCGGAACCCCCGAACTGCATAACACTTATGAAATCACAGTTAAGCAGGAGGTCTATTTGTTCTTCATGGTAATTCCTCCCCGGTTTTGTTTATTTTTAGGGGTTATAAAGTCTCTTCTCTATGGCCATTTTTACTTACGCGAAACGCGCCCGGTTTGACTGTAATTTGCCACCACGTTCCTCAAATGCAATATATGTTTTCAGGGAACGCCTGTTTGTAAATTTGTCACTCTGAGTAACAGTGCACATCTTATAGCAGATTCACCGTTCACGCATCCGTGTTGTGCACCGTTAACGAGCAAGAAGAATAAAGCCGCCTGAAAACGATCTGGTAGAGATTATGAATTCACAAGAAACAACTTCATCCCGCGTCCGTCCAGATCCTGGCGATGCGCAGAGGTTGTATCATCACAAACAGAAACATGCGTGGTTTACTTTCGTGACACTCATCTGGATTGTGCTGGTGGGAATCGGCATGGCATCCCTCTGGGAGTACCAGACTACTCCCGGGCCAGTGACCGCATCACCGCAGCACTGGCCCGCGGACTGTTTGATAAAACAGCATGAAATTCGCCCTACACTCATCCTGTTTGCGCACCCTCACTGCCCCTGTACCCGTGCCAGCATTCGTGAATTAGCCTTGTTGATGGCGCATTGCTCCGGACAGGTTGATGCACATCTCCTGTTCTTTAAATCATCCCGGTTCGCAACTGATTGGGAGAAAACCGACCTCTGGTCTTCAGCAGCAGCAATTCCAGGCGTCAAAGTGGCCTGTGATGAAGATGGTTTGGAAGCAGTCCGGTTTCATGCGTCAACATCGGGTTATACGCTGTTGTATCACGCGGATGGTCAATTACAGTTTCAGGGCGGCATCACAAAATCACGAGGTCATTCAGGAGACAATGCCGGGAGAAGTGCTCTTGAGGCAATCCTGAGAAACGGAACAGCGGAACAAAAACAGACATTCGTCTTCGGTTGCCCGCTACAGGAACGAAACGATGCCTGCATTAAGGAAAAACAATCGTGTCTACAACAATAGAATCCACATCGCTCGATCATACGATTTCACAAAGGGCAGATCATCTGTTCCACGAAAACCGTATCGATCTGTACCAGCGAACTGACCGGCTGTTTGCCGGTCTGATGATTGTGCAGTGGCTTGCCTGTATCTGCACTGCAGTCTGGCTGTCTCCGCGCACGTGGATCGGAGCCTACAGTGAGACTCATCTGCATGTCTGGGCGGCAGTTTTTCCAGGCGGACTGATTGCCCTTTTTCCCGTTTACCTTGCCTGGAAACGTCCCGGCTCGACGTTAACCCGCCAGGTAATTGCCGTCAGCCAGATGCTGATGTCTTCACTGTTAATCCACCTGAGCGGTGGTCGTCTCGAAATGCACTTTCACATCTTCGGTTCACTGGCATTCCTGGCCTTTTATCGAGACTGGCGTGTACTTGCATCTGCTACGACTGTTGTCGTGATTGATCACACTGTTTTTGGATTCTATGACCCCCAGGTCATATTTGGAGTTCTCACATCGAGCCCCTGGCGGGCGGTCGAGCATAGTGCGTGGGTGCTGTTCGAAGATATTTTCCTGATGATTGCGATTAATCAGAGTCTCAAGGAAATGAAAGCAATGGCGCAACAACAGGCTGCGCTGGAAGCGACGAATGTAACTGTGGAATCACAAGTCAAAAATCGAACACGCGATTTGCAACTCGCCAATCAGATGATTGCGGAGAAAAACCGTTTGCTGCAGAAACAGGCGGAAGTATTAAAAAAGCAGACCAGTGCGTTTGCGGCGATGAATCAAAAAGCAGAACGGTTAAGTGCTTTCGGTCAAATTCTGGATCGGTCTCATAACGAAATTTATATCTTTGATAAAAAGTCCCTCAAGTTCGTTCACGTCAATCGGGGAGCCTGTGACAATATCGGTTACAGCATGGAAGAGCTGCGCGAGATGACACCCGTTGATATCAAACCGGGAAAATCACAGGTCTCCTTTGCGGAAATGATCGCCCCACTGCTCGAAGGAACGCATGACAGTCTCGAATTCAAGGCTGTCCACCGCCGAAAAGATGGTACTGACTATCCGGTACAGGTTCATCTCGAAATATCAATCCTCAGCGACCGCCCCGTGTTCGTTGCCATCATCCTTGACATCACGGAACAGCAACGCACCACCAGAGAAATCGAACGATTATCGCGTTTTCCCGATGAAAATCTGAACCCGGTACTGCGAATCTCAGACAAGGGAATTCTGCTTTACGCAAACATCTCCAGCAACATTCTACTCCGACACTGGGGCATTCAGCTTGGCGAGGCGCTGCCCGAGGAAGTCTATGCCAACTGTCGGGAGGCCCTTGATTCAGAAGAGTCCGTGCGAATGGAACTGAATGCGGAGGAACTTTGTTACTCATTAATCATGACTCCGGTTACCAAAGAGAACTACATTAACCTTTACGGCACGGATATTACATCGCGTAAACGGGTGGAAGCCGAATTGCTCCAGGCCAAAGAAGCGGCTGAAGCTGCGAACCGGGCAAAAAGTGAATTCCTCGCCAATATGAGCCACGAGATTCGGACCCCCATGACCGCCATTCTCGGCTTCAACGACATCATCCTCGACAACGCCAGTCATCCGAATGATGTCGATGCCGCGCTCACGATCAAAGAAAACGGCGAATATCTCCTGAAACTCATTAACAACATTCTTGACTTGTCTAAAATTGAAGCGGAGAAACTCGTCGTCGAGCAGGTCAATTGCTCCCCTCACGCACTGATTGACAATGTCTATTCCCTGATGAAAGTCCGGGCTGCGGCGAAGGGACTACCGTTCGAAGTCCATTTTGACGGCCCGATCCCGGAAACGATTTGCTCTGACCCCACACGACTGCGCCAGATTCTGATTAACGTCGTGGGCAACGCTATCAAATTCACAGAAACGGGCTCCGTACAGATCGTGACGCGTCTGCTGACGGAAAAAAATCAGCACCCTCAACTTCAGTTCGACGTCATCGACACGGGCATGGGAATTGCGCAAGCTAAAATTGAACATCTTTTCCTCCCTTTTATGCAGGACGACAATTCCGTAACGCGAAAATTTGGCGGAACCGGCCTGGGACTGACCATCTGCAAACGACTGGCAGAACTCCTCGGAGGCGCAATTTCCGTCTCCAGCACAATGGGAGTGGGAAGTACGTTTACCGTCACCATTCAGACCGGACCGTTAGAGAACGTGCGACTGCTGAAGAAAGTCGCGAACCCGGTCATCGAAAAAACCGATGTGAAGCAAGCAGCACAGACGGAGTTTCCACTCGAGAACTATCACATCCTGCTCACTGAAGATGGTCCCGATAATCAGCGTCTGATCAGTTTCATTTTGAAAAAAGCAGGCGCAAAAGTCTCTGTCGCCGACAATGGACAGATTTCATTTGATACCGCAACCGCAGCCATGCAGGCAGGCTGCCCGTTCGATGCCATTCTGATGGACATGCAGATGCCCGTTCTGGACGGATATGGAGCCACAAAATTATTGAGAGCCGCCAAATACCAGGGCCCCATCATCGCCTTGACGGCCCACGCCATGAGCGGAGACCGACAAAAGTGCTTGGATGCAGGCTGCGACGACTACCTCACCAAACCGGTCGACCGCAGAAAACTGGTTGAAGTGGTGGCCAGTTACTTGAATGTGTCCAACCGCGTGAATCCGCCTAGAATCGTAACTCAGCTCGTAAATACATCGAAAAAGAAATAAATAAGACTCTAAAAAGGGAACCACGCCGCTGTGGCTGAGTTTGGAAAAAATAACTGTTCAAGTCAGCCTGGTGCTTCCTCACCCCATTCTTCGAGCATCTCCCGCACAGCTTGCTGGCCTGCATTTCCTAACGCGTTCGTGGCGAACGCAGTTTTCAAATCAACAATTGCCAGATCCATCTGTCCCTGTTGCCGGTAAGCTTGACCACGATGAAAGTGAGCTGAAGCGAGTGATTCTGTCGGCAAAGCGTTTTCGTTACTGCTTTCGATGACGTCAGATAAATCAGCGATTGATAATTCAAACTGTTCCTGATGATCATAGGCCATCCCGCGACTGAAAAGTGCATCAATGACCATTTGACGGGGTATCGCGGACAGGTTTTCGATCATCTCTGAATAATCAGAGACCGCTGACTCAAATTGCTCCAAAGCAATAAAACAACCGCCACGCATGGAAAGTGCATGGGCAACAACTTCATCAGAGATTCCTGATCGGCATTCGATGATCTGAGAAAAATCTGCCATTGCCAGCTCGAATTGCTTCTGTTGATGATAGACCATGCCACGATGATAAAGCGCCACAGGGATCCATGGCCCGTGTTCCTCACTTGGACTATCAATCACTTGAGTGTAATCGGCGATCGCCTGTTCAAGTTGCCCCTGCATATGAAACTCCACCCCCCGATTGAGAATGTCTTCTGCGTTCATCTAACCAGATCCAATCAGTTTGCTTCTTGATAACTTCTGCCACGGTGTCTGCAGACATTTCAGACTGTTCCCCGCTGAAGATACATCAAACCCGACACTCACACAGGATTCCAGAGATAATAGTGATGGTAAAATCCGATTTTACAATTTATAGCTGATAGATTTCATAGGGCACGCTGCAGGGCATTCCCCGTGAGACGTGCATCCGTTTTTGCGCCGGTTCGATGATCACAGAGAAAACGGTCTGCCAGAATCCGAAACCTGGCTCATCATTGGCGTGTCGGCAGATGGAACGAGGATGTCCTTGATGATCCCTGAGTGCGACCTTGATTTCCTCGACACCGATTTCATTGGCGTTCGCGCTGAGCAGGTCATCAATGCGGGCTTTGCGGGGGTGCGAGCCGATCAGTTCCGGAAACTGCTCGTTATATTCACACAGGTCCGGATGCAGACAATGATTGGTGTGCGTGATCCAGCTTGTTTCTTCCGGACGCAGAACTTTCACGTCGTCTATCGTGACTTCGAGATTCGCGGGCCCCTCGGGTGTCGTCAGCATGATATTCGCCGGAATCGCACGGTGTACCCGCCGGATTGAGTGGACCGCGGCATCGAGGGAGTTTGCCTCATACAGTTCCCGCAGCGTGAAATAATGCGGCACTCCCAGCGGCCGACTCGGTGCCGGCAGCGAATTCAGGCACGCGCCAATACCCGCTTCGTTGAAGCCGACATAAGCAATCAATCCCGCCTGGGTCAGCGTCATCAGCGCCGGTTTCCCCAGCGGTCGGCGTGTCAGTACGATGGTAAAGTCATCCAGGGCCGGATCATTGTCCCAGTTCTGCGCGACAATCGCGGAGCGTTGAGAAGTCGCCGGCAGACTGAGTGACGTGCAACCGGAATCGGGGTCTGCAGTAAACTGATTGCGAATCTGCAACAGCATGATTTTCCAGAAAGGCAGGTCCACTGCTTCAGCAAGACCCTGCAGTTCCTCGACGGAATCCGGGCTATATCCTTTCGCAAATGGCAGACACTGTTCCGCCAGCGTTTGAGCCTGATCTCTGCTGACCTGTATCGTTTCCTGCAGTCGCTCCAGAGCCACCTCACAAAAGGCACGCACTTCTTCGCAAGCCGCCTCTCCCAGCTGCTGCCCCATCTCACGAGGCGTGCCGACAACTTCTATTTCACGATAACGGGTGGTTTCAGGCATGGGAGTGTCTCACTGCAGACGGAGGGGATCGCACCGGTCAGCTTGGAATAAAAGAGTGCCAGAAAAGCTTCAGGGGGGAACTGTGAAATCAACAGCCCCCTCTGTCTCGAATTACCGGCTTGCTTTTTCGATTTTTTGCGCCTGTTTGAGTGTGGTCAGGTACTCAACGATGTTGATGAGTTCTTCCTGTGTCAACACTTTCTGCAGGTCGGCGGGCATCAGTGAAATCTTCTGCTGAATGATTTCATCAACGTCCTCCATTTTGAAGGTACGTTCGATGGCTTCGACATCTTTGAGTGTAATGGCGTCGTCGGTTTTATTGATCAGCAGGCCATTGACGACATTTCCGGAAGCCAGAATCACCGTATACGATTCAAAGTTATGGCTGATGCCGGCACTGGGATACAGAATCGATTCAAACAGCGCTTCGCGGCTCAGCTTCTTGCCGATTTCCGACAGATTCGGGCCGACCTCTTTGCCCATGCCGTTGACGATGTGACACTTGGCGCACGTGCCTTTGGTGTTGAACATCACGCGACCATCGAGGGTATCCCCCTTCATGCCCGCCAGAACATTAATCGGAGGCAGCGGTTTATTGTCCTTGGTCGGGGGAGCCGGGAACAGTTTGGCGGCTCGTTCTTTCACGTCTTTCATGATCGTCGACGACATCGCAGCGGCGGCGGTCTGCTTCAATTGCGGTTCGAACGAATCTTTCTCGGCCAGATCCAGCAGCGCATGTGCGCCGGGTCGGGACTTGGCAACTGCCCGGACGGCCTCACGTCGATCGACCAGCGGTTCCTGATCGTCGTTGATGATGTTTAACAGGATCGCATTCGCGCCATTGTGACTGGAGCTGCCCAGTGCCCAGATCAGATCCAGTTTCTGATTCTGTTCTTTCTCCGTATCGGCTTTCTCTTTCAGGGACTTGCGAATCAACACATTCTGTTTCAAAGCCAGAGCAGCGCTGATGGCATCGACGGCGGTCTGTGATTTTCCTGACTGACTGGCCAGCGCAACTAACTCGGGATAGTAGTGAGACGCCTTGAACTTTTCGACCAGCTTTGTGAACTCGGGAGTTCCCCGGCTGCTGTCGATAACCTGTGCCAGTGCACGCTGATATTTTTTGTCTTGCATCACGACATTCGCGGGCATGCGGGCAATGGCTTCGGCGATGATATAAGTTTCGCGTGTTTTGTTTCCCGGTTCCTGCAGGAGCGCCAGCTCTGCCACCGCGGCATTTTTTTCCTTGCCGGGAATGAAGTCCAGTGCGCGGAAGTAACGGGGCAGTGCATCCAGCTTCGTTTCCGGATTTTCGACAATTTTGACCAGATAAGGGACCGCCAGCGGAATTTTGGAGCGCCAGAGCAGATCGCGGCCAAGGGGCGTATCCCATTTGTCGCCGACCTGCTTCAGCCATGCCGACATGAATTTCTGTTCCTGCTCATCCATGCCAATCCCGAGTGCTTCCAGATACCAGCGATCTTTACCATCATATTCATCCGCCAGAGTCACCCAGAGTTCTGGTGCTGCCGGCGATTGATTGTGATGCAGGGCAATGGCGCATTCGCGACGGACCTGCGGCGAAGAATCGTTGACCAGCTGTTGCACATAGGGAATCACGTCCAGTTTGTAACGCCGCGCAGCACGCAGGCCGGTGATGCGAATGTCGGAATTCTCATCTTTGATCGCGCGTTCGACATACTGATTCGCCTTGCCTTTGATGCCTGCCAACAGCCAGAGGGCGCGAGCGCGGTTCCTCTGGTTGTCAGACTGATACTGTTCTTCCAACTGCGGCAGAGCCTGCTCCTGCAGGTCATGCAGTTTATTCCAGGCCAGATAACGGGTTGCCAGATTCGGACTTTTGATTCCGTCGATCGCGCCTTCGATCGAACTCAGATCAAGTTTGTTGAATTCATATTTCGCATCGGGAGGGGCGATGCGGAAGATGCGACCGCGTGTCTGATCACCAATCCGGTGTCCGCCAACGCCGGGATCATACCAGTCCGCCACGAACAGAGAGCCATCGGGGGCAACACAGATATCGGATGGACGGAACCATTTGTCCTGTTCGCTGGTAATGATATTCGCGATTTCGGCTTCGTAACCTGCACCTTCTTTTTTGACAGGATAAGCACGAACCACATTCGGGCCTGCGTCAGAGTGAATAATTTCTCCCTGATATTTTTTCGGCAGGAGCGAACCTTCGTAAATGCAGATCCCGGTCGGCGAACCGGCGCCGGTCTGCAGCAGGTTGGGAACAACGCCGGGATCTCGCAGGTGCCAGTGACGCAGGGGAATCTCCTCATGCATGCCGGTCCGCGGCGTATTCCAGCGGGCGCCCGTCAGTTGATCGAGATAACCGTAGTTTCCGTATTCCATCACATAATTGATGCGGACGCCGCGATTGCCGTCGTCGTCATTGTCTGACTGCCAGAGGGTGCCGAAGGAGTCGACGGTGATCTCATAGTTATTTCGAAAATTGTGTCCCAGTACTTCAAAGTCGCTGCCATCCAGATTGCAGCGAAAGACCATGCCCCCCCAGTAAGGTTTTCCATTATCCAGAACCGGACGTCCATCGCTTTCCATGATCGGTTTGCCATCGCGGTCAAATACCTGCTTGCCGCTGTTTCCGAAGTTCCAGTACAATTTCCCGTCGGGACCAAAGATCGCTGCATGGGCGGAATGGTCATGCTCGCCGCCGGCGGTTTTGAAGAGCAGTTCTTTTTTGTCAGCTTTGCCATCGTTGTTCTCATCAGTGAAAAGAAACACATTCGGCGAGGCGGCGACGATGACTTTGTTCCCCAGCACACAGATGCCCTGTGAACCGTTGACGTCATTTCCCTGATAAAAAACCGTTGTCTTATCGGCGGTGCCGTCGCCGTTCGTATCTTCCAGAATCAGAATGCGGTCCCCTTCTTTGCGAGTGGTGATTTCCCGCAGATTGGCACGGTAATTCACCACTTCACAAATCCAGACGCGGCCTTGTGAATCGACGTCCATGCTCGAAGGGCTGCTGATCCGGGGTTCGGAAGCAAACAGGGTAGCCTTTAAACCGGGGGCTACTGTTAAACTGGGGACAGCTTTTTCGGGCGTACGTTCGGTCTGTGCAGACAGCGTGGAAACAGCGATTGCCGTGCTAAGGAACAGTGCAGGAATGAGGGCGAGCCAACGGTACTTCATTGAGTCAGTTTCCTTTTGATCTGATTAAGTTCGGGTCTCAGGTGTAAAAAGTATTCTAAGCAAAAGACGATTATTGATTCCACTCAGCCAGCATCGCTTTGATCCGTGCGGGATTATAATTGTCCGGTTTGGGATAATCCTGATTGGCTTCCAGCTGTTCGACTGTTAAAGGGGGTGAATCGATGCCCTGGGAAGGGACGTCGGCTTTGGCAGTCCAGGCGATGGCATTCAATACCAGCTTGCGAAAATCGTTGTGACCCCAGTTCCAGTGATAATGGCCGCCGGTGAAACCAAAACCGCGGCCCCCATCGGGACGCTGATAGGCCCAGGCCATATGCTGAGGCTGCCCCACCAGTTTACGCACTTCGGGATTTCCACTGTGAGCGCCATCAGGGCGACTGAGCGTTTCTTTGGGCGGAATCGCCGTCAGAATGGGCTGCACGTTTTTCATTTCCGGTTGAAACCGCATGTGATAATACCATTCATCATTAATGGCAAACGGCGCGACACCATTGGAAATCGGGTGTTCGGGCAGACTTTTGTAGTCGGCGACCCAGTGGGGATTCACCGACCACCACTCCTCAAAGTAACCACCGACCCAGCGCAAAAAAGCATCTCCTGCCGGGCCTTTAGGTACCTCGACACCGTAATGCAGATTGACCATGCCTACGCCCTGCTCTGCCAGCTTGTTGAGTTCATCCAGATGCGTCACGTAAGGATGACGGCCGCCCCCATCGCAGTAGATGACAATCGAGTCGGCATTCTGCAATACGCTGGCATCCTCGGGCCAGCCTTCCGTCACAACAGTGGTTTCAATATTCAAACCACTGTTGTTCAAAGCTTCTGCAAGTAAGAGGCAACCGGCACGATGTTCGTGTGCGCCGTATCCATGACTTTTTTTACCGGCGATCAGGACTACTTTTTTTTTAGCGCCGTCCGTCGCAGATGTTTTGTTCGCTGCAGGGAATTCCTTCAATTTGATATCGCGGAACTGGACGACCATCGGCGGTCCCTGATGCAGCTGCAGTGCGATAATTCCATCCGCGCGCCGCTGTTCGACATCGTCATCGGTGACATCAACGGTTGTCACGCCGTTAATTTTGTGAATGAAGTGATTACCGCGGGCGATAATGTGATACTCATTCCAGTCTTCTTTTTTGATCTTTTTCTGGATCTCGTCAGAATCGCCGACAGAACCGACGACCTTGGGTTTGTGATCTTTTCCGATGACGGTTTTCTGTCCGCGTTCACCGAGAATACCACGAAACCGCTCGCCGTAGAGAATGCCGGAATATTTATCACCGGCTTCAAAGTCAGCCTGATATCCGCCCACCCGCCATTTATCGTCGCCGGGAACCGTGAAACTGCGATATTGGATACCCGAGTTGTGACCGATAATTTTATACTGCAGCTTCAATTCAAAGTCGGCAGGAGTGCCTCCCTCCCAGATCAGAAACGTATTCCCTTTGGTAGGATTTTCTCTGGTGGTTTTTCCCGTGATCGCTCCGTCTTCTACCGACCAGAAACGGGGATCGCCGTCCCAGTTTTTGAGTGTCTTCCCGTCGAAGATCGGTTTGAATCCGTCCTCGGCTGCTTCTACTTCAGGTGAGTTCAAAAACAGGCAGAAACAGAACATTGCGAGTAGCAGAAAGGCAGGCAGGTGAATCGAGCGCTGTGACGTCATTAGTCCCTCCGGGAAGAAAATCAAAATCGTTGAGAGCGGTCTCTCATTCTGGCAGGTTAAGCTAAATAGCGGGTATGAGTCTGACCTACTATCTTAAACAGACCAGGGGATGTTTATCTACCATGAAACCCAAGAATGCTTAATAGATAAGGTTGTTAATTAATTCGGCTCCTGCTGACCGGAAAACGTGTTTCGAACGTCTGTCAGCCACACATCCTTCCGTAAGCGTAAAAAAAGGCGCTGTTGCCAGCGCCCTGTGCTTTTAACGATGAGTTCGCATGCCAGATCTACTGCAGGAACACGTCGGCTTCTTCGAGGAAATTCTTCTCGAGCGCCCGCATTTCGCCGACCGCATCTGCCAGAGCGACAGGCACAACCTGAGTTCCCCGTAATGCGACCATGTAACCGAAGTGATGCTTGAGTGCCAGCCAACCAGCGTGAACGCCACAACGTGTTCCGAGAACACGGTCATAAGCACTGGGTGAACCGCCACGTTGCAGGTGGCCCAGAGTTACGTGTCGGGTTTCGAAGCCCGTGCGTTCTTCGATCAGATTGGCAACGGTTTCGCCGATGCCGCCCAGTTTCACGTGACCGAAATCATCGACTTCACCATCCTGAGTCATGACTCCTTCTTCCGCACTGAACTGTGCCCCTTCGCTGACAATCACAATGCCATACATTTTGCCTTTGGCACGTCGTCTTTTCAAGACTTCTATCATCCGGTCCATGTCGATTTCAATTTCCGGAACCAGCGTGTAATCGGCGGCGGTTGCCAGACCGGAGAACAAGGCAATCCAGCCAGCGTGACGTCCCATGGTTTCCACAACCATGATCCGACGATGCGACTCTGCGGTAGTACGCAAACGGTCCACGGCTTCCATCACAATATTGATCGACGTATCAAAACCGAAAGTCACATCGGTTGAACTGAGGTCGTTATCGATGGTTTTGGGGCAGCCAATCACGGGCAATTTGTGATCGCTCCACAGCTTGCTGGCGACACCCAGAGTATCATCGCCGCCGATGGCAATCAGGCAATCGAGGCCCAGCTTCTCAATCGTGGCGATCACTTTAGGAACATCTACTTCCGCATTTTTGTAAGGGTTCGTGCGGGATGATCCCAGAATTGTGCCCCCCTTGAAGATGATATCATCAGTGTTTTCTGAATTCAGCTCGATATAGTTGCCTTCGATGGCTCCGCGCCAGCCTTCGAGCAAACCATAAACTTCACCGCCTGCATTACAGATCACTCGCACTGCACCACGGATCACCGGGTTCAAACCGGGACAATCACCACCGCCTGTTAAAATGCCTACTTTCATTTTCCTACCTGTACCTGTTTCGTTAAAAAGTAAAGTCTCATGTCGTATGTGAGACTTAAAAATGAACCATACAACAAATTGAAGTGAGCGAAACTTCGCCTGAGGCACGAATTCGTTTTGCCGACAAGGGACTCATACTCAGATTCACGAACGCGTGTGTCTGCGAGCCTGTTACAATACAAAACAATCCGTTTTCACGCCGTGTTAAATAACCGATCGGAATTTTCTTACCAGGTGCGTTCGATAAATGTGGTATCGACTTTACCTTCAATAAATGCCGAGTGACTAAAGATCTTTTTCGCCAGGGGGATTGTGGTCTTAATCCCTTCAATGACGAATTCATCCAGGCAACGTCTCATGCACGCCAGAGACTCTTCGCGCGTCGGCCGATGCACAATTAGTTTGCCTATCAGAGAATCGTAATAAGGGCCGACTGTGTATCCCTCGTAAATATGCGAGTCAAACCGCACGCCCGGACCGGCAGGCACTCGCAATTTGGTGATTTTGCCGGGTGATCCACGAAAATCATTTTCGGGATCTTCCGCATTGATGCGCAACTCGATGGCAGAACCATTGCAGGGAATATTCTTCTGTTTGAATTCCAGTTTTTCCCCCGCGGCGACCCGAATCTGCTGTTTGATCAAATCGATTCCCGTCACCAGTTCACTCACCGGGTGTTCGACCTGAATCCGGGCATTGACTTCGATAAAATAAAACTGGTTATCAGGCCCGACCAGGAATTCAACCGTTCCCGCATTGGTATAGCCGGCGGTTTCAATTAATCGGCAGGCTGCTTTGCAGATGTCTTCACGTACGGAATGCGGCAAATTGGGAGCCGGGCTCTCTTCGACCAGCTTCTGGTGACGGCGTTGCAGACTGCAATCACGTTCCCAAAGATGGACCACATTCCCATGATTGTCTGCCATAATCTGCACTTCGACGTGCCTGGGATTTTCAATATATTTTTCGAGGTAAACGCCGCCATTTTTGAACGCCGCTTCCGCTTCCGCCGACGCCGCCTTCAAGCCGGCTTTCAGCGAAATATCGTTTCGGGCGACCCGCATGCCTTTACCGCCTCCGCCTGCGGTGGCTTTGATCAGAACCGGATAACCAATTTCCTTCGCGACTTTTAACGCTTCGGATTCGTCGGTCACCAGTCCTTCGGTTCCCGGCGATAAATGCACGTTGGCTGCTTTGGCGATTTCACGTGCAGAGACTTTATCTCCGAGTTTCGCCATTGCTTCGTGTGGCGGGCCGATAAACTCAATATTGCAGCTGCGACAGACCTCCGCAAAATGGGCGTTTTCTGCCAGAAAACCGTAACCGGGGTGAATGGCCTGCACGTTGCCGATTTCTGCAGCGCTGATGATGCGATTGATCATCAGATAACTTTCCGTTGCCGCAGCGGGGCCGATGCAGATGGCTTCATCCGCTAAAGAGAGATAGTGTGCGCCCCGATCTGCTTCACTGAAAACCGCAACGGATTCAATGCCCATTTCACGGCAGGCGCGAATCACCCGCAATGCAATCTCGCCTCGGTTTGCTACCAGTATTCTTTGAAACATTTGCTTTTGACTTGGTAAAAGGATCCGACATTTGAAATTCTGATCGCAACCGTTTTGATCACGGCATCGCGAACATTCTACAAAAACAGGCTTTAGCCTTGACTGACTCTGAACAGAGGCTGGCCGAATTCGACCGCTTCGCCATCCTTCACCAGAATCTCGGTAATCGTTCCGTTGATCTCAGCAGGAATCTGATTGAACACTTTCATGGCTTCCACAATGCAGACGATCGTTTCGGCACTCACCTTGGATCCGATACTCAGAAACGGAGGATCATCGGGGCTGGGAGACGCGTAGAATGTTCCCACGGTGGGGCTCTTGATCACGGGACCAGACTCAACTGCGGGTGCGGCTTCCTGTGGAGCAGCAGCAGGAGGCGGGGGCGCTGGTGCTGCATAGTGCTGAACCGGGTGAGACATGGGTGCTGCAGGAACCATTGAAAACGATTCCTGTGGACCACGGCGTAATTTCCAGGTCTCTTCACCACGCTTCAGATTGACTTCCGTCAGTCCGTGCTTTTCCATCATTTCAAACAGTGTTTGAAGTTTTTCCAAATCGAAAGGTTCACCTTTCGGCACCTCGTTTTTTGCCATTGCCATACCTTATTTCATTTCTCATGCTGCATTCGCATTGCCTGCGGTCATGTTGATGGAACTCTACGCAAACTCTCGTCAGCAACCCGTTCCTGTTTTAAACTCCAGTGTCTGACTCTATCTGGAAAGGGACCGAACACACAGATTGCGCGCACGCTCTACCTCGCCTGACTTGTTAAGAATGAGATTCTATGACAAATCGCCCTCGAAAACCAAGTGAAACAGCCGAGTTTCTCCAATAAATTCAGCCTCGACAGAAGCGGGAATAATGATTGTGAGGAAACAACTTAAGTTCAGATCATCACTTTTTTAACGATTTTACCATCACCTGCGCTCAGGCACAGAAACTGACCGACACAAACCAAGCATATGAACAGTACTCCCTTGCACGCCCCTCACGACACGCAGGCAGATTCAAAATCTTTGGGTACGCTGGTCAGAACTTCATGTCCATCACGGGTCACTAAAATATCATCCTCAATCCGGACGCCTCCCCAGCCCGGCAGATAGATTCCGGGTTCGACCGTCACCACCATGCCCGGCTTTAGTTCCGTCAAAATATTCCCCCCCAGGCGAGGACCTTCGTGAATATCCAGGCCGATCCCGTGCCCCAGACTGTGCGTGAAATGCTTTCCAAAACCTGCTTTACTGATGATCGCCCGTGCCACCTGATCCACGTCTTTACACAATACTCCGGGGCGAATTTTTTCAATCGCCGCCATCTGTGCTTTCAGAACAGTCCGGTAGACTTTTTCGAATTTGCCGGCAGCGCGGCCGTGTACGATCATACGCGTCAAATCGCTCCGATAACCTTTCTGTGTCATCGCGCCCCAGTCGACCAGCAGAAAGGGGGCTTCTCCGATCCGTTTCTGCGTCGGCATCGCATGCGGCAGTGCCGCGCGTTCGCCGACGGCAATAATCGGATCAAAGGCGGCCTGCCTCGCTCCGAAACGTCGCATGGCATGTTCCAGCTCATGGGCTCCCTGTAATTCGGTCATCTCATCCGTCAACATCGCACGAAACACCTCGAATCCGCGTTGCGCCTGTTGAACGGCTTCGCGGATTTCCTCGATTTCCGAAGCATCTTTCACCATTCGTAATTCTTCAACCAGATCGACCGCAGGGATCCATTCGACAGCAGGTAAAACACCACGCATCGATTCCAGCATTGCACAGGTGACAATATGGCTCTCGAAACCCAGTTTGGCGAGACGTGTTTTTTTCAACACTTTTTCCAGAGCCACCATCATCGACTCGGTCGACGCGCGAATATAAACATCCAGGCCAGGACATTCCTCCTCGATCTGCGTGGTATACCGGCCATCGCTGATTAAAACCGTCTGCCCCTTGCCGATGAGCAGATAAGTGGAATCGCCACTGAATCCCGTGAGATAAGTCACATTCGTTTCACAGGTGACCAGCAGGGCTTCCGCGCTGTTCTGCTTCAGCAGTGAAACTAATTTTTTTCGCCTGACAGCCAGATAGTCTTTACTCATTTTTATCCTTAATTTATCGAGTGGTCGTTGTGGACCTGTTTTTTGACGCGTATTCAGAGCCACGCTCTCCCCAATGCGAGATGACGGGCCGGACGGTTTTTCTGAGAGGCATTCCCTAGTTGCAGCATCAGTCAAAACGGTTGTGGAAATTATTCCACTTGAATCGATCAAAGCCGGATCTTAAACCTTTTATCAGAATTTTGCGAAGAAAAAAAACCGAAGTTTCTGTTTCTTCAGCCGAAGTGCTATGATTTGATGATCCAGGCACCTTTGATTTAAAACTGGTTCTCTTCTTTTTCTTTTCTGAATATCGATTTTTCATGGAACAAAAACCAGTCGAACTGACTTTTAAAATCCAGGATATGGATTGTGTCGAAGAAGTCTCCATTCTGAAACGGGAACTCGGCCCTCTGGTTGGTGGAGAAGATAGTCTGTTTTTCGACGTTCTCAACCGGCGCATGACTGTCAAACCGTCAACGGATGAGGTCTCTGCGGAAGCCATCATTCAGGCCATCGGCCAGACAGGCATGCGGGCCGAAATCTGGGATGCGAGAAATAAACAGGCGGCGCCAGACTCATTCTGGTCTCGTCAGGGCCGCAGCCTGCTGACCGGCCTGAGCGGTTTGATGATGTGTTCCGCATTTCTGACTCATGTCTGTTTAACCGGCAGTTTCAGTGCCGCTTTGGGCGCGGAAGAAGCGACAAACGGCTTTATGCCGCTCCCGGTGCGCTTGCAGTATCTGGCCGCCATCCTGACCGGAATCTGGTTTGTGCTACCCAAAGCCTGGTTTGCATTCAAACGTTTGCGTCCCGATATGAATCTGCTGATGTGCCTCGCCGTAATCGGCGCGCTGTTTATTGATGAATGGTTTGAAGCGGCAGCCGTCGCGTTTCTGTTCGCCTTCTCGCAGTTGCTTGAAGCCTGGAGTGTCGGCCGCGCACGCAAAGCCGTTGCGGCATTGATGGACCTGACGACTCCCATTGCCCGCATCCGGGACGCCGAGGGTAATGAAACGACGGTTGCCCCCGAATCGGTGCAGGTCGGCACGATCTTTCTCATTCGACCGGGCGATAAAATCCCCCTGGATGGTCGCGTGACCAAAGGCAACAGCGAAGTCAATCAGGCACCGATTACGGGAGAATCGATTCCGGTCAACAAGCAGCCCGATGATGAAATTTTCGCAGGTACCATCAACGGCGACGCGATGCTGGAAGCAAAATGCACCAAACTGGCTGAAAACACTGTCCTGGCACAAATCATTCGTATGGTGGGAGAAGCACAGACACGTCGTGCCCCCTCCGAACTCTGGGTAGAAAAGTTCGCAAAGGTTTATACGCCCATCGTGATGGCAGTCGCGTTCCTGCTCCTGCTGATACTGCCTACTCTGTTTCACCTCAGCTGGCACGATTCACTTTACCGCGCACTGGTGCTGCTGGTGATTGCCTGCCCGTGTGCGCTGGTGATTTCCACACCGGTCAGCATTGTGGCCTCTCTGGCAGCCGCAGCCCGGAATGGCGTGCTGATCAAAGGGGGCATCTTTGTCGAAGCGCCTTCCCGCTTGAGAGCACTGGCTTTAGACAAAACAGGCACACTCACCCGCGGAAAACCCGTGGTCACCAAAATTGTCCCCCTGAACGGTCATACCGAAGCAGAACTGCTGGAACGCGCTGCCGCACTGGAAGCGCACAGCAATCATCCGCTGGCGATTGCCATTCTCGACGCGGCGGAAGCACAACAGATACCCTATCAGGCGGCGGACGCCTACCAGATTATTCAAGGTAAAGGAGCCACCGCGCTCATCAACGGCAGAGAGTTCTGGCTGGGCTCCCATCGTTATCTGGAAGAACGCAAGGAAGAAACCGCTGAGGTACATCGGCAGCTTGAGGAACTTTCGAACGCCGGGCAGACGGTCGTCGTCATTGGCAATGAGACGCATGTCTGCGGCTTTATTGCCCTGGCAGATCGCGTGCGCGAGACATCGGCTGAAGTCATCCGCCAGTTACATCAGGCCGGAATGGAACAGGTTGTGATGCTCACCGGCGACAATGCCGGCACTGCGCAGGCGGTAGGGGACGAAGTCGGCATCGATGCGGTGCATTCCGAATTACTCCCGGAAGATAAAGTCACTGTCATTGAAACGCTGGTCAAAGAATATCAGTATGTGGCAATGGTGGGTGACGGGGTGAATGATGCGCCCGCCATGAGCCGTTCGAGTCTGGGCATTGCCATGGGAGTCGCCGGCAGCGATGTGGCCATTGAATCGGCTGACATCGCCTTAATGACCGACGATCTGACGAAAATCCCGTGGCTGATCAGACACTCGCACCGCACACTGAACATCATCCGCCAGAACATCGTCTTTGCCTTGAGCATCAAAGTGCTGTTCATGATCCTGATGGTGCTGAATCATGCTTCCCTGTGGGCGGCCATTGCAGCAGACATGGGGGCTTCGCTATTGGTCATTTTCAACGGACTGCGACTGCTGCAGGCACAATCGATCACCAGAATGAAAGACGTTTGAAATCAAGCCGGCGTCCTTTATTGCGTGTACTCGCTGCGGCTTTCAAAAACTTCTCCCGGAATTTCCTCGCCCGTGATTGCTTTAAAAATCTGACTGAGCTGCCTGCGATATACTTCATCCGCACAGACGACTGCACACCCCCGGCCTTTTGCTTCCCGCATCAGATCCGTTTCTTCGGGCAGCTGGCTGATATCCATCACCGTCATGCTTTCCCGAAGATACGAAGGGTTTAAGTCGTTTTTACTATGTCCCAGTTTCAATTCGGGATCCGTCTGCACCACAATATCAGTCAATGTATCATACAGGTTGGCAAACGGAACGTAACGGACATCAAACGTGCGTGCAATGGCTTGTGCCGCTTTATCATTCTGAGAAGTCACACTGACAACGGCCCCCTGTTGCGTCAGACTGAACACAATGGCTTTCGTCAAACCGCTTTGCCCCAGGACCAGAATATTTTTGCGCTGAAAGGACTGATTCGTTCCGGACGATTTCTGTTCCAGTATGGCTTCCAGGCTTTTGATGGCGCTGCGTCGCACCGTATCATAAGCGTGCCAGCCATCCGGCTGATTTAACTGCAGATCGCCATAACCGGTCTGCTGTGACGACTCTTCCAGATGCTCTGCCAGCGGTAAAATAAACTCCCCCATCTGCGGGCTCACCACCAGCGAACGGATTTTCAAAATCCCCAGCATTTTATGCACCTGCTTGAAGTCATTGATCACCAGTGGCAGGCACGTGAAATCCAGGCCTGCCTGCTCAGAGGCTTTATTGAACACTTCGATCGTGCGTCGCTCTGCCACTCCCAGACCGGCCACACCGATGAAACGTGTCTGTGCCGAGATTTTTTTGTAGTGATAAACTTCATCCAGTTCCGCCACCGTGGGTTGCCCTTCACAAGCTTCCATCCCTTTTTCCAGAGCAGCATAGATCCAGGGAGAACCATACTTCACGCCCAGCAGAGAAAAGGTGATGCCGGCCGCCCCCAGCCCGAGGCCCACCACCGGGATCTTCCGTTTCTGACTGATGGCAGCCAGTAAAGGCCACGCCGTCTGCAAAGTGGGAGTCGGCCAGGTGAACTTGATCACATCTGCTTTGGCATCAGCCATCTCATCGAAGATATCGTCCACTTGAGTCAGTGGTTTCTTTAAACTCGTATAACTGATGACGCGTTTCGTTTTCCCGAAACGGGGAATCTGTTTTGCGGTTTCCAGATCGAGTTCGATGTAAGCCGGCTCTGCAATAATCGCCTGCTTCAATAACTGAACCCGTTCTGATTCCGTTCCCTTAAACTGCCCTCCGTCTTCCGGACGGCGACAGGAAACCAGAATAGGGACATCAAAACCGGAAATCAAATCCCCGATGTCCGGCGTTTTAATCAGACGATCCAGACAGAGTTCGACCATATCAGACTGTGCAGCCGCATTCAGAATATCTACTTTGGCAAAATTGCGGGATTCGGGAGTCACGGAGATACAAATCATGGTGCCACACAATCAATCAGAAATGAAAGAAAAAACGACCATCAGGACGGGCTGGTGTCTGTTTCAGGAGACGTCATCAGATCGCATTAATATCGCATTAATTATGCCAGATCCCTGTTGTATTGAAAGCGTTAATACCCGTCCCGGAGAAATTATTTATTCACCACGATCATTTTCTTCGCCGATCCAATGAAAAAGCGCCTCCTCAAATCAAAGTTGAGGAGGCGCTTCTATAAAACTCATCAGAAAATAGATCACGGTTTGGACACCAATTCAGAATGGTGGTTTACCTTTTTCTGATTGAAGTCGCGGGTGCCAGAGGTGGCCGGGCATTAGCAGACTGGACGGGTTGGGGCGCTGTTGTTTCGCATTTTCCCGAATTGCAGTCACCGCAGAGATTTTCAACCGTCCACTTATAACCACATTTTTCACAGGTGTATTCATGCTTTTTCAAAACGCGTACGGTTTTGATTTTACCGCATTTCAGCTCGCAGCACTTCTGCCAGGGAAAACGCACTGGAGGAATACAGATATCTTTGCATTCAATGTTATAGCAGTGCTTTTTGACTTTGAGTGTTTCCACATGCAGCCGACAGGTTTTGCAACCCTGTGAGCAGCCGTTGTTGCTGCTGCAGGCACTGTTCGATTGAGTACTGCAGGGCGTTCCGGAATCGGCGAAGTTCTGATTCCCCCCCCCAACCGTGGCTGTGATCGCCAGTAAAACCATTCCAAGATATTTCATATGACTCATTTCCTGAGAGATTGATTTGTATTGAATGAGGTATCCGTTTTTGTGTTATTGATCGGGTTTTCTGCTGTTAGAAGTCGACCATGAACCGCGTACCAAAGATGTCTGACTTACCACCAGTATAGCCATCGATGGGACCACGATCATCAATTTCAGCATGGATATAGTTAAACTGCATACGGGCATGGGAATTCCACCACCAGACCAAACCCAGCGTCCAGTTGCGTTCGTCACCGCCCGTAACATTGCCGTTACTTAAGTCAAGATAAGAGTAGCGTGCAGCCACCTGCCAGGCTCCCCAACCACTGGCTGTGTCTCCATCGCAGGTATTCACCAGGAAAAAGTTTTCCAGAGGTTTGACTCGAGCAATCGTACCTGACTTCCGATCAATCGGCTGGTATTCGCCGGTCAGGAAGTACGCTGCCTGCACGTAAGCACCTTCAAATGTCAGGTCGGAACCAGCACCGCCGCGACCGACATTCGTGACCTGGTATTCACTGACAACCGAAAAGGATCCCACGTTTAACATGGCTTCCAATCCAAGTGTATTAAACCAGGTTGCGCCGGCGATGCTTCCCGTGTCCAACCAGCGGGTATTTCCCGAACGTGCTTCAGGGCGTGTTCGGAAACGGGCTTCATTGTTGTCAGTCGCAGAAGCGGTGGCATCCCCATCCGGATTCGCCCACATATCTGCAATACCCAGATGCAGATAACCACGCCCATCCGAGGTTTCATCGTACCAGGGAGTCCCTGCCAGACGCCCGTTGACACTCATCTGCCCTGCATCACCAACGTATTGACCATCGCCGGCAATATTTTCCAGGTTAAAGATACCGTAGCGCCAGTTCCAGGTTTCATCTTCTGAAACACCGTAGGCACAGATCCCCAGACGTCGTGCATCTTCATTGAACGCTTCAATCACCAGAGGACGTTCCAGAAATGTGTTGTAACGACTACTGTTAAGGTGATCCATACCCAGAGGCCGTTTCTGGTTACCGACCAAGAGTGTTTGAAAGACGGGTAGATCATTCCATCCCATATAAACATCTTTGAAGGCCGGGTTACCAGGATTACCAAAGTCGTACTCAAATTTGTAGAGCATGTTATCTTTAATGTCACCGGAAACACCAATCCGCAGACGACGGAACTCAAACCGATTTTCCGGATCCATCGGGTCACCAGGATTATTGAAGGCGGCAATACCAGGAGTACTGTCAGAAAAATTCCAACTATCCAGGTGAATTCGACCAAAGACCTTCAAGGTCGTCGCTTTGGAAGCGTCTTTGGCTTTCTTTTCCTGCTCGGATTCGCTGAATTTTTTCCAGTCTTCTTCGAGAGTCGAAAGACGGCTTTCTAAAAGCGGGTCACCTGCCTCATCTCGAAAATTGTTGATGAGCAATTCTTCCGAATCATCAAGCCCTCCTCCCACTTCTTTCAGATAGGGTGGCAGTGCGGGCGCAGGCGGCGGTATATTCGCTTTTGCCTTCGTTGGCTTTGGCTGCTCCAGTTCCTGAATACGACTCTCGGCGGCTTCTAATCGCTCCAGCAGACGTTCCAGTTGTTCAGAACTGAGCTTGGTCTCTTCAGCGAATAGATGTTGAGAAGGGACTATGGCCCCCAGCAGGAATAAGAACCCTGCAAAATTAATGAATGTGCGCATTGTCATCCTTGATGTTTCTTCGCCCGAAATCCATTTCGGACAATACCGCCTAAATGTGCACTGTCCATGCTACCATGCAGAAACAGTTCGAGTATAAAGGATCTATCGGCGGTTCTTTTTTTAAGAAAATATTAAGAAATGATGAAGACCCTTCACATTCGACCTCCCATTGCTCACACGCCAGAAAGAACACTTAACCGGAATAGCTTAACACTCTAAAGGTTGTTTATATCTGAACTTATCAGAACTACTTGAGTGATTTTCTGAAGTCGCGACGACACAGTTTTTAACCAGGAGCTGTGCCAAATTAGGTCATACCAGAGCTTGTGGCTTCATATTCTACTAAGCAACACGACCAGCCGTAGCAGAAGTTCAGAAAGTTCAGCGAGAACGTAAGAGGGGGCTCTTGCCTTGATCCGTAATAAAAGTTAAATTCAATCGCAATTTATTTGCTA
This sequence comes from uncultured bacterium, assembly GCA_963974925.1. Lineage (GTDB taxonomy): Bacteria > Planctomycetota > Planctomycetia > Planctomycetales > Planctomycetaceae > Gimesia. The sequence goes on along the minus strand of CAXBFD010000050.1, from coordinate 12,411 downwards.
TTACAACACATGATTGCCGATGACTGTAGAATTCCGGCAGCCTCAAGTTGTAAAATTGGATCTCAGGTGGCTTTTTAACCTAATGAAACCGCTTTCTCACTTCAAAAAAGACGTTCGACTCACACTGCTGCTGTTGATGATCCCTCTGGTTGTGTTTCTGATGGCACCTGGATTCTTCATTTCGCGGCCGACGGTCGCAGCCGAGCCCGTTCGGCAGAACGCGGTCTCCGAAAATGCGACCGCATCGCCTGCTGTGATCAGTGGCGAAATAAATGAACAAAGCGGCAAAACGTGGAGTTATACCCTGCTGGGCATTTATTGCAGTCTGATCGTATTTGCTTCACTGCTGGGAGGCTGGTTACCGTCGCTGGTCCGTTTAACACATACGCGCATGGAAACCTTGATCAGTTTTGTTGGCGGGCTGATGCTGGGCATTGGCGTCTTCCATCTCTTACCGCATGCCGTCGCTGAAATGGGGTCCATGGATCGGGCTGTCTGGTGGATGATGGCTGGCATTCTGACTTTATTCTTTCTGCTCCGCACCTTTCACTTTCACCAGCACGGAACCGTGGAACTGGAAGAAGGAAAAACGCACGACCACGGACATGGTCACGACCATGATCATGACTGTGATGACCATCACGCGCATGCTCCCGTGCACTCGCACACTCATACACATAAATTGAGCTGGGTCGGCATCGCGCTGGGGCTGGCATTACACACGCTGATCGACGGACTGGCTTTGGGAGCCAGCATCATTGCCGAGCAGCATCATGAAGTTTTTCTGTCGCTGTTCGGGCTGGGAACGTTTCTCGCGATCGCATTGCACAAACCTCTGGATGCGGTTTCCATCACCTCGCTCATGGCGGCCGGCGGCTGGTCTGCGGGCTGGCGAAATGCCGTGAACCTCGGTTTTGCCTTGATGTGTCCGCTGGGAGCCCTCTTGTTTTTTCTGGGCGTTCAACAGTTTTCTGAAAATCAGCACGTGATCATTGGCTGTGCCCTCGCGTTTTCGGCGGGTGTTTTTCTCTGTATTTCGCTGGGAGACTTACTGCCGGAAATGGAATTTCATTCTCATAACCGGTTTCGGCTCTCGTTTGTGCTTCTGCTGGGAATCGCGCTGGCCTACGGGATTGGTTTTCTTGAACCAGCTCACGTGCATGATCACGGCAGTCATGCCCCCGGTTCATCAAATCCCGCAGCCGGACACAGCCACGATCACAGTCACAACCATTAACCGAACATGATCCGGCTCAAACTTCTTCGCAGTCGTGACAGATTCCCTTCAGAAGAATTTCTGTGACCCTGCCCACCTGAGACCACTGCTTGTTTTTGGGAGTCTTGAAGTCAACATCGTGCAGGCAGGAAACACTGCCACACTCGGTACAGACGAAGTGCGGATGCTCAGCATCCTCTGGTTCATCCGGATTGCGTAATTCAAACCGCCAGGCGTGGTCTCCCAGTTCCGTCCGTTTGACGAGACCGGCTTCAGCAAGGTCGATCAGGTTGCGATATACGGTCGCCTTGTCAAATCCCAGCGGAGTCAGGTCTTCTGCAATCTCTGCATGTGTCAGAGGCGATTTGGCCTGACGCAAAAACTGGATCACGGTAATGCGAGCGGAAGTACTTCGCAAACCACTCTTACGCACCATTGTGCGGATTTCATCGATCTCTTCTGCCTGGGACAGATTCTTCATTGCGTTATATCCGGGCAACCCACAGCGCCATTTAGTAAATCAAATTATTTCATCAGGTCCATGTTAACGATTATAGACACAGATTACGAGATTCAGGAATATAATTGTCGATTCAATCCCGATCCGGCTGCGTCTGCAGGGGCCGCTGATAACCCCGCCAGCAGGGAATCCAGCAGCGAATGGCACTACGATACATGGAATATTCCTCCTGAAATCGCTGCAGTAACTCCGATTCTTCCACAGGCCGCACAAAATAATTCCAGAGAAAAATACCTGTGATCACATACACGATTGTCAGCCACGAACCAAAATAGAAGGCAACAGCCGCACCCTGCGTTAACCCCGCAATTGCCATCGGATTGCGAACGTAGCGATAAGGGCCGACGACTACCAGTCGACGTGCTGCATCCAAAGGCAGTGGCGTACCCCGGCCATAAATCCCCATGATTGTACCACTGGTCAGTCCCAGACTGCCTCCCAGTACAAACAGCAGCATGCCCAGCAGTTGCTGACCTGTGATGTGAAACCGGTTCCAGCCCAAACAGGATTCCAACCAGATCAGCCCTGCGGGAATCACCACCAGAAACAGACACCAGAATAGGATGGTTTGAAAAAAGACTTTGAGCAGGATCCACCAGAGCGGCGACTCTTCAGCACCCGGAACAAAAAACCTCTTCATCGCAATCGACTTCCTCAGATTTCCCTGTGCTGATCACTGTTTAAAACCAGGCAGATCAATAACATTACGAGCATGCAGAACAACATGACCAAAGTACCCGGCCAACCTCCGTGTGTTGAAAAACTCAGCGTTAGACAATAGAGACTGACATAAGAAATGCCCCCCGTTAAAAAATAAAGCACGGGCGGAAACCAGCTTCGGCGATTTCTATATCCATAAGCGGCCGCCATTGAACCCGTAATAAAGATTAAACAATCGGGTAACCAGAACGAAATCAGGACGCGTTCCGGTAATGTTTCCGCAAGAAACCAGGAACGATAATGAGGCCGTAGAAACAGCAGGCACCACCATAAAATCCCCCCCACTCCCTGCGCAAGCAGATAATAATAAATCCCGTTTTTCCAGCAACCGGTGAATTTCATATTGCCAATCATTGCGAAAACGCACACGATTTAGAATACAGGTTTGAAATATCGCTCCCGATTATGATAGCCTGAAGGGTTCCCAGCGACATCGCCAAACTTCAGATTGATGAAAACCCACCAGAATAAAGGCTCTGAATCAGATGAAACGACTGCTCCTGACCACATCGATTGTGTTTGCTCTCTGCCTGATCTGCAGTCAGACAGCCCGGGCACAGCGCCCCAAGCCCAATTATGACGAGGCAAAGGTCCCGCAATTTACGCTGCCCGATCCGTTACTGACATCAGACGGCAAGCAGGTGGATTCAGCCGAACTCTGGTGGAAAGTCAGACGTCCTGAAATCCTGCGTCTGTTCGAAAGTGAAGTCTACGGCAAAAGCCCAGCCGCGCCGAAAAACATGCTGTTCGAAGTCACCTCGCAAAAGAATGATGCTTTGAACGGCAAAGCAATCCGCAAAGAGGTCTCCATTTATTTTACCGGCAAAAAAGAAGAGCCGCGGATGGACCTGCTGATTTATCTGCCCGCCAAGGCAACCAAACCGGTGCCGGTTTTCATGGGGCTGAATTTTTACGGCAATCACACGATCGCCGCTGACCCGGAAATCACGCTTTCCACAAAATGGATGCGGGCTAATCAGGAAAAAGGTGTCGTCAATCATCGAGCCACGGAAAAATCACGCGGGACCTCGGCTTCGCGCTGGCCCGTCGAGCAGATCATTGACCGCGGTTACGGGCTGGTTGCCATTTACTGCGGGGATATCGATCCTGATTACGACGATGGTTTTAAAAATGGCGTGCACTCCCTGTTTAACAGGGACGGCAACTCAAAACCGGCCGCTGATGAATGGGGTACGATTGCCGCCTGGGCCTGGGGATTAAGCCGCGCGATGGATTATCTCGAAACCGATGATCAAATCGACCATCAACATGTCGCCGTCATGGGACACTCGCGACTGGGTAAAACATCGCTCTGGGCCGGCGCTCAGGATCAGCGGTTTGCGCTGGTCATCTCCAACGACTCCGGCTGCGGCGGGGCGGCACTCAGCCGGCGCCGTTTTGGCGAAACGCTGAATGTGATCAACAATGCCTTTCCGCACTGGTTCTGTGATAACTTCAATAAGTACATCGACAAAGAAGATGAACTGCCCGTTGATCAGCACATGCTGGTTGCTCTGGTCGCCCCCCGTCCCGTGTATGTGGCCAGTGCCGAGGAAGACCGGTGGGCAGATCCGCGAGGAGAATTTCTCTCCGTATTGTATGCAGAGCCAGTCTACAAATTACTGGACACGTCCGGCTTCGGTGCGAAAGAGATGCCGGACGTCAATCAGCCGGTCAAACAGCGCATGGGTTATCATATTCGAACCGGCAAACACGATGTCACCGATTTTGACTGGCAGCAATACCTCGATTTTGCAGATCAGCATTTTCAAGGCAGCTGACCTGCGTGCATCGAGCCTGTGAGAGACATCCGTCACGAATTTGATTTAACATCGTCCGATTTGGTGAGTTACAGGGTTGGTACCGATATACAAATCTGCTGAAACAACGGGTTTTCGCGGCTGCGGACCGAGTTTTCGGTAACGCCGCTTGCCTCTGCCGGAAGACTCACGATAATATGAATCAGTGTCACTTTACCTTTTTAGATTGAACTCACGATTCCAACATGATGAATAACCGTATCCGGACCGCTTGCTCATACGATTTACGTATCAGCAAACTCTGTCTGAGCTTCCTGTTTCTGGTTCTGCTGCCCGTTCAGTTCACACTGGCGGATAAGGCCTCAGACGAATTTCAACTGGCCATCGGCTTGTATAAGCAAAACCGCTGGGAACTGGCAACCGAAACCTTTCAGAAATTTTTGAAAGAGTACCCGAAGCACGCCGACGTTCCGCTGGCCAAATTTTATCTCGGGTTAACGCTCGTCAATCAGCAGAAATACAAGGACGCCCGGGATGTGCTGCGTGACTTTGCAAAACAGTATCCGAAAGACAAAAACCTGCCGGATGCACTCTACCGCATTGGTGAATGCAGTTACCTGCTCGACGATCTGGAAGCGGCGGACAGGGAATTCACCGAATTTCTGAAACTCTATCCCAACCATGACCTGGAAGAATGGGCGTACCCTTATTTCGGCGACGTCATGCTGCGGCGCGGTAAACCTGATCTGGCCGTGAAAAGTTTTCAGCGTTCGCTGGAACGCCATCCGGAAGGGGCCATGCACGAAGATGCCCAGTTCGGTCTCGGGTCGGCTTACCTGCGAAACAAACAATCCGCAGAAGCAGAAAAACAGTTCAAGGAAATTGCCGGGAAAAAAAATCATTCGCGCGGCAGCGACGCCCAAATGTCGTTAGCGACTTCCCTGTTCGATCGTGGACAATTTCAGGAAGCGGCAAATGCTTTTCTGGAGTTACCGAAAAAATTTCCGGAAAGTCCCCTGGGAATCACCGCACGGCTCAATGCCGGTTATGCCTTTTACGATCTGAATGAATTCGTCAAAGCAGTTGAACAGTTTGACATTGTCGCCAAAAATCCCGCGCAGGCAGCCAATGCCCTGTACTGGAAAGGGGTCAGCCTCAAAGGCGCCGGTCAATTTCCTGAAGCGATTACCGCTTTCGAAACGGCGCTCAAATCGAAGCCCGATCCGAAACAAAAAGAGCAGATGACCTATCAACTGGCGGATGCCCTGTTACGTTCCGGCAAACCAGCGCTCGCCAAGCCGTTATTTCTCGAACTGGTAAAACAAACGCCCGAAAGTGATCTCGCCGACGACAGTCTGCATTTTGCGATTGAAGCCGCCTTACTGACGGATCAACTGGCAGAAGCCGAACAACTGGCGACCCGGTTTGAAAAAGAATATCCCAAAAGCGGCCTGCGGCTGCATCAGGAACTGCTAAGAGGCCGCATTCGGGATGAGCAGGGGAAAGAAGAAGATCTGAAAGCCGCGCTGATCCATTTCCAGGCGGTACTCGACCAGACCGAACTGGAGACAACCAGACTGCTGGCACGCCTGTATCTCGCACGCACCTACCAGAAGTTGAAGCAGTACGATAAATCGATCGCCGTGTTGGAACCGTACTTGAAAGATCCCAAAGCCGATAAAACATTAAGTGAATACGCCGACGCGCTGATCCTGCAAAGTAACAGCTTCAACTCACTCAAAAAATATGCCGACGCAGAGACCCTCTCCAAAGAATATCTGAAACAGTTTCCGAATGAGGTCCGGTTCAATCAGATCCTGGCCAACCTGATTCTGCTGACTGCCAGAAACGACAAGCCCCAGGAGGTCGATCAATTTCTCGAACAGCTGAAGACTCGCAAACCGGAGAATGACCTGTTAATTCAGACCTACCGCCAGTTAGCAGAACGGAACTACGAGAAAAAACAGTGGGCACGGGCCAAAAAATTCTTCGCGGAAATTGTCAGCCTCGGCGCCAAGTCTCCGGAATATCCGGCGGGCCTTTCCGGCCTGGCCTGGAGCGAATCCCAACTGCAGGAACATCAGCCCGCGGCTGCCCATTTTGAACAGTTCGTCAAAGAGTTTCCGGAAAGCCCGTTGGCAGCTGAAGCCACGTATATGCAGGGGCGCAGTCTGGAAAGCAACCAGCAACTGGAAGCCGCCGTTACCGTTTACCAGAAAGCGTTGAACCAGTTCGCTCCGTCGCGGTATGCCATGCTCTCCGGTCTGCAGGCCGCACGCACCTTGTTTCAGTTAAAGAAAATCGAAGCCGTCAATCAGGCCTATGAAGCGTTGCTGCTCAAATTTCCCAAAGCAGATAACCTGGATAAAATCCTGGATGAGTGGGCGTTAATTAATTACGAAGCAGAGCAGTTTGAGAAATCGGACGCCATCTTTCGCAGGCTGGTGAAAGAGACTCCAGACAGTGATCTGGCGGACAACGCCCGTTTGAGTTTAGCGGAAAGCGATTTGATCGCCGGTAAACTGCCCGAAGCAGCCAAAGCCTTCGATGAACTGCAGGCGTCTCCCAAGTCGGATGAAAAAGTGCAACAGGTCTCGCTGTATCGGCTGATCGAAATCAATCTGGAATTGAAAAAATGGGATCAGGTCGACAAATTTTCCAAAGCATTACTCAAACGATTTCCGAAAAATGAGTATGCGGCGTTTGCGCAGTTTCACGAAGCGGAAGCGGCTCTGCATCAAAATCAGATCGAAGCGGCACAGACGCAACTGTTAAATCTTCTTGAAAAAGAGAAAACTGCGGAACTGAGCCAGGCCCCCTGGTATCCGCGCGCCTGGGTTCTGCTGGCAGAATCCTACTTCCGACAGAAAAAATATGACGATGTCAAAAAAACCGTGGATGGTTTTCACAGTTGGGACCCTGACAACATTTTCCTTTATCAGGCAGATGAAGTTCTGGGGCGCAGTCTGAAGAATCAGGCGAAGTTTGAAGAAGCACGTAAAGTGTTTCAGCAGATCACCGAATCTGAGCACAGCAGACGCACCGAAACCGCAGCCAAGTGCCAGTTTCTTCTGGCGGAAACGCTGATGATTCAGGAAAAATTCAAAGAAGCCCTGCTGGCGTATTTGCAGGTCGATATTCAATACAAGTTTCCCGAATGGCAGGCTCCCGCGCTCTTTCAGGCCGGTATGTGCCACGAAGCGCTGATGGAATGGGCGAAGGCTTTAAAAACGTATCAGGACTTTCTGAAGCGTTTTCCTGAACATGAACTGGTTTCCCGCACGCAGGAACGGGTGAAAGAGGTTCAGGCCCGATTAGGCAAAAGCACTAAACCGTAGGCTGCATGTCAGCGCAGCCTCACAAATGTCCGTCTGAGAAATAGGATTCCAGGCTCGACGGGAAAGCAATTCTGGCGTAAACTAGCTCCTGTCCAGGTTTACTGTCGCGGCTCCCATGCCATTTGGGACGAAGATCATACGAGAGATGCGATGGTGAACGGGGATGCGATCCAGAGTAGATCCTGTTAAAGTATCATGCCTGATGACGGCGGATTCTCCCTTCAGAAGAGACTCAAGAAATTCGAAATCAAGTGCGGCATTCCATTCAATACTCGTCCCTGTAATTTTTAGAGTGACATTCACGACACATGATCAATTATATCAGCAGTCCAAAACGACAATCCGTTGATCTTCCTGATCACGGGAGACCTGCCGACTCCGGTCTCAGGCGGCCGTATCGGTTTCTGCTGAAACTCGTACTGATCCCCGGCCTGTTCTTGCTGCTGTTTCCCCTTGTTACCGAAGCTCAGGAACGACTGCCCAAAGTTGTCAAATCGGTCAATGGCAAGCTGGTCGAAGTGATTGACCCGAATGGCCCGCAACCGGAAGACGGCCTACCTGTGAAACGCGGTTCCGGAATTCCTTCCACACCTGAAGACATCATCCGTGAAATGGGTTACTTTCTGCTGCCATTCGTGATCGCCTCGATCATTTCGATGTGGTTTACGATTGAACGTCTGGTGATGCTGAGGTCCGGTCGTGTGATTCCCAAGCACTTCGTCAGCCGCTTCATGAAGCTGTTGAAAGAAGGGAAGCTCAACGCGCGGTCGGCTCTCAAGCTCTGCGAAGAAAATCCGAGTCCGATTGCTTCGGTGTTTGCGCACGGCGTTCGGAAGTGGGGCAAGCCGAGCGTTGAAGTCGAACAGGCGATTATTGACGGCGGAGAGCGGCAGCTGTCTCAACTGCGCAAGCATCTGCGTGTGATTAATGGCGTCGCTACGGTAGCTCCGTTGATGGGTCTGCTGGGAACCGTCATCGGTATGATCCAGGCATTCAACGAAATTGCCAACAGCAGCGCGATGGGCAAAGCCGAAGAACTGGCGGTCGGCATTGCGATGGCGCTGTTAACAACCGCCTTCGGTCTGGGAATCGCGATCCCTTCGCTGATCATGTACATGTACCTCGCCGGACGCGTCGATGCACTGGTGATGGAAATGGATCAGAATGCACAGGATCTGGTGCATCTCATCTCGGCAGAGGGTCTCGCCGCGACGGCCACCAGCCGCAAGACGGCCGCTGCCTCGGCACCGACGCCCAAAGCCAAACCGGACAAAACAACGAGCGCGTCGTAGGAATCGAAACCTCGGACGACAATCGCTCCAAACGGATTCCCGCAATCTGTCCTCTTTGACACGCATAACAACCGAAGCAAAGCCCCTCAAAAATCAACGAGTTCGCAGGCTTCTAAGTTGTTCCGGGGCGAAACCCTATTTACAATGGGAACAGGTCTCTCAGCAGCGACTGGCTGTAACAGCGGAGCCTTGCATGATTGATTCCCCTTTCTCTTAAGCGCAAAGAGTCACACCATGGCTGAACCCAAAGAATTCAAGGCGGTCCCCCAGGAAGAAGAACTCTCTCAGGTTGAACGTGATCTGAAGTTTTATCCGTCCACAACATCGGACCCGAAGCTGTTAAGCGTCGAACAGATCGCGCAATTCAATCAGGACGGCTACCTGCGGAATCTTCGCATCTTCAATGAGCAGGAAGTGCAGGAACATCGAGAGTATTTCGACCGTCTGCTGGAAACCGTTATCGCCGCCGGCGGGAACAGTTATTCGATCAGCACGGCGCATATGAAATACGGCAAGGTTTATGATCTGCTGACGCATCCCCGGATTGTCGCGTACGTGAAAGATCTGCTGGGGGAAAATATCATCGCCTGGGGTTCGCATTTCTTTTGCAAAATGCCCCACGATGGCAAATCGGTCGCCTGGCATCAGGATGCCAGCTATTGGCCTCTGTCTCCTTCGAAAGCGGTCACGGTCTGGCTGGCGATTGACGATGCCGACCCCGAAAACGCCAACATGCGATTTATTGCCGGCAGCCATCATTATGGACACATGACGTATCGCCCGAGTGGCTCACATGAAGACAACGTGCTTAACCAGACCATCGAAAATGCGGAACAATACGGCTCCCCCGTTGACGATACGCTGAAAGCCGGTGAAGGCTCCATCCATTCCGATCTGTTACTGCACGGCTCTGAAGCCAATGAATCAGACCGCAGACGCTGTGGTCTGACGCTCCGCTATTGTGCCGCCGACGTCCGCGCCGGTATGGACTGGAATGCCAAAGGAGTCATCGTCGCCGGCTCCGACCCGTCCGGTCACTGGCTCAACCCAAGCCGCCCTGAAAACGATTAAACCCTGCTTAAACATTGAACCCGCAGCCTGGAATTCACCACCGATGCAGAAATATTACGCGGAAATTTTTGGCACGTTCATCCTGCTGTTTTCGGGTGCAGGTGCAATCGTCACGAATCAGGTCTCTCAGGGAACCGTCACGCATGTCGGTATCGCGCTCGTATTTGGGTTGGTCGTCACATCAGTGATTTACGCGATTGGTGAAATCTCGGGCGCGCATATCAATCCGGCGGTGACAATCGCCTTCTGGGTCTCCCGGCGTTTTCCCGGGAAAGAGGTAGTGCCTTATATTGTCTGTCAGGTGATCGGCGCACTGGCGGCCTGCCTGCTGTTAAAACTGATCTTTCCCGGTCTGACGAATTACGGCATGACGCTTCCGGCCGGCAGTGAAATGCAGTCACTGATTCTGGAAGGAGTTCTGACCTGGATGCTGATGTTTGTCGTCCTTTGTGTGAGCACGGGCGCCAAGGAAACCGGCATTCTCGCGGGAGTCGCCATCGGTTCGGTGATCGCACTCGAAGCGATGTTCGCCGGTCCGATCTGCGGCGCGTCCATGAATCCGGCGCGTTCGTTCGCCCCCGCGCTGGTCAGCGGAAATCTGCAATCGCTCTGGCTCTATCTCGTCGGCCCGACTGCCGGCGCGATCCTCGCGGTCCCTTCCCTGTGGCTGGTCCGCAATAACAGGCAGACCCCGACTGCTGAGACTTCAGACAAAATTTAATCGGGAACGGAATTGATCAAAGAGATTCGACGAGACGTCATTACAGATAAACCGGAAATCGCTCGTTTTGTAAATCGCAACGGCAGATGAGGAACCAACCATGATTCACTGGCAGTATCTTTTTGTTTGGGGAATGACTTTATCAGGATTCGCAGGCTCAGTGATCTACGCGGCGACACCTGACCCGTCCGGCGATGTGTCTATTGTCTCTCCGCAATCGAAAGTCGAAGAACTCTGGGTCGATAAAGGATTCACGGAAGGTGCCTGCGTGGACGTGGACGGCATCATCTATTTCAGCGATATCAATTTCGCAGGCGGTCCCGGCAAGATTATGGCCTTTGATCCGGCGACAGGAAAAACAACCGTCTTCAGTGCGGACAGCGGTCAAAGTAACGGTCTGATGATCGATCAAAAAGGCAAAATGCTGGCCGCCTGCGGTGCGAATAATGGAAAACAATGCCTGGCACAAATTTCGAAAAAGGGAAAAGTGAAATGTCTCGTCGACAATTTCCAGGGAAAAAAATTCAACGCCCCCAATGACCTGGTCATACACCCCAAAGGCTGGGTCTATTTCACCGATCCCCGTTATGTCGGACCCGAACCGCTGGAACTCGATCACATGAGCGTTTATCGCTTTGATCCCACAACGAAAACCGTGTATCGCGTGACGACCGATATCAGTAAACCAAACGGCACCGTGGTTTCGCCGGATGGAAAAACGCTCTACGTGGCAGAAACCGATAACGGCACTACCGGACTGGAGAAAGACCCGCCGAAAGATCCGAAAAAGCGTATGACCCTTAACGCGTTTCCCATTCAGGAAAACGGTGCGTTAGGCCAGAAAACTGTCCTGGCCGACTTCGGCGGCAAAGAGACCGGCATTGACGGCATGACCGTCGATCAGAAAGGCAACATCTACACCGCCTTCCGCGCAGAGAGCCGGTTCGGCATTGTTGTCTTTTCTCCCGAGGGAAAAGAACTGGCCTACATTCCCACTCCCACAGCGCCCACGAACTGCACGTTCGGGATCGGCGACGAGGCGACCATGCTGTACATCACCGCCGGCAGCGGCCTGTATCGAATTCCCTGCAAAATCCCCGGCTTCCATCCTGCGCTGCCTGTGAAGCAGTAGAAAAATTACTGCGATACTTTCAAGCGAATGAGTCGCGCCAGCGGGACATCCTGCCGGGTAATTTCGGTGATCACGGTCCACGCCTCCGACTGCGGCGTCTGAAGCATCTGCGGCAGGTAAGGATTCCGCTGAAAGTACAACACATATTCGGAAACAGGTCGCTCTGATTCGAAGGGGATCAGCTGAATCCCCTTCCGTTTCAGTTCGGGGGTTTCCTGAAGCGTCTGCAGATAAGCGGGATGCAGAATCGGTGCGAGTTGAATGACACTGTTTTCAGGAACTTCATCAGTTACTTTCAGCAACATGTCTGCCGTGATGGAATCGCCCCAGTAAGTCACTTCCATACCCGCCGCATTCGCCCCTTTTAAGCCTCCCGTCAATACGCTGTAAGAACTGAGCCAGCAGGGTGCATAGAGGATCGTTGCGTAACACTGTGTCAGCAGCAGGACAGTGATCGCCGTCGTTGCCAATCGCGACGAAAAACGCGGGTGCAGCCAGTCGAAGACGGTGGCCGCGCCCTGCCCGATGAGAAACGCCGCCAGAGGAAAGACCATTAAGAATAGACGCACGCCATCGTAAACGGTGATGCCCGGCAGAGAAAACAAAACCAGAGGCCATAGCAGGGAGAGCAGCAACAGTAT
>CAXBFD010000049.1:0-45938 GCA_963974925.1 uncultured bacterium | reverse complement strand
TGCAGAAAAGAGATTCTGCGAGATTTTTCCCATTTGGGAAGATGATCTAAAAAGACGCCACTCAACGGATCGAGGGCACCTGAAAGGGGAGGGAATAGGTCTTCGGGATACTGCTTGATACCGGGAATGACTTTACTCAGGCTATCTGGCTGGATCAATTGAACCGTAACGGTGCTGCTCCTTGTACGAGGTGAAAAAAATGATTGCTCACGCTGTTCGGTTCCGTGTTTCCAGCTGATTGTCCAGTTGTCGGCTGATTCTGTGAGATACGGGTAAAACTGAACCCATTTTTTTTCAAAGGGAGCAATATACGTGGTCGTTGAAAGCGCGATGTCAATTTGCTGCCCGCGCAAGGTTTCTCGTTGAAGACGGATCTCGCTTTCAAATGCTTGTGGCTCGGTATTTTCAACTAAGATTGTCACAGGGTTGATTTTGTTAGCCATCGGGCGGTCGCCGAATCCCCATCGTATTTCATGAATTTCAATCGCTTCACCGAATTGGGGATACAATAAAAGTACCATCAAAAAACAGATGGCACTAAGGTATCCGGAATTTGGCAGATTTGTCTTCATATCGGAAATTTTAGAGCACATCACATTTTACCATAGCGTCTTTCGATCTATTAAACTCGGTCCAGATGGCCTTGGAGACGCTACAGGAAAACTGGTCACAGACTAATACGCGCCGATCAGATTACCATCATGCCGATTGGCAAGATTTCTCAGGATCTCATCATCCGTTTTCTGGCTGATGAAACGCACTGAGCCATCGCCGAAACAAAAATGAGCCCCTTCCGTATGAGGACTTGAAAATCCTCCCACCTGAAGCAGAGCCTTCTGTTCTTCGGGGAGGGACTGTAGCCTTTCTTCTGCGCTGCGATCAGAATTATTTGGTAATGTCTCCCGGGATTCGAGCATTCCGTCATCTGGATCCGCTTCGAAGTGGTATTGATGATCAGAGCCAAATCTCTGCATTTGGTTGAATGTAGCCTGGCTCTGGTTGACTTCGTTGATTTTGGTCCCCATATTTCGAAGAGTGGATGAAGTGCCAGACGGCCAGCTCAAAAAACCACCGTCGACTGTTTCTCCTGCAAAGATCGTATAAGATCGACCATCTTTCAGGTCTTTGTCGCGAATACTGCTGTTGAGATACAAGATCCCATTGTTGTCTGCATCAATCGGTACTTCAGTATCGTTATGGCAGCCTGCATAATTATATCCGCCTCGACTGCTGGAAGGGCACTGAAAACAATACAGGATATAGTTGGCTGTCGTACGATTGACTTTGTCGTAAACTCCAAACTTGAAATCATAGCTGCGAAACGCTGCTTTTTCGTCCAATAAAGGAAGAATCTGGAGGACCCAGTTCACATGATAGCCGATCGGTTGATTAAGAATGGGGCCCTGCGGATTGACGGTACCGGAAGGTAGAACCAAATGGCCCATCTGATAATTATGAAGTGCAATGCCGATTTGCATCAGGTTATTTTTACAGTGCGTGGCACGAGCCACTTCACGAGCCTGCTGAACTGCGGGAAGTAAAAGTGAAATCAAAATCGCGATGATCATGATGACGGCCAGTAACTCAATCAGCACAAATCCGGAACGATTGCGGAGTCTGTTTCGTTTTAAAAGCATGGAACGACTTTACTTCTGAAGTTAGAAAGATTCTGACCCGGAACCGGATGTTTCCAAATTCCTTTTAGATTAATAATCAGAAATCAGCTGTCCGTCATGTCGATTTGCTAAAGCCTGATACGTTTCAAGATCAAGATTCTCGCTCAGGAAACGCACTGATCCATCACCAAATCCAAAATGAGCACCACCTGTGTGGAAACTGGAAAACCCTCCAACGTGAAGAAGTTTCGGATCACTGTCTGCTGTATCAGAATCGTTTTCCTGTTTTTCGGCACCCGGGGTCGTATTGTCGGAATCAAATCGTTGTTCAAAGGCCGTTTGGCCTGGGAACAACTTTGAATAATTCACATTCGGCTCCGTGCCGGCATTTCTCAAAGTTGACCGGGTTCCAGAAACCCAGCCAAGTTCATTTCCCTGAGTGATCTCGCCAAGAAAGATTGTTTTCGAGCTTCCGTCCGGAATGTCATCATAGCGTACGCTGCTGTTCAAAAACAAAACGCCATTATTGTCGACATCGATAGGAGCTTCGACATCATGCTGCATGCCGGCATAACTGTGTCCCTGATTAGGATTGGAAGGACATTGTAAAGTAGAAATGCGATAGTCGGCTATCTGTTTGTTGACAGGGTCATAGACGCTTTTATTGAAATCAAATTTATTGAAAGCAGTTCGTTCATCTAAATAGGGCAGAATCTGTAATATCCAGTTCACATGGTATCCTTTGGCTTCATTGCGAATGGGACCCGTTGGATTGATGGTGCCGGGGGGAAATACGTTGTGCGCCATTTCATAATTCTGTAATGCAATATTGAGCTGCACCAGATTATTTTTACACGAGGATCTGCGCGCCGCTTCCCGTGCCTGCTGAACGGCGGGCAGGAGTAATGCGATTAAAATCGCAATAATGGCAATCACGACGAGTAATTCGATCAGTGTGAAACCACTTCGGGATTTTTGACTCATTTCTGCGGATTGTGTCATAGCAATACCTTTGACATTGTTTTGATCTTTTTAAAGAAAGTGTTTTAATTCCTGGATGAAGTCTGACTGAGCTTGAAAGGCCATTCGCGAACGATTCGCACCCGTTCTGTCACTTTCGCCGGATAACTTGCCTGGGTTCGAATGGTTATGGACTTGTCATTTTGTTTGTCGCGCATAATCTCGATGATTACTTCTCCGGGAAATCTTCCACCGATTTCCTCTGGTGGAAGAACCCATGTTTCTCCCGCATAATTCTCCTGATGACTCAGTTTTCCCACTGCCCGCTGTGCCGCAGCATCCGCCAGCCAACTGGCTTGCAGATACTGCTGTTCTTTTTTCAATTGTTTGATCTCAATTGACGATTGCTTTAAAAGCTCTCCAATGACAGCCAATGACAGTATCAGGCAAACCATGGGGATCAGGACGATCGTCCCACGTCGATTGAGACGGTTATTCTTACGACGCTTTTTACAAATGAAAACCGGGTGGCATTTATTAAGTATCATGATGCATTTCAATTCGATTTCGCTGTTTCACTTCTTTTATGAAACAAATGTTTCTGGTCAATCAGAGATTCTACTTTGAAAGTACGATCTGGCTTTTTGACAGTCTGATTGTCGTGTGTTTCCTCAGGTTCTGTCCTGAATCTCATTGAGACTAATACTCGCTGATTTATTTTTTCCATTCCAAATTGCAGGGATTCTACAGGGATTCGAAATTCATTTTGTGCAACGATTTGATCCGATTGTTTTTTCAGGCGTCGTATCAAGGTTCCCTCTTTATCGCCTGAATAAATCACAGATGCTTCCATTCCCATGTCGAGCTGAAGTTCGCTGCTTGTGTTATTGTCCTGCGGAATCACCACCGCATTTTGGGCGCTGCCGGCGTCCTCTCGAAACTGGTGCGATAACTTTTGCAGGTTCAATGTCTCATGAATCCGGGTGGTACCCTTCATTTCCACGCGCATCAGAAACGCCAGCGTGGTGATGCTGACCGTAAAAATAACGGACATCAGCGACATCACCAGCAGATTTTCAATTAACGAAACCCCTTTCGGAGTTTTGAAATTGAGGGATTTGGGTTTATTCATTGCTACTCCTCTCACGATAAAACCAGAGGGAAAGGAGTAAGGGGTCGACTGGTTCACCATATGGATTTTTCCAGGAAAGGCGGATTCGCACCTGTCGCTGCGTTGGCTCAATTTCTGCTTGGACAAGAGCCAGAGATAATTCGGGCTCTCTCAGATTTAATCGTTCAAGCGTCTCTGTCTGGTATTGATTTAACTTTGCGGGAGTGAGGCTGCTCCATGAGTTGTCGGCAGCGATTCTTTCTCCCAGATTGGCTAATGCCGCTGTGGCTGCTGCTCGTTCATCAATCGATTTTCGCTGTAGATTCACAACCCTTAACGCCGGGATCGAAATCGCGACAAGTGTGCTGACCAGAACCATGGAGACAAAGGATTCAAGAATCGTAAATCCTCTGCGTTCTCTCGGTAGAGGATATGCTGAGTAATTGATTCGAAGAGGTTTTTTCATAATACGTGGAACTCAAGATAAATCGTTTAATAACTTAATGAGAGGCATAAATAAGGCAACGACAAAAAAACCGACCAGCAGGCCCAGCAAGCTGATTAATATCGGTTTGAGAATTTCTGAAACGGACCTCAGCTTTCTTGCTCTACGCTGTTCGATTGTGTCAGCCAGCGTTCTTAAAACACAGGGCAGGTTTCCCATACGCTCGGCTGCAACACACAAGGCCGCTTCGGCACCGGTAATCACTTTACCTTTTCGCAGGGAGTCCCAGATGTTTTCCCCCCGATTGATACTGAGACTGACGGATTGAGTTCGCTCTCTCACATCAGCCCAGAGATGAAACCTGGAAACAGAATCCAGTGCAATCTGAGGCGGCTGTTGAACAGAAATCGACTGCGCAATTTGTCTGAGACAATGCGGGGTATTTAACCGCGGGAACCAGCCTGTGATAAAAGGGATCCGAAGGTTATACCACCCATAATAGTTTCCAAGATGCATCAATACTAACGCGATGAGTGGCAACGAGAATAAAGGCAGAAACACGTAAAAATGGATCATGATAAAATCACTCGCATCCATGAGTGTCAGAGTCACGGATGGGAGATCGGTTCCAAAATCCAGAAAGATCTTTTTGAACTTTGGAATAATCCAATACATGATAAAGCTGGCAATCAGAAACAGAACGGAAATAACTACTGTCATATAAACGATGAGATTTGCGACATTTGACTTTTCAGAGAACTGATTTAGATTTCTGGTTGTCTGAACAGCAGCATCGCGCAGGGCAATTCCCAGGCTGTTACTCTTCTCACCAATTCGCGCCGCCACGATTGCTGTCTGTGGCACCAGTCCTGGTGTGGCAGCCAGTGCATCAGACAGCGATGTTCCTGAATGAAGTAAGCTGCTGAGCTGTTGTATTTTGTCTCGATAACTCCGGGACAATGTGTTGGAATATGTGTCCAGTTCGGTTGCAATCGGAATCTTCTTTTCCACGCAAATTGCCAGCAGCCAGAGTAACTCAGATTCATGAGCCCGTTTATGGACGGACAGAATATTTAACAGAGAGCCGATGAATACGAAAAGCAGCAAGAGCGGAGAAAAAAGTAACAGCGGAACCCCCAGTAAAGTCCATCCTAAAACGGATACTTTCTGAGTCAGATTCCGCAGTGATTCAGGAAGGTCAAACTGGTCGCCTTTGTTTAGTACAGAAACTGCTTGATAACTGTAGATTTCTAAAATAATAGTGAGAGATAAAAAGACGAGAATCGGTGTAATAAGCAATAGCGATCCTATGATGGGATCTTGACCATTGATTGCTAAGAGAATGGTTCCTGCCAGTATGATCCCACTGGCGACAATCATGAATGCGGTGAAGAAAATCCAACATGATTTAATCAGAGGGTTCACGCCCTGATGTCCAAAATCATTAATTCTGCGCGCAAGCAGGATCGAAGAAATTCCTGCAACTGGAAAATAAACAAAAAAGCCCAAACTGAATAAAAGTCCAAGTCCGTCCACAGATCAGCCAGCTTTCTGAAATTAGAAGTAAATTAAGAGAGCTCATTCAGCAATTTTATCAAAGGCATGATTAGTGCAAGAATCGGCACGCCAATGATCAACATGATTCCGGTCAAAACGATAGGCTGAAGCGCAAAAACCAGAGCCCCGGTTTTCATGTTTGCTTTCGCCTGAAAAATATTGGAGCTGGCCCGTAACGAATCAATAAAGAGTTCCGGGCGATCTTGCCAGCGAAAAATATGCGCGAAACTCTTGGAGAAATTCGGTGTTCCTGTCGAGGCTTCGGTTAAATTAAAGCCTTCTTTGATTCGTTTTTTTAATATTTCACAACCGGCAATTAAATTGGGATCTCTGGTCGTTTCCGCAGCCAGTTCAATTGCCTCGGGGAGTTTTATTTTTGCTTCGATGATCGTAGCCAGCATGCGGCAGAACTGCGCAATTGATGTGTAGCTTAATATTCCACCGAAGATAGGAATCGCATTCAGGAGCCGCCGGCGTGCCGCCTGTTTCTTGAGGAGATCAAAGCTGAACCAGAAACCCAGTGAAATTAATATCAAACAGGATATGATTCGGAGTCCATATCCGGAAATGAGATCCGAAACCCCGAGTACCAGAAGCGTCAAGCCGGGCAGCTCCGTACCAAAGTCATTGAAAATTGATCTGAAATTGGCAACAAGTATGACCATGAGAAAGTAAAACAGCAGAAAAGAACCCAAAATCAACACCCCCGTGTAAAAGATGGAGGTCAGAATTTTATGGCGAGAGTGAGCCAGAAGTCGTTGACTTTCGATATAGTCTTCCAGAATCGATTCCAGCTTCTCAGTTTGAGCGCCGGCCCTGATCAACGATTCCAGATTACGGGGAACGTCTTTTAAGTATCGGGCGAAACTCTCTTCTGCTGTTTTACCCTGCTCCAGATCAACGGCAATTTTCTGGAATGCGTGTGAGAGTTTTCTGGAGTGTGTTTCTTCTGCCAGGGTATGCATAATTGCCGAGAGCGGCAGTCCATGGAGATTGACTTCGAAATTCTTGTGCGTGAAATCAATGAATTCGGTCTCAGAATTCCAATCGGTGACCGCATATTCTGGAAGTCGATCAGTGGGAAATTCCGTGACTTCCAAAGGCTCAGCTGCCGCTTCCGGGGCAGTCAATTCGTCAGTGATGCATAAATCAACGCGCACAATTTTCAATCCCTGTTCCATCAGCTTAATGCGCGCTGATTCATCACTCATCGCTTGCAGGAAACCTTTTTTCTCCTGCCCCTCCTCGCCAATGCAGAGATAGGAATACCGATTCATTTTAGAGTAGGGCTCCCTAACATTTTCAAAATTTCAACAAATGGCAGAAATACAATAATTGTATAACACGCGGTAATTCCTCCGGCTACCACTAACAGCAGTGCGACAGGAATGATTTTCTTGACCCAGTCGATACGATTTAAAGCTCGAATGCGATAAACCCGCGCGATTTCAGTCATAATACTGGAGAGATGATTTTGATGGGACTTTTCCCTCATCATCGTTTTCATGAATGTCGGGATATGCTTGCAGGGCTGAACAGCGGCTTCCAGTGCCGTCCCTTTTTCCAGTTGGCAGGAAACCGTTTTAGAATCTGCGATGAGCTGTGCATTTCCCGTTGATTCAGCGGCCAGCGTCAGCGAATCATGGAGCGGGATATGATAAGAAAGGAGCATTCCTGCCATTTCAGCAAAAGTAGAATAGTTGATCTCCCTGATTAAACTCCGATAACCGGGTATCCAGCCATAAGCGATAGTCAAAAAGATTTTTGCCGAAAATGATGTATGCTGTTCCCGGGGTACAAGAAACGAGGAACGGCTGGCTTTCCAGCTAATGACCAAAAGTAAGAATACTAACGGGATGAGGAAGTACCAGATTTGATAGAATTCGAACAGGCGATAGACAGACCGGATTAAAGGGGTTCTTTCCAGTTGGAACATATTTTGAATGATCAGCAACTCAGGAAAGATAATGAAACACACAAAAAGAGAGAGTACAAATGCCATGATCAAGACAAAGGCGGGGTATAACAAAGCATTGCCTATTTCCTGACGTAGTTCGATTCGTGATCGAGAAAAAGAGGTATAGGCTAACAGCGCTTCCGGAAAACGACCCATGCGTAATCCAGACTTGACCAGCGAAGCGTAAGCCACGGGCAACTCCTGTGACTCCAAGTCAATTGCTTCCTCCAGAGTGGATCCTTGCTCAATTCTTAAAGTAAGGCGATCGATGAAATGGCGTGAATCCTTTTTCAAATATTTGGCAGCACTCCGCAGACCCTCATCAAGGGGAATACCTGCACGCATCATCGCGGAAAGCTCTTCATTCAGATCAGCCAGGTTTTCTGCAGAAATTTTCTGAAGTGAGGGTTTGTCAGTCTGCGCCATTGTTTTGCCAGTCTCGCCCTTTGATACGCATCGTGAAGTGGTCTTGTGTTCATTGTAAAGTGACTGGCGATTTCCTGCCAGAGATCACTGTGATTTTAAAGGTCTGGATGCAGGTGTAGCCTGAAAAGACAACATAAGAACAAGGGATTTATTGATTTCTGCAGCCTGCCCTCTTTATGTAGAACGTTGATCATTCAGGCTTTGTTTAAAAGATCTGAAAAGTACCGCTTTTTCAGAATCCCTACCTATTATGATTCCCGCCCGGTATAACACAATCATTTTCCAGACCCTGTATCTCAGCAGGTTTGCCGTTTACAGATCCAATGTAGGATATTAAAAAAGAAAACCGTTTTTGAAAACCAGGATTGAGATCGTCAAAAGGACGATGCTCTCGAAAATAGATGTCAATTTTCTGAAAATGCTCTACATTTTAAAAGTGACTTGTGCACCGAGTTCAAACCAGGAAAGTTTCTCACGATATGATCCGTACAAAAATAAAATCAGCGTTAAGTGCATCAGAGCCAGGCGAAACGATAAAAGTCTGTGGCTGGGTACGTACCCGTCGTGATTCCAAGAGTGGTTTTTCTTTTGTCGAGCTCAATGATGGCAGCTGTATGTCCAATTTACAGATTGTCATTGATCAGAATGTTCCGGACTATGAAACCATCATCAAGGATGTCACCACAGGTGCCAGTCTTTCGGTGACAGGGAAAGTCAATGAATCGCCGGGCAAAAATCAGCGTATCGAACTGCATGCGGAATCTTTCCATTTGTACGGCACGGCAGACCCCGAAACTTATCCATTGCAGAAAAAGCGGCACAGTTTTGAGTTTCTGAGAGAGATTGCTCACTTACGTCCTCGTACCAACACTTTTGGGGCGATTACACGCGTACGTAACGAGGCTGCTGCTGCGATTCACCGTTTTTTTCAGTCGCGCGGTTTCGTTTACATTCAAACGCCCATCATCACCACCAGTGATTGTGAAGGGGCAGGTGAAATGTTTCAGGTGACAACACTCAATCTGGAACGCCTTGCTCAAGTTCAGACGGAGATCGATTTTTCGCAGGACTTTTTTGGGAAACCCGCATCGTTAACCGTCAGCGGACAGTTAGAAGCGGAGATTTTTGCCACATCCATTGGCGAATGTTACACATTTGGACCCACATTTCGTGCAGAGAACTCAAACACCTCCCGACATTTGGCGGAATTCTGGATGATTGAACCGGAAATGCCGTTCTATGATCTGGAAGATAATATGGCTCTGGCGGAAAGTTTTGTCAGAACAGTGATTGGAGATGTACTTGAAAACTGTTCAGAAGATTTGGAATTTTTTAATGAACGAATTGATAAAACCACTCTGGAGACGCTGAGAAATATCACAAGCAACGATTTTATCCGCGTTTCGTATACCGACGCGATTGAGATTGTGAGATCGAGCGGAAAGAAGTTTGACTATCCGATTGAGTGGGGAAGTGACATGCAGTCAGAGCATGAACGATTTCTCACAGAGGAACATTTTAAACAACCAGTCATTGTTTATAACTACCCCAGGACAATCAAACCGTTTTATATGCGATGTAATGACGATGGGAAAACTGTCTGTGCCATGGACGTACTGGTACCTGGAGTGGGAGAGATTATCGGGGGAAGCCAGCGTGAAGAACGATACGATGTTCTCATTGATCGGATGAAAGAGGGCGGACTGAATCCAGAAGAATATTGGTGGTACACTGATTTACGTAAATACGGGACCGTGCCTCATGCTGGATTTGGATTAGGGTTTGAGCGTTTAATTCAATTGATCACATCCATGACGAACATTCGCGATTGCATACCATTTCCCAGAACCCCGAAAAATGCGGAGTTTTAATCGCCAGTCAAAACAGGATTGTTCCCTCTATGATTTCAGTAAGTGTTGTTGAAACCATTTTACCACGGCTTGACTGGCACGGGTCTTATCTGCGCCTTGAAATCCATGAGCCGCATTTTTGATGATGATTAACTCTGCGGGAACATTCTGTTCTTGAAATTGTTTCATGATATTCTCGCTGTGGCTGATGGGAACGAGTTTATCCTGGTCTCCATGAATTAATAATGTCGGTGCATCGTCTTTTGTCACATGTAAGACGGGGGAAAAATCATCTGCGAGGTTCACGTCAAACTGGAGCGCAGGAAAGCGGTGGTAATAGGGGGACTTTTCGTCAACAAACTCTCTGAGATCCGTCGGAGGATAATACGCGACGACGGCAGCCACGCGATCACTGTTTTGTAAGACCGGATCCGGAATTTTCGGATTGCCAGCATCGGAAGTCGTCCCCAGAACCAGCGATAAATGACCGCCGGCACTTCCTCCCCAGACGCCTAACTGCTCGGGATTCACTCCATACTCTTTTGCATGCAGGCGAATAAAACGCACACTGCGGCGGACATCGTCCACGACTTCCGGAATCACGAATTTGGGGCTGCTTCCATGTCTCACGGCAAATACGGTGAATCCTTCGTCGAGTAACGGTTGAAACTGCCCCTGCATGTTTTGGGGGTCGGTCCATCGCGAATACCAGCCACCACTGACCATAAAAAGCACACCGGCTCCGTTAGGCTTCCCCTGGGGCTGAAAAACATCGAAGGTCAGCGCCATCCCGAATTTATGACCATAGACAACATCGGGAGTAATTTTCACCTCTTCATTCGCACGCGTTGTGCAGACAGGAATCAAAATAGAAGCGAGCAGGACCGCAGTAAAGAGCTGGTTCATAGTGTTTCCTCAATTATGACATGACGAATGATTGTTTTTTAAGTCATATTAACCCATCTCCATTTCTGTTTACAACATCCAAAATCCAACAGGCAGACATAAACGCTCTTGACCGACAGCCGCCAATGGCAACGATATCAAATTGTTTTGAGCTGAAATTCAAAAAAAGTGAGGGTGTATTGCTGTTCCAGGAAAATGATATCGCATTTGGGCCCTGGATCACTCAAAGCATGAAATGGGAAATGGTTTGGATCGAACTGAATCAGTCGCACGAATCCAGCTTGAATTGGGTATCAGACGTCGTGTTGAACATGAAGAGCCTGAATTAAAGTCGGCAATTGATCAGGCTCGCAAAGGAATGATTCGACCTTTTGTCAACATGCAATGGCCGGGAGTGCAACTGGATGACTGGCAGTGGGACATTCTTGAGTCGTTGTTTGATCCAACAATTCGACGGGTATTTGTAAAAGGAAACACAGGCTGCGGAAAAGGTGCGGCAGCGGGAATCGCCTGCTGTGTGTACTATCATATCTGGGATGATGCCAAAATCATAATTACGCGTGATTCAATGAAAATGGCACAAAAAATTGCCTTTGGTGAAGTCGATAAATGGTGGCGTCTCATGACATTCAAGCCCCCTGGGAATCTGCTGGTTTCCGGTATCTACGATCACAAACAACATTCGATTTCTCTGGCAAATCCGAAGCATATCGAGGGCTTTCGTGGAGCCCATTCATCGCATGTCCTGTTCTGGTTTGACGAAGCGACAGCACCGAATCTGGAAGATAAATACAAACTGGCAAATACCCAGGCAAAAAAATTTCTGGCGCTTTCAAATCCCTCCACACTGGCTGGTGCATTTCGGGATGCGTTTCCGATCGAAGATCCAGACAAGACGCAAACGGTCATTGATCAGTATGGCAGAACACGGTGCATCACTGTCAGTGGCTGGGAATGCACCAATGTGAAAGCAAAGTGTCTTGAGCAGCCGGTAGCTCCTCTGGGCGGAATTGAAATTGGTGGTACGTTTTATTCACATGGTTCGCCGATTGCAGAAAAGCATTTCGAACAGTGTCAGCCCATCATTCCAGGGCAAACCTGTTACGATGAATTCACGGCGTTACTGAATGATTCTGACCCACTGGTTCGAAATGTTTATGCACTAGGCAAGTTTCCTGATCACGACCCGGCGAAACAGATTATATTACCCGGGTGGTTAACCGAACCAGTCAGATTTTGGAAGCGTTGGAATCGATTATGGATACGTGCAGCCGAAAAGAAACACAAAAGTGCCTTGAAGTTATTAGACGGTATCTTGCCGGTCGAAGGTTTTGGCCTCGATGTGGCTGCCTCCAGGTATGGAGATTGTTCTGTACTAGCGGTGGGCGGACGTTACGGAATTCGTGCAATACATGAATGTCAGTTCTCTGATACGCAACAGACAATGCATTGGGTTTTGGAGACGGCACTGTCGTATGGCATTGATTTGAAACAGGGGTGTGCCCCGCTAGCCATTGACTGGGGAGGTGGTTACGGCAATGCCGTGGGGGATCCATTGAAAAAACTGAACGTGCATGTCATTGAAGTGCACGGCAATGCCACCAGTGATCTGGACTCACAGAAATATGCCAATAAACGAGCAGAGCTGTATGGTGAAGCTGGAAGACGGCTTGACCCGGCGGGGGACTTTCGCATGATACCTTTTGGCTTGCCCGATAACGAACGATTAAGGGCAGAGTTGGTTGCGCCGGCAAAAATTTATTCAGGCCATGATGGGGAAAAATATTATATTACTCCCAAAGGACGTCGTGGATCTGATGAAAATTATATGGGGAAAACCTTACGGGAGATATTAGGGCGATCACCGGATCGAGCGGATGCCGTCGTATACTGCTTATGCGCTTTGAGAGATCAGCGTCGTCGCCGGCTCATTGTCGCTTAATAAGCTCAAATAGAATAACAGTTCAATGAAAAATTTCGGTTGAAATAGGAAAATCGAGTATGTGGAATCCCTTCAAGCAGTTTGCTGCCCGTTTTAAAACACATCGATTTGCAGTCGCGCTTCGAACGGCGCTTGGGGCAGGACAACCCGGATCCTGGAGCAGTGATCACCGTCAGGAATCGGAACAATTTACCGGCTGGACCTTTGTTGCAGTCAGAGCAATTTGCCTTCAGGCAATGCAGGCATCTGTGATTGTCTATGATGATTCAGTAAACGGATCAAAACAAAAAAGAATGAATCAAAAACATCAAGTGGACTCCGGATACAGTCAAACCAAAAGTTTGTATGCTGAAGAATATGGCAGTTCAATCCCACTTTCAAATGACCATAGTTTGTGCAGGATCTTAAAACATCCCAATCCGACTCAATCGGGCGCATCTTTCCGCTACGAACGTGTTTTACAGCTGCAGCTGACAGGGACAAGTATTGTCTGGAATGTGCCGAATAAATTTGGCAAAACAGTCCAGCGTTATGTCATTCCCACCGCGATCGCAACACCCGTCACTCCGACGGATGATTTGCCGGAAGGTGGATATAAAATTCAGCCGACTTCATTACGCTACTTTCATGAATCGTACGGCAGCACGTTTACGGAGACTGGAGCTTTTCACCAGGTGGCCGGGAAAATAATTCCGCTTGCGCAATTGCAAATCACGCGTTGGCCACATCCGGTTTACAAAGATGATGGCCAGTCTCCTGTGAGCGCTGGTGCCAGATGGATCGACTCGGCAAATCAGATTGACGCTGCGCGCTGGGCTCAGATGAATAATGGAGCCGACCCTTCGATTGTGGTGACATGTGGCAAAGAGATGAATCCGACGCGAGAAGAACTCGAAGCGGCGGCAGCGATGTTTGAGCAGAAATATGGAGGCACTGAAAATACGGGTAAGGCCATCTTTACCACAGGAGAACAAGTGGTCGCTCTGACAGCGAGCCCCCGGGAGATGGCTTATAATGAGTCGTTTGTTCAATTAAGGGATGCGATTCTCGCCTTGCACGGTGTTCCGGGGATCGCCGCAGGCATTTCTGATGGTGGGAGTTATGCTGCCTTTTACGCGAGCTTAAAACAATTCATTTCCCTGACAGTTCAGCCAATTCTGGATCTGTTAGCCGAGGATGATACGGAGCATCTGGCACCCCAGTTTGGAAAAAATTTGACAATTGAAATTGAAGCAACTCACATCGATGATCCTGATATACTGGAAAAACGTCTCGCGACAGATATACGGGCGCAGATAATCAAAGTCGATGAGCTACGGGCCATTCGCGGCCTGCCTCCCTTAGGAGCCGAGCGAGGAGGGGATCAATTAGTCTCTCAGGAAATGAAACGCCAACCGCCCGCCCAGGAGTCGAAAAGCAAGGATTCCAGTCCTCCGGTTTTACCTGCGGGCAAAGCCGTTCTGAACACAACGAACCTGCAATTTCAGAATCGGCTGGCCAGGCGCTCTACTCGCTGACAGATCCACTTTGATTTCTTTTTTCAAATTTCGCGATGAGATAACTGACGAGACAGCCACTGATGATATTCACTGTGACTGATGCGATGGGGATCCACTGAAAACTGATGGGGTCTAAGTCATTTGCGGTGAAACCAGGCACAAAAATGGGGCCGGAAAACGCAATTAACACGGCAGTAATTGTTCCAAGGACCGCACCGACTAAAACTCCTGCAGGTCTGGCAAAAGGGACAAACAGTGCGAAAAAGAACAAACAAAAAATCGGGGTCGTCAACAGGTTCGCCGTTTTATTCGTCACCGCGGTAATGTTTCCAGGTATCTTTCCCATTACCGAACTAGACAGTACTACGACTGTGCCTATCCCAAATGCGAGTAATCGAGCGGCGAGAACATGTCCTCTTTCCGTCTTGGGTGTCCGTCCAAAACGATCGAGAAAGTCTGACATGACAACAGCCGTAATTGAGTTAACTCCTGAGTCGATACTCGACATGGCAGCAGCAAACATGGCAGACACAACACAGCCCGAGATGCCTACGGGAAGATGGTACGCGATGTAGTGCGGGAAAAATATATCGGCGTCTTTTTTGAGATCGACTCCCGCTGGAATTTCGTTTGGAAATTCCTTGAAATATCCCAGTAAAGCAAAGCCGACCATGGCAAGTGTGAGTGAAACCACGACAGAAACGGTCAATTGAACAGCCAGTGATTTTCGTGCAGATTTTGCATCCTTAGTAGACATAAATCGTTGCACGGATACCTGGTCACCACAGGAAGTCGCAACATACCAGATCAGGATCGACAGAAATGTGCCTACATAAGTAACCCGTGTTGACGGATCAAAACTGAAAAATGGTTGAGTGTCCCAGTTTTCATTCCACTCTGTCGGGAACCAGCTAAAGCCGCCTAAGTGATAGGAGATCGTTGCGATTACCAGCAGCGCACCTCCAAATAACAGAATAGTCTGGATCAAATCCGTAATAACAACGGCACGCATTCCACCCAGGGAAGTATAAATGATGGCGACAGAGCCGGTTCCCAATACAATATAGGGAATCCATTCTTCACCTACATTCAGCATGGTGGTGATCGCTTTAGCAGTCAAATAGACGAGTAAAGACATCCAGACCAAACGCAGGACAACAAACATGATCGCCCCCAGCAGGCGAATGCCTAACCCCAGTTTTTCTTCGAGAAGCTCGTAGGCACTGGTCACGCGTTGCTTCATATAGACTGGCAGCATCACAAACCCGACAATGATAAAGATAAATGGCATTGCCAGATCTTTAATCAGATACACCGGTCCTCTACCAAGGATTTCTCCTGGTGTAGAGAGATAGGTGATTGTGCTGAGCAGCGTGGCGAATAAGGAGACCCCAATCAAAAAGGGGTTCATTTGGCCGTTTCCCACAAAGTATTCCGAGGTGTCTTCCTGCCCCCTGCTAAAATACCAGCCCAAAAAAATCGTAGCGACAGCGTAAAAGGCGATGATCACCCAATCGAAGGGATGTAACCCTGCATTCAACTGGAGAGGTTCAGGAGTAAGCGGTAACAAAGAATCCGCTGCTGACGCTGGAGTGAGTAAGAGTAGAAAAATCAACAGAGACAAATAAAATTGTACCGATTTCAAGATGCTGATTCCTACTTAATTTACACAGAGAGGGGGCAGATGCCTGTCTCTGTTATTCGTTTGATGTGCAGAATTTCTATCCAGTATGGTCACATTGGGTTATGATTTCAATTCTGTTGAATCAGAGTTCGGGGTAAATAAAGTAGAACTCTAACTATGCTTAATTTGGCACCGATCATAAAATGATTCAGTCGCCATCGGTATCTATTCCATTTATGGATTGAGAGCTAATAAACACAATGTCTAATAACAATAAAATCGTTTTCAGTAAAAAAAGGACATGGAGTCACGATTTACCAATTAGTTTTTTAATGCAACAGGGCGTGGAAAATCCAGGTGTGCTCTCATTAGCCGCCGGACTAGTTGATCAGAACAGCCTGCCTGTTGCAAGAACGAAAGCAGCTTTCGATCACCTCTTTTCCGATCCCAGGACTGCGAAAGAAGCTTTGCAGTATGGCACTACAGCGGGCGCATTATCATTAAGGTCGCTTTTGCTTTCACATTTAACCAGGCTTGAGCAAAAGTCGACGGACGAATTAGGAATGACGGTTGATAACATCATCGTTACGACTGGATCCCAGCAGTATCTCTCATTGCTTGGCGAGGTGTTGTTTGACCCCGGTGATATCTGTCTGGTAGCAGCTCCAACATATTTTGTATTTCTCGGAGTGTTGCAGGGCTTAGGCTCGCGAATTGTTTCGGTCGAAACGGATGAATCCGGGATGCGCATGGATTCACTGGAAGCCACGCTCAAAATGCTGGATTCACAAGGACAATTACCCAGAGTCAAAATGATTTACCTTGTGAGTGATTATGAGAACCCGTCTGGAGTTTCACTTTCCCAGGATCGACGCAAGCAGGTTGTAGAAATAGCACGGAAATGGTCTCAGCAGCAGCGGATTTTCATTTTGGAGGATCTGGCTTATCGCGAACTTTGTTATGACGGGCCGGTTGTACCCAGTATTCGAAGTTTTGATCCGACAGGTGAGACTGTGATTCTGACACAGACATTTTCCAAAAGTTTTTCACCTGGTTTAAGAGTTGGTTTTGGTGTGGCTTCGGAAGAAGTCTGCGCTGCAATTCGAGATAAAAAAGGGAACGATGATTTTGGTTCTACAAATATGAGCCAACATATACTGTCTGTCGTCTTACGCGAAAATTTATACTATGACCATGTTGAACATTTAAAGACTGTTTATCGTGAGAAACGGGACTGCATGTTGCAAGCTGCTGAAACTCATTTTTCAAATATGCCGGGAGTCCATTGGGTTCGTCCGCGCGGAGGCCTGTATGTGTGGATGACATTGCCAGAGTCCATTGAAACGGGCTTTAAGAGTCCGTTATTTCAAAAAGCAATCCACGATGACAAAGTGATGTATGTTCCTGGTGAATTGTGTTATGCCGTTGACCAGGGGCGCAGCGGGAGAGAGCAGCCTTTAGTCCAGAAAAATCATATGCGTCTCACTTTTGGTGTACAAAGTCTTGAGGGGATAGAAGAGGGAATACGGAGACTGTCGTCATCTGTTAAGTCATTTTTGTGAAATAACTTACGTTTCACAGAGCGGGGGACGGCATACGTAGAGATTGCTAAATGAGGAATTGACTCAAGCGAATTTAACGGTTGTGACGATAACGCAAGCAGGGTTTTGTGATCAATGATGCGATTTCATTTCCGAAATCGGAATCTTTTTATCTCATGAAACAAAAAACGACAGGATTTTCTCTATAAGCAAGAAGATTAATGGGCATTTGTGATTCCTGCCATTCTGGATGTTGCCGATCGTTTGCTGTTCCTATCTCCGGTGCAGACATTCATCGTTTTATGCATGATCAGAGATCATTTTGGGATTTTGCCTGTCGCTGGGAAGATTCCGAGGGTTTAATTTCACGTAATCTTGCTCCGCATTTCTTTTTTGCAGATGACCCCATGGTTCCGTTCGTGATTTGCTTAAAGCATGTGCCGAGCCTGTCATTCCCGGGAACAACCAAGTGTCGTTTTCTGACGGAGTGTTTACCAGATGAAGAACACCCCAAGGGTTTGGGACGTTGCAGTATTTACGGTAGCCGTCCGCATACCTGTCGAAGTTTCCCTGCCAAACTGAACGATTCCAATGAACTGGCAATTCTCTACGATATTCCCAGTAATGGACGAGATGGAGAACCGGCCTACGATTTATGCCCCCGTCAGTGGGAAGCATCGGATTTAGAACCGAACGATACGATTCAGAGTCTGGTAATCGCTCAATACGAAATGACTTTTTTCAGTAAAATTGCCGCGATCTGGAATCAGAAGCCGGGAGAGTGGAACCGTTTCCCGGAATTCGTTGACATCATCTATTCAAATCGAATCTCTTCAGGTCCTGAAAAGCCCTCAAATCAGTATTCTCCAGAAATGGAAGAACAGAGTTTGCAGTCTACGAAAGACTCTGAGCCATTCCGCAAGGCGGCTTGAGCGGTTGATTTGTTTTCAGGTAAGAGCCCTTCATTGGCAGGCTCCCTGAGCTGTCTGGTTGAGTTCCAGTAAAATGCTGGGTTGTTTTTCCATTGATTTCTGAATGGTTCGTTAATCCTTGCTGACAGGTGATTTGCATTCTCAATCCAGAATCGACGAATCAGCGTTAATCACTGCTTCTACAAATGCAAGAGAGCCGCCGATCAGATTCACGCCCGATCCTGTCTTGCTTCCCGACAGCAGATTGTAATTCCAGGTTTTTTCGTTTGAAATCAGAATTTTCTGTGAGTCGCTGTCATCTACTATTTTCCCCAGACAAGATCTGAACTGGAATTTGCCATCGAACGAGATTTTCCATTGATCGCAGATTGAAAATGGTGAAAATCCCGAAGTTGTTCCAGCAATAAATCTCAAAAATTGTTTTCCAGGCATCTTGACCTGCAGGTGCCGAATCTTAAAACACTGCCTCATCGCAACCAATTGTTGTTTCTCTCAGAGGCAAATTGTGAATACAAAAAAAGCAGAAAACTCTTTGCAGGTCATCCTCAAAAGTCGGCAGAAAAATTTTGGTACTTTCTGCCGACTCGCCGGCAAGTCTTCAGATCTCTCTTTGGCCTGTCAAACCCAGCCGATGATCGATGAACGATTAATGTCCGCGCGTGCCATCATCAATACTCCGCGTGAGGATCGAGAAGGCGACATTATTGTTCCGCAGGGGGTGCACCTTGAAAATTTCCGCAAAAACCCCGTTGTACTTTGGGAACACGGTCTGGGGGAGATCACGCGTCCCATTGCCAAATGTCAACACCCCGATGGCAACCTGGCATTGGAAGTTGAAGAGAATCACATTTCAGCAACTTCTTACTTCACTGATAAATCATTGGAGTCGTTGCAGATATTTCATCTCATTGTAGAAGGCCTGGTAAGGGCAACCTCGGTTCGCGCAGTTCCGATCAAATCATCTACCAGAAAAACATCGAATCATGGTATGGGGATTGTGCTGGAGGAATGGGAACTGATTGAGTGGTCCTGGGGCGCGCTGGGGGTGAACCCCGATGCCATCGCACGAACCATCCATCGTGGAACGATTGAAGGTCACAAAATCACAGAACCACTCTTAAAATCACTCAAATCAGTTCTTTCACCTGAAATCAAAACAGTTCCTGGCTGGATTCATCCTGAGGAAAAACGGTCGAAAAAACAGGTATTCGACCGGACCAGTCAGGTAAAGCAGCCGGATGACACGTCGTTGGAACAAAAGAGCAATCAGGCGATCCCTGAAAAGACCGTTGAGAGTGAACATGTCAAACAGTCAGAGTCCATCCCTGTAGCGGGACGAATTAAAACGCAAACGAAGCGTAAGCAACGCTCTGGTTTCACACAGAAGCAAGCTCAAAAGATCCCTCTGGGGGCGCAGATAATAAAGTCGGTTCAATCTTCGATGACAGACTTGATGCTGCATATCAATCAAACATCAGTGGCTTTGGAAAACGAACGTGTTAAATCATCTTTGAATACATTTCTGGCGTCGCTCGAAAAAGAACAGATCGCTTTAGAAAAAATATTTGCTGATAACTATGCTCACCTGAATGCTCCCGGTGAAAGTGACGGAACAAATCACGAAGACGATCATGCAGACAACCTGCCCGCTGAATCTTCAACGGGTTGGCTGAAGTCCGAAATGATACGCCAACTGCAAACTTCCGATTACTTCGAACGCTTAAAATCAATATCGCAGGCAGACAATCTGACGCTGCAGCAGCGTCAATTTTTGGCAGATCTCTTAAAGCAGATTAATCCAACTCGCCACCGGCAACTTGCCGGCGATGAGAAAAAACTCGAACGGAATGTTGAAGCGCTCTCCCAGGCTGTTGGCGAACTCCAGCAAAAGTTATCTGATCTGCTGCCTGCTTGAAAGAAAATGTCACCGTCAAATGAAGTTCCTGAAAAGTACGTCCAGAAATCCTGAAAAAAGTCAGTCTCACAGACCCTCTAAATCTATTTGCAGAAAGGACATGTTTTATGTCTGAAACACTCGAGGAAAAAGTAAAGTCACTCTCGTCAAATATTGAAAATCTGACTAAAAGTGTCGACCAGTTAAACAGTCCGGATATGAGCGGAATTCATCACGACGAGCAGGGGCGACTGGCCAGCTACTGGGAAACTGATGAAAAGCAGACGGCTCAAGTATCTCTGGATAAGGCTCGTTCAAAAAGCCTCCGCACGTTCCCCGTTGGTTATAAACCTTTCTCGGAATTTCATTCGTTTGGTGAATTTATTCGATGCGGATTTAAAGACCGAAGCGAAGTGATTGCCAAGACGAAAAAATCCTGGGGCATGTGCAAGGCAATCCAAGGCATGTCGGAAATTGTGGGCGCCGATGGAGGAATCTCCGTTCTACCGGAATTTCATCAGGAGATCCTGACTCGTATTTATCATAACGATATCTTCAGCCGGACAGACCATTACCAGGTGGCCGGCAATAATATGACTTTCCCGACCGATGCAGAAACAAGTCGTGCGAATGGATCACGGGCTGGTGGCCTGCGTGCCTATTGGGTGGGAGAAGGTGATCCGCTGACAGGTAGCTTACCCAAGCTTGGCGAAACAACGCTAAAACTTCATAAACTGGCAGTGCTGGTTTACCTGACTGAAGAATTAATCAACGACAACGGGATGGCACTCGAATCTTACGTCAATAAAAAAGTGACGGAAGAAATGGAATTTATGTTGGGAGAGTCCATCTTTAACGGAAACGGAGTCGGGAAACCATTGGGAGTAATGCAATCAACGGCTCGGGTTACTGTTCCGAAAGAATCCGGCCAGGCAGCCAATACGATTGTGGCGGAAAACATCCTCAACATGTGGAGCCGAATGAAGGCGTCTTCCAGAATGAATGCGGCGTGGTTCATCAATCAGGATACGGAACCACAACTTCATCAGATGAGTCTGGGAGTTTCAACTGCAGGGGGACAGCTCGTTTATATGCCACCGTCTGGTTTATCAGGGGCTTCCTACGCAACTTTGATGGGACGCCCTGTGATTCCAACAGAGTTTAATGAAACATTGGGAACAGAAGGCGATATCCTGCTGGCCAGCCTGGATGATTACATCACGATCAGTAAGGGGGGAATCGAACAGGCAGAGTCGATGCATGTCGAGTTTCTGACAGATCAGCTGGCTTTACGTTTCATCATGCGTATTGATGGCAAACCCTGGGAGACTCAGCCGTTAACTCCTTATAAAGGAACAGCCACTCAATCCAGCTTTGTGACTCTCGCAACCCGTGCTTAGTGAATAAATTGAAGTGAGCAGTTGGTCTCGCTTCCTCTACTTTTTCAGTATTCTCAATCAAAATCGAGAAGGATCTCATTCAATGTTCAATAAAGAATTCCTCGAAAACCACGATATCATTCCCGCTTTCATGCCCGTAGACCTGGCGACTGCTGCAAATACGGGAGATCGAGTTAACCTGCAGAATCACGATCGGTGTCTGTTCATACTGTTCGCTTCGATAGGGACTGCGGGAGACGACCCGGTGATCTCTGCACAGCAGCACGATGCTGCAACTTCCGGCAATTCGAAAGCGCTGAACTTCACTCGTATTCGGCATAAAGTCGGGGCGACTGACATTGATGCTGTGGGCCAGTTTTCTCTGGTGAAACAATCAGCGGCAGCAACCTTTGATACAGCCACCATTGACGGCGCAGAAAATGAAATCCTGATCGCCATCGAAGTGCTGGCGGAAGATTTGGATTCAGAAAACGGTTACAGGTTTGTTTCATTTAATGTGGCTGATGTTGGTGCAAACTCGCAACTTGGAGCAGGGTTTTACATTCTCCAGGGACCGGGTTACGTCAATGAAATAAATCAATCCGCCATCGTATAGTAACTCACCAATGTAAAAAGCGTGCCTGGAATCTGCCGCGAGGAATCATGCAAATGAAACGGAGTTTCAAACAGTCAGAAAAAACATCTCAGATCGATTTGATGGCGGAGCAGATATTTATACGTATTTGTGTCACCGCGCAGCATGGTTTTGATGCGGCACACCATGTCAAAAGGTCGTATGAATTGGCTAAAGCCTTCTATCAGAATATAGAGGTGGTCAAAGCATCTTCAGAGATCAAAGCAGTGGATAAGGACAAAAAACCTCTGGCGACGGCGGAAGCGGTCACTGAACTGGGGGCCGGTTATCATGCCGTTTATGTCGGGGACGGAAACCAGCGCGAGAAAGTCGCGGCGGACGTTGTGTCTCTCTGCGGAGACCGAGCCACCGTTTTACCCCGCGTGGAAGATGTCGGAACCGCGTTGGCGGCGATGGACTGCCTCGTGTCGGCCAGTCCTTCGGAAGGGGGACCGTTGTCCGTCATGGAAGCCTGGCTGGCCGGGTGCCCTGTGGTCTCCACCTGTGTGGGGGTGATTCCTGAACTGGAAGCAAAACACGGTTCACTGGTGTCCCTGATACCCTTTGATCCCTCCCCTCTGGAATTAGCCGCAGCGGTGCGTGATGCGATCGCCGATCGGGACCGTGTGGAACGGGCGCGCAGACTTGCCTGGAACACGTTCTCAGCATCACGGATGACACTGGACTATGAAGCATTGATCAGGGGGAACCATGTTAATCAATCGTGAACTGCGGTTTGTGTTCATGCACGCGCCCAAGTGCGCCGGAATTGCTTTGTCCCAATGGCTGGTCGACCATTACGGGTTCGAATATTACCTGAATCCGGATGACCGCTGTGGCGATGTTGTGGAACGTCACCGTTTTACGCTGCCGGATGAATGCCGCGGTTTCGAAGTGATCACCTGCATTCGCGAACCGCTGGCGCGTTGGGAGTCGTTTTTTCTTTACCAGTCGTTACAGATGGGGGCGGACCTGTCTTTTGAAGAATTCACACGCCAGCGACTGAACTGGCTGCCTCGGCAGACGCACTACACGAATCAGGCGACCTATATTCTGCGGGTCGACCAGCTCGATTCCGAAGTCAATAAACTTCCGTTTGCGCGGTATCCGATTCCGGAGATTCCCCGGTTGAATGTGTCACAGGATCAACGGGAATACGAACGCATGAAAGGCAGAATCCATTGGACCGATGAGCTGCTGGCTCTGGTGACGGACCATTTCAGGGAAGACGGCGAGATGTTCAGGAATTTGACATGAGAGAGATTTTCGAACAAATTTTTAATACGAACCGCTGGAACAATTCGGAGAGTGTTTCCGGTACGGGTTCCACGTTGGAGCAGACTCAGGTGATACGGGAGCGACTTCCGGATCTGTTCGCGAAATACGCCATCCGGAGTATGCTCGATATTCCCTGCGGCGACTTCCACTGGATGAGCCTGGTGCCCAAAGAGGGAATTCATTACATCGGTGCCGACATTGTGGGCGGTCTGATTGACAGGTTGTCTGAATCACACCCTCACGAATTCCGTCTGCTTGACGTCACAACATCCCCGCTTCCGACCGTGGATCTGGTGTTAACGCGAGACTGTTTTGTGCATCTTTCTTACGCGGCGATTTTCGCGGCGGTGCAGAACATCCGGGCCAGTGGCGCGAAGTACCTGCTGACAACCACGTTCCCCGGTCGCGAAAACAGGGAGATTCAAACGGGGGACTGGAGACCGATCAACCTGCAGGCGGAACCGTTTCTGTTTCCAGCGCCGCTCGAAGTGATCAATGAAGGCTGCACGGAATGCGGGGGCGCGTTTGCGGATAAATCACTGGCACTCTTTCAAATCTCGGATTTGCCAATAGCATGAGCCGAGACGGTCATACAACAGGAACCGGTGCGGGCTGTGGGCGCACCGGTGACCGCTCTGGTTGGTGATTTTGGTCTCGCTGATCACTTTCCGTGTTGCTTCGTCTTTTAAATCAGTTTCCAGCCTTTGCGATATTCGCGGCGAATGTACTGATCGGATTCTGGTGCGTTCGTTGCTCGCATGGCCTGGGTGTCCCAGTGCAGTTTTTTACCCGTGCGATAGGCCACGTTGCCGAGGTGATTGGCTTCGGTGAGCAGGCCTGCATATTCGAAGTTGCAGGTCGTCGGATCGCCGGTTTTACAGGCGTGAATCCACTCGGCGTGATGTCCCAGTGATTTTGGAATGGAAGGCGCCGGCGGTTTGAAGTCGGCGAATTCTTTTTCCGGCAGCAGAACGTGTTTGCCGTAATCAGTCAGCAGCATCCCTTTTTCGCCAACGAATAAAACGCCGTTCGCCCATTGGGGGATTTTGCCTTCTTCCCAGATTTTGGGTTTATTCGTGCCCTGATACCAGCCCACCGTGACAGGCGGCAGATCGCCGCGCTGACCATATTCATAAACGGCCTGCATTGACGCCGGTGCGATTTCTTTTTGAATGGGAGGGCCTGCTGCTTCGATCGTGAGCGGGTGATCCAGCTTCAAAGCCCAGAAGGGTAAATCGATCCAGTGGCTGCCCAGGTCAGACATCGTGCCATTTCCGAAATCCCACCAGCGGTACCATTTGGGACCGGGGAAATAAATGTTATTGAAAGGACGCGCGGGAGCAGGGCCCAGCCAGAGGTCCCAGTCCAGCCCTTTGGGAACAGGGTCAGACTGATTCGGGCGTTTATCAGAATAAACGATATCTTTGGCATTGCGGGCTTCTTCCTCAGAAGGATGCCAGCCCCAGGCCCGGGAGACCCAGACGTGGGCTTCCTGCACGGGGCCGATCGCCCCGGATTGAATCAGTTCGACCACGCGTCGATAATTGTCGCCCGCGTGGATTTGTGTGCCCATTTGTGTGGCGACATTCGCATCGCGGGCTGCTTCGCGGATGACGCGGGCTTCCCAGACACTGTGTGTGAGCGGTTTTTCACAGTAGACATGTTTTTTCAATTGCAGTGCCGGCAGTGTGGCGAAGGCATGTGTGTGCTCGCACGTACTGACCACGACGGCGTCAAATTTGTCAGCATGATCGTAGACCTCGCGGAAATCCTTGAACTGCTTTGCTTCGGGATGGCTCTGGGCGGCGCGGAACAGATTCTGTTCGTTCACATCACAGAGTACCGTGATATTTTCGGAAGAGACCGACTTAAGATTACTGCCGCCCCTTCCCCCGGAACCAATGATGGCGATGTTCAGTTTTTCATTCAGATTTCTGCCACGCAAAATGGCAGGCGCGCCAAAGCCGACGGCTGCGGCGGCGGACGCTGAGGTTGCCAGAAATCGTCTGCGGTTCATTGAGGAACGGGAATGATCCGCTTTGCCAGGTTGGTTTTGCACAGTGAGCCCTTTGCATCTGAATGATCAAATTGCCATCAAGCCATGATTTTTATTACTTAACTCTCTTTAACTATGGCAGGATCTGCGGGGCTTCGCAAGACAAAACGAACGACTCAGGGAAAAACCGGGCTAATCCCGGTTTCGTTCAGAGATCCAATTCGCGGGCGCATTCAGGACAAACATCCGGATCATCAATACCACCATTAATATAGTGACGATGACAATTGCCGCAGACCGCAATTTGACCGGGATATTCTTCCAGCAGGTTCAGATAGTCAACGATCTGGCTTTCAATCTCCGGGACGCCAATGATGCCCTGGCTGAGATACAGGACTTCGTGGAGCAGCGCATCTGTTTCCGTCGCATAAGCCGTTTGTTTCTGGTTGGGCTGTCTGCTGCCTTGCGACAGTGGGCCGATTTTTGAGTCTGTTTCGACCGACCAGAGATGCCCGGCCCGCCACTGTCCTTCGCTGTCCTGCTGTAAAAAAACTTCGATCCGATTTGTTTCCGAACCGGTGACAGGTATGCGGACCATGTTTGACAGGCCTGTTGCGGAGATCGGCCGCGATGATGCTCTGGGCACTGCTCTTGCATGATCGAAGGCCACTTCCTCTGCAGGTTCGGGTTTTACTGCTGTTGCCGGTTGTGTTTCAGTTGCCTGTAACGGAACACTGTTTACTTTCGTCACAGCACCAGACGATTCGCTTAGCTGAAGCAGTAAACGTGATTGCTGTTTGCGGAAAACGTTTCTTTGCCGTTTTGTCTGTTTCCACTGGCGCCGGAGTTGTTTCAGTGATTGTTCTGTCTGGTGCAGTTGGGGCGTCAACTGAATCAATTGATGCGTGATTTCTGAAAGCGTGTGTTGATCGTCGCTTTCGAGAGGAGACGCCGCAGTTTCTTCGGGAAAGTCCAGTGTTTCGCCACGATGCCAACGGCAGTACGCTTTGCGCCAGAGATGCCAGGCGCTTGTGTCGAACAGATACGGATTTCCTGTGAGGGGAGTTCCTGCTTCATACGCGTTAACCGCCTGTTCAATAATCGTTTCCTGAGGTTCGTTCGATAAGTGGCCGCTCATTTCCAGCAGCTCATTTTCCATGAACTCAGGCAACGAAGCAAATTCTTCCTGGTACGCTTCGTCAGCATCCACGCCGGCGTTGATCCAGGTCTGCATCTCGCTGCGTTGTGCTGTTGTTAATTGTGCGACACGGTCCTGACAGAATTCGATGCCCCATTCGGCGAGTTGACCACTGATCGTGCGGCAGGAATTCGAAACGAAATCGGGTTGAGCTGGCTGGTTTTGCATCGACGTAAAATCCTTGTATTTTGAACGTGCTGGAGGAAAAGTGAGACGGCGGCGATCGGCGCCGTTAAGCACTTTTGACGGCGTAAGTCGCGGTGCCCTGTTCGCAATGTTTTAAAGAGAGTTGCGCTCCCTCAGCCAAAATGGAGACTGGCAGGTAGTCGCCGAGAATTTCGATGGCGATTTCATCGGGGAGCAGCCCTTCCTGTTTCGGCACGGATGTTGATCCATAGGGCGTATGGATGACCTCCCAGGTGGTCGCGTTTTCCAGTTCGGCAACGGCCTGCTGCTCCACATGTTTCAGATCCTGCCACGCCTGTTCCGCCAGGGAAAACGGTTCCTGCCTGTGGATCGTTGCCAGGTGAAGTGATTCAAACGATTGAATCGTGTCCCGCCAGCCTGCGACGGCCGCTTCGTACGATTGGGCCATCGAATGACAGACTTCGGCTTCTTCCAGGTCCCCTTTCAACCGTTCGAGTTTCGATTTTTCCTGATTCAATTTGCGAGTCAGGCTGCCGATCTGCTGATCCTGTTCGCGTAACAGCTGATTGCATTGCCCGACATCAGTACCCGCTTCCGCCGCGGTCAGGCCTTCGTATTCATCTTCAATGGTCAGTAGATTGACATAACTCTGTTTCAGCACTTCGGGGAATTCGGCCAGCGTTTCTTTTGCGGCTGTTTGCTGGTCAGCAGCGATTCCCGATTCGTTTGAAAACGGTAACAGACTGTGGTTTTCATTGATTTCAGGTACTTGATCCATTCCTGATGTTCCTGTTTGTGTTGATGGAATTGAATTCAGACAGCACGTAATAAGTTTCTGGACAACCTTCCTTAAATGTCTTTGCGGATTTCTCCCATCGTGTCGGGGGCGATCAGTTCCAGGGTCACACTGCGATCATCGATACCCACGCAGCCGACATAAACATCGCCTAAGCAGCCGGCTTCTCCGGGGGCGAGTGTGAGAAACTGAGTGACTGGTTCCGCGATTAAAGTGATGCCGCGCGAGAGGTAGTGATCGCGTTTGATCCAGCCTTTGCGTTCCAATGCACGCAGATGACACATGACGCCGTTGGAAGATCGAATGCCAAACTGGTCGCCAATTTCCCGCACCGTTGGCGAAAGACGCTGCTGTGTGATTTCCTGT
Organism: uncultured bacterium; assembly: GCA_963974925.1. Taxonomy (GTDB): domain Bacteria; phylum Planctomycetota; class Planctomycetia; order Planctomycetales; family Planctomycetaceae; genus Gimesia. The sequence goes on along the minus strand of CAXBFD010000049.1, from coordinate 17,884 downwards.
TTAACGAACATGTAGATGGCGTGTTGTTTTTGTGTGAGTTTCTGTCGGGGGGATGCCTCGGTTGTTTTCATTGTTTTGCTTTCTGTGATGAAGTGGTTTGATGTGCGTTACGTGAGGAATTATAGCGGTAAAAAAGGGATCTCTTTTTTTCAGAAGGGGCCTCAGAACAGTGAAAAGACAAACGCCGCCGTATGCCGCCATTCCAGGAAATCGGGCGCCACGCTCCGCCATTGGACGCCGGAAAAAGATGAGATTTTTTTATTTTTTCAGCGTTTGAAATCCACGGCGGCAGCGGACATGAGAAATTTCGCCGGTCACGGGGTCGAGAATTCGCCATGTCTGTCGAGAGGCGGCGGGTGGGAAATTTCACGCGATGCGGTGCAGGTCGGTAAATCGGGAAATCTTTGGATTCCTGTTTGAGAACAATATTTACTTTGTTTACAATATCAGTTCCTCAGGCTCCGGCGTTCTCAATCACTGTGGCCAAACGATCTGTGTTCTTCCTGACCGATAAAGGTACTTGCCGTGAATCAACGACCGCTCCGCGTATCCGTTTTGAGTTGTTCGCTTGCTTTTTTTCTATACTGTTTTTCTGACGGGGGATTGACTCAGGCAGAAGAGCTGCCCCGCGTTCCAAAAGGATTCAGTATTGAACGCGTGACGAACAGTGAACTGACCCGATACCCGATGATGGCGGGTTTTGATGATCGCGGCCGGCTGTTCATTGCGGAAAGTTCCGGAGAAAACACAAAGGCTCCGCAGTTGATCAAAGAGCCGAAAAGCATGATCCGCATGCTGGAAGATCAGGACGGCGACGGCCGCTTCGATAAAAGTACGGTGTTCGCCGACAAGCTCACACTGCCGATGGGCGCGCTCTGGCACGATGGTTCTTTGTACGTTGCCAGCCCTCCCAGTATCTGGAGACTCACCGATCACGATGATGACGGCGTGGCCGATGAACGCAAAATTATTGTTGACTCCTTTGGGTTTTCCGGAAACGCGGCCAGCATTCATGGCTGTTTTCGTGGCCCGGAAGGTCGCCTGTACTGGTGCGATGGCAGACACGGCCATGAGTTTAAAGACAAATCCGGCAAGGTGACCAGCAAAGGTCTGGCGGCGCGTATATTTTCCTGCAAGCCTGATGGCTCTGATATCGAAGTTCATTGTGGCGGGGGCATGGACAATCCGGTTGAGATCGATTTCACTCCCGAAGGGGAAATGATTGGTTCGGTCAATATTCTGATGTCGCGTCCCCGCGTGGACTGTCTGGTGCACTGGATGGAAGGGGGCGTTTATCCTCACTTCGAGGATTGTGTCGCGGAATTCAAACGCACGGGAGACCTGCTGGGACCGATTACCCGGTTCGGACACGTCGCGGTATCAGGGATGTTGCGGTACCGTTCCTCACAGTTCGGGCCTGAGTATCAGGGAAATATCTTTACGACCATCTTTAATACTCACAAGGTGATTCGCTCGAAACTCGTGCGGAGTGGTGCGACGTTTGAAACCGAAGAAGAAGATTTCCTGGTATCCGATGATCCTGATTTTCATCCTACCGATATCATAGAAGACGCCGACGGCAGTCTGCTCGTGATTGATACGGGGGGCTGGTTCCGCATTGGCTGTCCGCAGTCCCAGATTTCCAAGCCGGACATTCACGGTGCGATTTACCGGATTCGAAAAACAGGGACGCCAACTCTGCAGGACCCTTACGGTTTAGCAGTGGACTGGAACGCGTTGTCTTCCGACCGGCTGCTGCAACTGTTGAATGATTCGCGTCCGTTCATTCAGCAAAAGGCAATGGATCAATTGACAAAAGTCGGTAATCTCGCCGTGCCTCAGCTTGCCAGGGTGGTTGCTTCACCGGCCGGCTCCTTTTATAACGATACCAGCAAACGGAATGCGATCTGGACGCTGACGCGCATCGGCAGTGAACAAGCCCGGGCTGCGATTCAGGGGGGCCTTAATTCATCCGAGACGGTGCAGCTGACCGCCGCCAAGAGTTTAGGGACGTTGCGCCATTCAAATTCCATTCCACAGTTGTCTCAAATGGTGAAAGAGGGGAAACCGGCGATTCAGCGGACTGCGGCGACGGCGCTCGGACGCATTTGTGAAGCGGGCCGCCGCGGATCTGTTTCAGAGAATGAGCTGCAGACGGTTGCGGAATCACTGTTCCAAGCCCTGAAGTCGGGCGCTCCTGATCGCACATTGGAACACGCCTTGATCTACGCTTTGATCCGTATCGACCATCGAGAACTGGTGCTGGCGGGATTAAATGATTCCAGTCCCGCCGTACGACGGGCTGCATTGATCACCCTGGATCAAATGAATTCCGGCAACCTGACCCGCGAGCTGGTGACGCCGTTATTGGACACGGATGATCCGGCGCTCCAGAAAGAAGCACTCACGATTATCGGCGAACACGCGGGCTGGGCCGGCGAAACTCTGAGTTTACTGAAAACGTGGTTGAGTGAAGCGAGCCTGAGTGATGAGCGGTCGGCTGTTTTACGTGGATTTTTAATTGCCCAGTCGGCTGATCAGGAAGTGCAGTCCTTGATTGCCCAGTCATTGACCGGTTCCCAGACATCAGTGCCGGCGAAAAGTATTTTACTGGAAGTGATTCAACGCTCCTCATTAAAAGAGTTTCCGGTCCTCTGGCGAACGGCGCTGGAGCAGACGTTAAAAGCAGCGAATCCCGCATTACAGATTCTGGTCGTACGGATTGCCCAGACACATGATCTGCCTGACTTGAGTGAATTATTGAAGTCGCTGGCGCTGGATGAGAAGCAGCCTGCCACACTGCGGATTGAATCACTCTCCGCCGTCGGTTCTCAATGGAACAAAGTGGATCAGAGTACGTTTGATTTTCTGATGTCACGGATGGATGAAGAATATCCTCCCCTGGATCGCCTGGCGGCTGCGCGGGCCCTTTCCGGTTTGCCACATTCCGGCGCACAACTGATTCAGTTATCCCGGCAGTTGGACGCACCGGGGCCTCTGGCGTTGCCGGTTTTATTGAGGGCTTATGCAAAAAGTACCGATGAAGCAGTCGGTCTGGCGTTGATCACCGGGTTGAATGGTTCGTCGGCTGCGACAAACCTGTCGGCTGATGAACTGGCGAGCCTGCTGCAGAAGTATCCCGAATCGGTTCAGCAGGCGGCAGGGCCGTTATTGAAAAAACTGGGCGTGGATCTGGCGCAGCAGAAAGCGCATCTGGAATCACTCAAACCCCTGTTAACGGAAGGTCGGCTCGAAGAAGGCAAAAAGATTTTCTTTGGCAAAAAAGCCGCCTGCTCTGGTTGTCATGCAGTGGAAGACCTGGGGGGCAAAGTCGGCCCCGACTTGACTCGCATCGGGGCGATTCGTACGGGAACCGATTTACTGGAAGCAATCGCTTTGCCCAGTGCCAGTTTTGCCCGCGGTTATCGTTCCTATCTGGTGGTGACGGATGCAGGCAAAATTTATACCGGCGTGATCAGTCGCGAATCGACGGACACGGTGTATCTGAGAACAGCCGACCTGTCGGAAGTCAGAATTGCCCGTGATGAAATTGAGGTGATGAAAGAATCACCCACGTCAATCATGCCCAAAGGGCTTGAGCAGCGTCTGACCACTCAGGAAATTCGGGATTTGCTTGCTTACCTGCAGAACCGCAAGTGAAATGAGATCAGTGCCCGCCCGCATTCGCGCTCGCGCGGAAGAAGCCTGAAGACTTCGACGATGAGCCATGGTTCCTGTGCCGTCCGCTGTTTCCTTCCCGGGGGAACTGCGATTCAGATGAAAACGGTGATCAGGCCAGGAACACCGAACTCACTGTTATGATTGGAGATACGTGTGGATTCCCTGCTCCGGTCGGCCTGCAATGGGAAACCAGATCGCGAATTTTCCTGTTTGAATTCCAAATTAGCTGGATGGAATGTAACGATTATTCCGATTGGATAACTATTGCTGGTTGCAGATCTGAGATCGTGCGCAGCGTTTCAAGTTTTGGTTTCTGAGTGGAGTGATACGCATGAGTGGTATTGGATCAATCAATAGCAATCCTTCGATTTACCAGAGCATTCGGTCTGCAGGAGGCAATCCAACAGACGAGGCCGCATCAACGGGCTCCGGTCAGTTTGACGCACGCATTACGAACGCGCTGCAGCAAGCCGGCATTGACCCGGAAACAGCGGATGCACTCAAAGCCGATCTGAAGGCTGCCTTTGAAAAGTTCCGCACGTCCGGCGGAAATGATCCCGAGGAATTGAAATCGGCAATCAATTCGGTGTTCGAACAATACGGCTTGAATGCGGAAGACATTCTCGGGGCGCGCGTTAATCAAGCCGGTTTCGGCGGAGAAGAAGCGGGTTCTGCGACAGGTATTTCCAGTCTGCTGGGCGCCTTATTCAGTAAACAGGAAGAAAGTGGCGCACTCTCTGCCAATTCCCTGCTCGACGGTTTGATCGGTCTTGATGCCAGTGCATGAGCGCTTGTTGAGATTCACTCAGGAATTCGCTTGAAGCCACGACCCGATCGACGCCGCGACGGTAGCCGATTTTTTCTCGAGTGTATCGATTTCAAGACGAAGCGCTGATCCGCCGACAGAACAAAAGGCACGGCAGTTCTTTTCCAGATCATCCAGTAACAGTGCGTTCCGAAAACCAAGCCCATGATTGCTTAACCAGTCTCCGTAGAAACGGGGCGCGTCTTCGCTTTTCAAAATGCCTCGTTCGCTTGAGCAGAGCAGGTCATCGAAGAAGCATGCTGTCTCCGTGATGGACTGTGTTTCGTCAGTATCAGCGGGAACGGGTTTTCGCCGATTGCCTTGGAGACGCCGGATGGTCTGATCAAAGCAGTCCATATTATCGGTTGCCAATACGATCCATGCACCGTGGTTCTGTGCTGCCTGTAGAATTTGAAGTAACCGGCGGTTCGTGCGCATCCGCTGGCAGTCTTCAAACAGTTTGCGCAGCAGGTAATCGGGCTTGTATTGTTTCCCCAGTTTGATCTGCAGGGAATCAATGATATCGCCTGCGGGAACGCTGCCGCGCATCCAGTCGCGGACGAATAGATCATTCCGGCTGAAGAGCTGCTTTACCGCTTCGGACAGTTGCCGGTGAAGCGGATGCCGAGGATTGTTGAGAATTGAGATCCAGAATGGATCGCGCGACAATACGCCGTGCCAGTCGACGAAAATCACTTTGTCCCAGATGGGTAAGCTGGCTTGCATCAAAGTGCGTACTCCTGAACTTATTCCGTGTTCTGATCCAGGTTTTTCGGTTTCTGGTTGGGCCGCTGATCGGTGTGCGCTGCCTGATAGAGTTGATCAATGAATTCGTCAGTCATGCCCGTCTGTTTGCGGCCTTCGCGGTTGAAGGTGTCGCCTACCGAGAGTGCTGCGCGGACAGGCCAGTGCAGATGTTGTTCGTAGGTTTCCCAGTCCGAGAGATGATCCGGTTTCAGCTTACGGAGCCAGTGCAGGCCGAAGGCGACGTGTTGAATTTCATCGCGGTAGACGACTTTCATCAAAGCGGCACTGCGCTGATCTCCCGCGTCGAGAAAATACTGTTCGAATTCAAGCGTATGATCGAGATTGCGTCCTTCGAAGGTGAGCGGAAGCCCGGCCAGATAATCGAGCACGCTTTCGTAGCTGAGCGCTTTTTTCCAGATGTAACAGTTCACAGGCAGGCTGCCGAATTCGAGCCCGAGAACCGAGGCGCGTTCTTTGTGCATGCGGGTGTGACGCTGTTCATCGGCCATGATCTTGCACATCCCCTGACGAAATTCCGTCGGTGCTTCGGGGAACGCGCACAGGATATAGGCCATGACTTCCAGAGCCTGCAGTTCATGATTGGCCATGATGTGATGGGCGAGCGCCCGTTTTTCCTGCTCGACTAACGCAGACGGTTTCGGCATGCCCGGGGCGGTACGGGGTGCTGCAAACTGCAGATTCGCGGGGCGCACCGGTTCTTTGATGCGTAACGGTTCGCCCGGTTTCGAATCTGTGAGTGGTTCGAAAGCGGCGGCCAGTTTTTCATCCAGTGAGTTGCTGAGCAGGACGCGTTCTGCAAATTCGCGAATTTCCATAGGTAATGTTAGTTTGTCTTTGAAGGATTGTGTTGAGCTCGAAACAGGGCGACGCAGCCTATGACTTTCAGTTCCACCTCAGTATAACGCCGGGAGAGCTGAGATTGTAACTCATCCAGCTGATCTGCAGAATTGCTGAAGATTTGTTTTCGATTGTAAAAATCCATCAAACGCCGGGCGGTAAGTCCTTTGCGAACTCCTGCGTGCAGGATGGTCGAGCCGGAAATGATGGCGCCCGGATTCAGCCAGGGAGCCAGGTGATCAAACAGGACTGCTTTCGAGGAGAGATCGCCGGGCAGACAATGCAGCAGGTAATTCAGGCTGACTGAATCAAAGCGACGCGGCTGCCCGGGCAGCGGCTGCAGGACATCTGCCTGATAGACTTCGGGGACATAACGGCTGGCGCGGTTGGCGGCTGCTTCCAGACTGTTGGGATTCAAATCGAGCAGACCGAGTCTGACAGGGGAATCCGGAAAAGTACAGTGCTCCAGATAATAGCCGGTCCCTACGCCGACATCCAGATGATTGGCGGTCAGACTTTGATTCAACCAGCGCAGGATGTTTTTCGTACGACATTTCCAGATCAGCGAATTCGAGATTCCCAGGACCCAGAGATCGTAAACCGACAATAATTTTTTCGAGTAGACCGCTTGACCGGCGAAACTCTCTTCAGAGGCAGTATTCATATTGCGAGTGTAATAGAATTCGTCTCGAATTCAAACTCGTTCAGCCGGTCGCTCTGACCAGGTATCCGCCGGGCAGGCGTTTGACCACTTTTCGCATTTCCAGAATGGTGAGCGTGGACAGGATGCGCGAGGAATCGAGGCTGCTGGATTGCACGATTTCATTAAGATGCTGTGGTTCCAGCGTGACCAGATTCAGGATGTCCCGTTCAAAATCGCTTAATGACAATTCACGGGGGATATGCACTTCCCGGTTTTGTGCGGTTTTGACGGGGGTTTTCGCCGGGCCGAGCCCTTCCAGGATATCATCCACGCTGCGAACGAGCATCGCGCCATCGCGGATCAGATCATGACAGCCGGCACTGGCCGGATGATCGATGCGGCCGGGAACGGCGAAGACTTCGCGCCCCTGTTCATATGCGTGACGCGCGGTGTGGAGCGCGCCGCTTTTGCGTCCGGCTTCGATCAGGACGACTCCCATCGAGAGGCCGCTGATGATCCGATTGCGTTGCGGAAACAGGCCGGCGACCGGTGCCTGATCGAGGGGGAATTCGGTGACGAGTACCCCCTGGTTCGCCACTTGTTCTGACAGTTCCAGATGTTCGGGAGGGTAAATGTGCGAGAGTCCGGTGGCCATGACGGCAATGGTTCTTCCGCCTGCTTTGAGTGCGCCCTCATGTGCGGCGCGATCGATGCCCCGCGCCAGGCCGCTGACAACAGTGATGCCGGCACGCGCCAGGGCACCGGCGATCTTTTCAGCCTGTTGTAATCCATAGACGGTACATTTCCGCGAGCCAACAATGGCGACCGCCAGTTCATCTTCCGGCAGCAGATTGCCTTTACAATAAATCAGTGATGGTGGGTCAGGCATTTCTTTCAGCAGCGACGGATAGTCGTCCTCTTCTTCAAAGAGGATTCGATAGCCGTTTTCGCGACAGCGTTTGAGTTCGTCTGCAGCGGTGGACTTGGCAGTCCGATAACAGATCGCGTCGGCGATTTTATTTCCGATTCCGGGAACATTCAGCAATTCCTGGCGAGGCGCATTCAGGATCCGCGAGGGGGAACCGAATTCTTCCAGCAGGGTGCGACGGGTGCGCGGCCCGACACCCTGAATCAGATTTAACTGAATCTGATCGAGTAGCCGCTGTTTTGATTCAGGGGAGATCTCTCCCATGTTTTTGAGTTCCTCGCGTCGTTGCCTGCAGCAAGAGATGTATTCACGAACGTACATGTTCTCATGTGAGTTATGAAAAATCAACTAAGAACGGCGCGCAATTTCGGGGAAGCCGGTTCTCACGCTTGACAGCGACCGTGGTCAGCCTCTAAACACGAAGCACACTAACGTAAACTCTGCAAAGGCCAAGCAAATGCTGGACAAGATTTTCTTTATCATTGCCTGCATTATTATCCCCGTTCTGTGGGGGGTGATCGTGAATTGGATCTTTAATCAATGGCAGGATCACTCGTCTGATCGCTCGGATGACGATTATATTTTCCCCGACTATCAAATCTGAGGCGACGTTCGGATGGGCTTTGGATGGATCGATTTTTTACTGATTTCTTCAGCGGGAGGCCTGATCGGTTTCCTGGCGGGAATGTTCGGTGTCGGCGGGGGATTTCTGCTGGTCCCCATTCTGAATATTGTGTTGGGCATCCCGATGGAACTGGCGGTTGGTGCCAGTGCCTGTCAGGTGTTGGGGCCTGCGACCACTTCGCTGCTGGCGCGAAAAGTCAGAATCCGTGATTTGTTTTTTCCGCTGGTGATGACGGGTGGCCTGTTGCTGGGAGTCCTTACCGGCACTGGCGTGCTGGAGCATGCGAAAGCAGTCGCGGCGATCAGCGTCAATGGGAAAACCATCATCGTCGCGGATCTGGTTGTCCTGATCATCTATTTTCTGATGCTGATCAGTCTGGGGGTGATTTCACTGCGAAGCGCCCGACGTACCGATGCGGAACTTAGCGGCGCGCTGTTGAAAGATCGTTTGCAGATCCCGCCACTGGCACGTTTTCCCGGATTGTATGATGGGAAACTTTCGATTCCGCTGATCGCCTGGTTCGGGCTGGGGCTCGGTTTGATTTCCGGTCTGCTGGGCATCAGTGGTGGCATATTGCTGTTGCCCACATTGGTTTTTGGACTCGGAATCCCCACGCACCGCGCCATTTCCTGCAGTCTGGTGATTGTCTGGATTGTGGCATTTCAGTCGACAGTGGCTCACGCCTGGCATGGCAATATCAGTCTCATGATTGTGATCGCGCTGCTGTTGGGAGGGACTGTGGGCGCCCGCCTCGGTTCTGATCTGAACGCCCGGCTGAAAGGCCTGCAGTTAAGACAACAGTTTGGCTGGTTATTACTGTCCGTGGCTCTTATGATTGGGGTGCGTCTGGTGTTTCTGCTGGCTGGTTAAAAAACATCACAAGAAGTGAGAATGCAATGACAAAAAAATCCATCCTGTTTTTAACAGGCGATTATGTTGAAGACTATGAAATCATGGTTCCGTTTCAGGCATTACAGATGGTCGGTTATCAGGTCGATGTTGTTTGTCCCGATAAAAAAGCCGGCGACTTGATTCGGACGGCGATCCATGATTTCGAAGGGGATCAGACTTATTCCGAAAAACGGGGACACAATTTTACGCTGAATGCCTCATTCGCGGATGTGAATCCCGACGAATATACCGGACTATTGATTCCCGGCGGACGGGCTCCCGAATACATTCGGCTGAATGAACGTGTACTGGAGATCGCGCGGCAGTTTTCCAGCGCAGGCAAACCGATTGCCGCCATCTGTCATGGATTACAGTTACTGGCAGCGGCCGGAGTGCTGACAGGCAGGAGTTGCACCGCGTATCCTGCCTGTGCGCCGGAAGTCAATCTGTCGGGGGGCACGTATGTTGAGACGTCCATCGATGGCGTGCACGTCGATGGCAATCTGGTTTCTGCGCCTGCCTGGCCTGCCCATCCCCAGTGGCTGGCAGCGTTTTTGAATGTGCTGGGAACCAAAATCGAGTTGTAAAAAACGCTGATCAAAAGTTGTTGAATCATTTCTGAATTCGGAGATACGCGGATGTCTTGCTGTTCTTTCAACTGGTCCACCATTGGAGCGGTTCTGGCCGGTTTTGCTGTGATCCTGGGTGCCTTCGCCGCGCATGGGCTCGACGGTTATTTCGCGGAGCAATATGAGGGGCAGGTCAAAACGGTCGGGGGCGTTGAGGTGCCGGCGTCTCAGAAATATCTGAACGACTTTAAAACCGGCGCACAGTATCAGATGTATCATGCGCTGGCTCTGCTGCTGGTCGGTTTTTCAGGGCTGACGTCACAAAAGAAAAAGCTGTTGAACATTGCGGGCTGGTGTTTTCTGCTGGGGATTATTTTTTTCTCCGGCAGTCTTTACGTTTTGACGCTGAGCGGTCAGACTTTCTGGGGAGCGATTGCGCCGATTGGGGGCTCGTTGTTCATCGTCGGCTGGTTTGCGCTGGCTGCAGGAATCTGTTCCTGCGGAGGGGGCTCGTCCGATGTGATCTCCGGCCCCGAAACTCCTTCCTCGACATGATGCCACCATTGTGTGGTTTTTTTAAATGAAATGATCTGAAACGATCATTCCCACCTTCATTCAGGATTGATGAACCCATGCTGATTTTTGATGCACACCTTGATATGGCCTGGAACGCCTGCGAATGGAACCGGGATCTGGAATTACCCGTCAGTGAAATTCGCAAGTTTGAAAGACAGTTCGAAAATATTATCCCCGGCGAAGCCACCGTCTCCTGGCATGCACTGCGAAAAGGGGGCGTGGGGATGACGATTTCCACATTACTGCCCCGCCTGCACCGCAAAGATGCGGCTTTGACGCACTATCAGTCAAGAGAAGCCGCCTATGGGGTGGCGATGGGGCAACTGGCCTATTACCGGGCGATGACAGAAATCGGAGTATTAAGAGAGATTTCCGACAGCGGCACTTTGCAGAGACATGTCGCAGAATGGGAGGCCCACGAAGAGGATGCGCGTTCGGAACAGAGTACGATTCCGATCGGGTTCATCCTGAGCATGGAAGGCGCACCGCCGATTCTGTCTCCGGAGCAGATTGAAGACTGGTTTGATGCAGGGCTGCGCATTTTAGGACCCGCGCATTACGGACCGGGGCCTTATTGTTATGGCACGGGCAGTGAAGGGGGGCTTAAGGAACTCGGGCCCGCTTTACTGAAAGAGATGGACCGGGTGGGAATGCTGCTGGATGTGACGCATCTGGCCGATCAGTCGTTCTGGGAAGCACTGGATGTTTTTCAAGGCCCTGTACTCGCCAGCCACCACAACTGCCGTTCGCTGGTCAATGCAGATCGTCAGTTGACCGATGAGCAGATCAAAGCACTGATTGAACGCGGTGCCGTCATCGGTTGTGCCTTTGATAACTGGATGATTAAACCGGGCTGGACGATTGGCGTGTCTGATCCGGCGACGGTCTCCATTGCAGATATTGTCAATCATACCGACCACATCTGCCAGCTGGCCGGCAACGCGAAGCATTGCGGGTTGGGTACGGACCTGGATGGCGGCTTCGGCAAGGAACAGTCGCCTCACGATCTGGATACGATTGCCGATCTGGAAAAGTTCGCCGGCATTCTGGAAAAACGGGGCTACAGCACCGAAGACATCAAAGGCATCATGTCGCAGAACTTTGTGGATTTCTTTGTCAGCGCATTGCCCGGAGCATAAAACCGGGGCGACATTTATACGGTTAAATACGCCGTATCCTGTTATTTGATAGCAGGATACGGCGTTTTTTTGTTTTTTGTCGGATTTCTTTGGCAAATGTTTCAAGATTGGCGCGTTCACGGCGAATTACTGTCTGTGACGTGGCCGATCGGTTTGGCCTACTGTTCCGAATCGAACATTTGTTGTACTGAGAGGGAGTCTGGACAATGGTATTTATGTGTAAGAAATTTGTGATAGGTGCTGCAGTGCTGGCCACGCTGGGAACCTTCGTATTTGGCCGTGATGTTGTCAGTTATGTGAAAACAGCGGGCAACTCGGTGAGGCAGGCAGTCAAGGCGGAAGTCCCCGTGGATTTTGAAGTCGATCGGGCGCGCAAGATGGTGGAGGATCTGGTGCCGGATATCCGACGCTGCATGCACGTCATCGCCGAGCAGCAGGTCGATGTCGAAACGCTGCAGAACGAGATTCATGAGTCTGAACTGGCAATGAAGCAGCAGAAAGATGCGATGTTCACTCTGCGTTCCGATCTGGAATCTGGTGACACGCAATTTGTGTATGCGAGTCGCACTTACTCCAAAGACGAGATTCGCTCTGACCTGGCGCAGCGGTTTGATCGCTTTAAAGTGGCGACCGACACCATCAAGCGGAACACACAGATTTTAAAAGCCCGCGAAAAAGCGCTGGATGCGAATCGTGAGAAGCTCGAAAACATGCTGTCTGCCAAGATGGATATGGAAGTGCAGATCGAACAGCTGGAAGCGCGTTTGAAATCGGTTCAGGCGGCGGAGACAGTCAGCAATCTGGAAATTGATCATTCGCAACTCACACGAGCCAAGAGCCTGATTAAAGACTTGAATAAACAGCTCGATGTCAAAGAAAAACTGCTGGATGCAGAAGGAAAATTCACAGGACTGATTCCCGTCGATACGAAAGTGGAAGAAAAACGGGATGTGGTGAAACAGATGGATGAATACTTCAAAGTAAAAACAGGCGACCGCGTCGCCGTTCAATAAGCTGTCTGGCGCGGAAATAATGGATTGGCGCGAGTGGTGGCAGGCAGTTTTCGTTCACGAGCGAGGCTGTCTGCCCCGTGCCAGTTTTGGAATCAGGTCGAAAAAATGGATTCTGTTAAACCCATTCCTGGAATGAGTCGTTAAAATAAAAAGCGTTATCGTATTCCACTGTTTGTCAGATCTTTCCGTCCTCAGGAGAATCACCTTGGGCTTCTTCACTTCCGCATCAAGCGATCAACGGCAGGTCCCCGGGGCGAATTCCGTCGCCGGTGCGAGCTATCTGTTGTGGATCGATGGAGTGGGGACCTATCTGGTCTATTTGCAGGAAACGTTACGGATTGGTGGCCCGGGAGAACCGGGAACCGTAGGTGGTCTGGGGTCGGCGTGGGCCGATTTATCGCTGCTGGCAAACCTGTCGCGGCATCATGCTTCGATTACACGTTCCGGCGAGAGTTATTGCCTGGAAGCGAAAGCCCCTGTTTTTTGTAATCGGCGTCCTGTCAACGATCGCGTCTTGCTGACCGATCAGGCAGAGCTTAAACTGAATACGGAAACGGTAATTACCTTTCGGCAGCCAACCGCGCTGAGTGCTTCTGCCTGTCTTGAATTAACCAGTTTACATCAGCCACAACAGCGACTGGATGGAATTGTGTTGATGGCGGAGACCTGTTTGCTTGGTTCTTCCAGTGAGAATCATGTGGTCTGTCAGAACTGGCCGGGTACGGTCATTCTGTATCGACAGGGAGACCAGGTTCTGTGTCGTTCGAAGCTGGAAATTTTTGCCAATCAGGAACCTGCCTCGAAGGGAGCTGTGTTAACCCCGGGCTCCCTGGTCAGCGGGCCTGAACTGCGTTTTCGCTGGGAGTTAGTCAGCTAATCGATGTGGGGTTTTACTCGCGCTCATCTGTTTGTGTCTTTAAGAAAGTGAAATTCATGGATTCAATGATATTCGGGCTGCTGATCCTGGCAGTGGTTGCTGTCATTATTTTGCAGCTGGTGATGTGGATCTGGATGCTTGTCGATTGTCTGCAAAACGAGCCATCGACGGGGAATGATAAAGTGATCTGGGTCCTCCTGATGGTGTTTCTCGGAATAATCGGATCTTTGCTCTATTACTTCATCCGTCGTCCGCAGCGAATAGAACAGTTTGGAAAATAGGTCGTGGTTTACTGTAGCGTCTCCAGGGTGACTGGAGGCGATTCGTAAATCAATCCGGGGCAGTACTCGCGCTGAACAAAATCAGGAATCAGGGAAGTTGGAATCATGTTTTCACTCATTGCATTGTTGTTGAGTTTCATCGGATTTGTCTTTGGTGTGCTGGCGTTCGTGTTTTGGGTTTGGATGCTGATTGACTGTCTGAAAAACGAACCGTCGATTGGCAACGATAAAATTATCTGGGCGTTAGTGATTGTGTTGTTGAATGGCATTGGTGCCTTACTGTATTACTTTATTCGCCGCCCGGAACGCATGAAGCAAACGGGGCAGTAAAATCAGGAAAATAAAAAGATCCAGGTCGACTTTGCGAACGTTATTAAAATAGCCAAGGGACATTTTCACGATAAATGGAAATACAGGCGTTTCAGAATGAATCGACAAATTGTTTACCGTACAACAGAAACGTTGTTTAACGGATGGAATGGGCCATGAAATTTACATTTGCACCAGAATCGAAACCTTTAGCAGGATTTACGATCAAGCGCGCCATCGACCGGGGCGGATTTGGTGAGGTGTATTATGCACTGAGCGATTCCGGGAAAGAGGTCGCGCTCAAACTGTTGCAGCAGAACATGGACATCGAATTACGCGGCGTCACGCAGTGTCTGAATTTGAAACATCCGAACCTGGTGACGATTTTTGATGTCAAAACAGACCGGGATGGCGATCATTGGGTGGTGATGGAATTTGTATCCGGTCAGGGACTGGATAAAGCCTTGCATCAGTGTCCGCACGGAATGCCGATGGAGCAGGTGCGGTATTGGCTGTCGGGAATTTCTGAAGGACTGGCCTACCTGCACAGTCGCGGCTTGGTCCACCGGGATCTGAAACCGTCGAATGTTTTCCGTGACGGCGAGACCATCAAAATTGGTGATGTGGGCCTGTCCAAGTTTATCACCCACAGCCGACGCAGCGCGAATACACAGAGTGTCGGCACCGTTTATTACATGGCGCCCGAAGTGGCGCGGGGACGTTACGGAAAAGAAGTTGACGTGTACGCCGTCGGTGTGATGGTTTACGAGATGATTACCGGTGTGGTTCCCTTTGATGGAGAATCGACGGCGGAAATTCTGATGAAACATCTTTCCCAAAAACCCGATCTGAATCGTCTGCCCGTTCATTTGCGTACCGTCATCGGGCGTGCATTGGAAAAGGATCCGCAGAAACGTATTCCCGATATCAAAGTCTTCAAGCAGGAATTTGAACGAGCCCTGTTTCAGCGCGAGACGGTTACGGAAATTCCGGAGGCGGCATTTGAAACCTTCGCGGCTGCCGCTGCGCCGCTGTCCCATTCGGACGGGATGAGTCAGACCCCTCGTTTCTCGAACAATCATCACTACTGGGTGTATCCCGCGATACTGGCATCTGCAGCCTTCACGCTGCTGCTCTTCATAGGGGGCATGGGGGCCGGTTTTCCACTCTTCCTGGGTCTTGTTCTTATGATGCTGGGTGGGGCGGCGATTGTCACGGCAGGCATTTTCGGGCGACTGTTTTTTACCAAAGGGATGGCAGCGATTGTGAAGGGGCCGCCCCCCCTCAGTGATTTCTGGAATCAACACCGCGCAGGCAGCGCGCAGCAGGCTGCGAATGCAGATCGTGAAGAAAAGCTGGAAAAAACGCGGATTTTGCGTGAGCAGGAACAGAATAAAGCAGACGGGCATCGACGTCGCGTCCGGGAACATCATTATCGAAAACCGTATTATCAACGCGCATTGACGCCGCGAACGCCTCGCGCTGTTTCCACACAAAGCCGGATTTATGATTTATCGGTTTCGATGGTGAAAGCGGTGATCTGTACGCTGGTTATTGTGGCTGGGATTGTGTGTTTCACAGACGGCACGATCTCCGGAGGTTTCTGGAGTGGCACGGATCTGACCCCCGCTGCTTTGCTCACATTTGGAACATTGATCGCCTCCTGGAGTATTTTACTTGTAGCGAAACTGACCGAAGGCACGTCGTTCGATAACAGCACGCGTCGTCTGATCTGGCTGGTTACGGGAGTTTGCGTGGGAGCGCTGATCTACCTGATTCAGACGGATGTCCTGCTGGCTTCCCTGCCTGCCGCGCGGGAGGCACACATCGGACTGAAACCGCTGTTTAACGTGATCGGCCCTTACTCGCTGATCTCAGGCGAGGGGCAACCCAGTTTGATCGGTTATTCGGTTTTCTTCGGGATGCTGTTCTGTTTCCGCCGCTGGTGGTGGCACGCCGATTCGTTTCGTCCCCGGAAATTCAAGGTCAGCTCCGTTTTGATTACGGTGTTTGTCGCTTACGTGATCACTGCCGTCTGGGTATTTCCGACCGTTGTGGCATTAAGCTGGGCCGCCATTATTTCGAGCGTGGTTCAACTCTCTGCATCCTGGATTCCGGACGAACAGCGAGTCGTTGAGTTAAAGGGGGAGAGATGATGACGACGAGACTTGATTTTTCCTGGTTTTTCATGCTGCTCCTGGTGCTGGTTCTGACCCCTGTCATTATCCTGGCTGCCATCAGGCTGTTTCAAAATTTTTCGTCGGGACGTTTTCTGGCGACGGTCTCTGTATTCCTGATGGGGGGAGTGCTGTTAGTTCTGCTGTCCCTCTTGCTGCCTTCGGTTGTCCTCGAATCTTCACCGGGCGTCACAGCGGAAGCGATTTCCAACGGTTTTCGCGCAGACAACGTGTGGCAACAGGATTCGAGTTCTGGAACGATTCCGATCATGCAAACGAGGGCCCGTGCGTTATCCGATCCTTTATCGGAAACACCTGTCGTGGCGCGAAAACCGCATGATCGGGAACCGGAGCTTCCGGTTCCGGCAAGAGTGCAAGTGCGTCAGCCGCTTGAACCACTACCGGACTGGGTTGTGTCCGGACTGGAACATACCGATCAAAATAAAGACAACCTGTTAGAATCAAGCCGGCTGGTATTTGAATCGGGATTATTTGTCACCCTGGATGAGGCGCAGCAGGATACCCTGGCACAGGCGGCGCTGAAATTAAAGGCGAATCTGCAATTGCGCCATCCGCAATATCCCCTGGCTGCTCTGGAGATCAGCCCGGAAGAGGTTCGTCAGGCTGCATCACGCCGCAGCTACCATCAGATGGTGGAACATGATTTCGGAAACGTGCTGAAAAATGGGGAACCATTTAAACAGAACATGTATCGAGCTTATCTGGAGATTGAAGATTCACCGGCAGTGAGAGCGACACTCTTTCAAAAATGGAAACAGAATATTGGAAATGAGCGGACCGCCTGGCTGGGAGGCGGCTTTGGGCTGGTAACATTACTGTGTCTCGGAGTTGCCGTCTATTTGAGAGCCACGCATCATCCGGCTACAATCAAGCCGACCCAGTAACTTTTCCCGCTCAAAGCAGTCTGTGATTGATTCATGCCGATTGACGAAGCCGACCAACTCCTGGTAACTCAAATCAAAGCCGGCGATTCCGAAGCCTGGTCCGAGTTGATAACGCGGTTTGAAGGACGTCTGCTGGCCTTTGTAAACAGCCGTTTGCGGAATGCAGCCAGCAGCGAGGATGTGGTTCAGGAAACGTTTCTGGGTTTCTTGATCAGTCTGCCCAATTACGATCCGTCGACGCCGCTGGAGTCGTTTCTGTTTGCGATTGCTTCGCATAAGCTGACGGATTTACTGCGGAAGCAGGGGAGGCGGCCGACGATTCCTTTGTTCCCGGATGAAAAAGGCGAACGGGAAAATCATCGCGAGCCGGCAGGTCATGCGCGGGTAGCATCCAGCCTGGCACGCAGCAAAGAACGCCGCTCAAAAGAAGAGCAGATCATTTGTGACAGCCTGCAGACTTTGATCTTATCCTGGATCAAGTGTGGAGAGTTTGAGCGGCTGCAGTGCATTGAGCAGTTGTTTGTCTCGGGCAAGGGGAATAAAGAGGTCGCGTTGCTGTTACAGATTTCGGAGCAGGCCGTCGCCAACCATAAGCATTTTGTGGTGGGGAAATTAAAAGACGCGATCACCACGGCCCAGATTCACGACGCTGATCTGTCGGGACTGGGATTGGCTTAAAGCAGAATCAACAGCGCGCAGCAAAAAACCTCGCAAGCGAAATGACGTGCGAGGTTCATGTTTTCGGGACGTCAGCAGGCAGCACCAGGGGGCTGCATCAAGTTAAAACTTGATGTGCTTGCGTTTCGCCTTGCGTGCTTTGGCACTGGCAGGACGACGACCGTGATTTGCTTTTTTCAGTT
>CAXBFD010000048.1:0-46753 GCA_963974925.1 uncultured bacterium | reverse complement strand
AACCTTTTTGAAATAAACAGTTAGCGAGAAGTTGCTTCAAAACAACATGGTGAGAATCAGCAACACGAAAACGAGGCCCCGTCTCCAGCCCGGAATCGTCCCGTATAATCTATAAAATAGTCAGAGTTTAAATCAAACGTGCTGGTTGCAGGTTGTTTCCACTTAAAAAATCAAAAAAGTCACTGATATCCATGATTTACTTCGTCCCATACGCTTGACCTCTGAGAATAAGAAGACATAATCTCAGCGAAGGAACCACGTACCTTTATCGATAGTGTTTCACTCACTAATGGTCAGGTGCGTATTCACTTGCGGGTGTAGCTCAGTGGTAGAGCACCACGTTGCCAACGTGGTTGTCGAGGGTTCAAATCCCTTCACCCGCTCTTTTTTTTCGCATGCAAGATCTCAGGGAAATAACATCAGCCCCCATCATCTGAATGAGGGGCTTTTAGTACTTTTAAACCAGTATTAGAAAAGTAGCAGCATCGCCGTTCCGCAACTGCCGCCCTCAGATTTGTTGCCGTAAATTGGTAATGCCCCTACAGCTTCCTACAAATAATAAAGAAAAGGATTGGATCGTGTCTGACAAACTCGCCACAACTGATGCAACCGCTGACGAAACAGAATCTGCGGCCAGCGAGTACAAGATGTCCGTGACCGCCAAAATTGACGAGGTTGGTCCTTGTAAAAAACACGTCACGGTTTCTGTCCCTCGTGCTGATATTGACCATTATTATTCTGAATCGGTCGCAGAATTAGGAGGCCAGGCAACGGTTCCTGGTTTTCGCGTTGGTCATGTCCCTCGCAAACTGGTCGAAAAACGCTTTAAACAGGAACTTTCGGATCAGGTCAAACAGCGAGTGCTCATGGAAAGCCTTGAGCTGATTGCTGAAGACAACGATCTCGACCCGATCAACGAGCCTACAATTGATGTCGAAAGCCTCGAGATTCCCGAAGAAGGCGAATTCACATTCGAATTCGAAGTGGAAGTTCGCCCTGATTTCAAAATCCCTGAGTACAAAGGGTTGAAGCTGGAACGTCCCGTTCGGACCATCGAAGATAAAGACATTGACGACTACCTGAAACGCTTCCTGGGCCAGTATGGCGAAATGGAAGAGCGGAAAGGTGCAGCGGAAACAGAAGATTACCTTGAAATTTCCGCTAAATTTGAACATGCCGGCAAACCACTCAGTGAAATTCACGAACTGGTTGTGCCCCTTCGCCCGATCCTGCGTCTGCGCGATGCTGAAATCAAAAATTTCGGTGAGCTGATGGCGGGAGTCAAGGCCGGTGATACACGTGACACGGAAGTGGAAGTCTCCGAAGAAGCCGATCAGCTCGAAATGCGGGGAGAAAAAGTAAAAGCGAAGTTCACTGTCAAAAGTGTGAAATTCATCAAGTTGCCGGAAATCAATGAAGAACTTCTCGAAAGAATCGGCGCTGATTCTGAAGAAGAACTGCGAGAAGAAGTCAAAAATATTCTCGACCGACAGATTACTTACGAGCAGCGTCAAACAACCCGTTCACAGGTTCTGGGGAAAATCACAGAATCGGCAGACTGGGATTTACCGGAGACATTAGTAACCAAACAGGTTGAAAACGCTTTGCGTCGCGAAATTCTGGAAATGCAGCAAGCCGGATTTTCACGACAGGATATTCAGGCCCGAGAAAATGAAATTCGCCAGCAGGCCATTTCTTCTACTCGCCAGGCACTCAAAGAGCATTTTGTTCTGGATAAAATTGCCACGACCGAAAACCTGGAAGTTCAGCCTTCTGAAATTGACATGGAAATTTATTACATGGCAATGCAGCAAGGAGAAAGCCCGCGACGCATCCGTGCCCGGATGGTAAAATCAGGAATGATTGAAAACCTGGAAGCACAGCTCCGTGAACGCAAAGCCGTCGATGTCATTCTGGAAAAAGCAGAATATACCGACGTCGCTATGAAACCACAGCAGGAAAATCAAGTTGCTGCGATCGCCCGCTCTGTCTGCTCTACTTTTGCAGCGGCTGCCAGCGAAGAGGAAAAAGCTGAGGATGATGAAGAATAGTTCTTCGCACTCCTTTAGCCTTTGACAACACGATCATCAAAGCGGTACTGTTTTCACAGTACCGCTTTTTTTGATACAAACCTGGTATTAAACCGTTTATGGGTCCCACAACATCTTTCGATCATCCGTCTCCCGCCCGCCGTGTCATCCTGCTGGGTGCCAGTAATCTGACTCGGGATTTTCCGCTCATTCTACGACTGCTGGAGACGGCAATTGAATCGCCCGTTGATATTTTTACTGCAATGGGCCACGGTCGATCTTACGGCAACTGGAGCAGACTGCTCTCCCGTGCACTCCCGGGAATTTCGAAATGTGAGCTTTGGGACGCGATTCCTGAAACGCGCACGGAGAGCCGACAACCATTGGCCCTTCTGACTGATATCGGCAACGACCTGATTTATGGCCAATCCACGGATGCCATCTTTGGCTGGATTGAATCCTGTCTCAGACACCTGCAGCGAATCGATGCCCGCATCACGATCACACTTCTGCCGGAAGCAAGCATCGCTCAGCTGACATCGTTCCGCTTTGAATTGACCCGAAGACTCTTCTTCCCCAACAACGCGGCGTCCCTGGCTGACCTCAAGCAAAAAGTCCGGTCGCTCAATCAACGCCTCTCGGAGTTCGCGATCTCCAACCAGATCAACATCGTGGAAGCCCCCCGTGACTGGTATGGATTCGATCCCATCCACTATCGCTATTCTCAAAGAGCGACGCTCTGGAAATCCATCCTTTCCGAATGGGACCTCCCTGCGATGAGAAATCATCCCGCACGAAATCGCTGGCATGACACGCTCTACTCCCTCTGTTGCCTGCAGCCTGCCTTAAAGCGGCAGTGGGGGAAGTCACATCGCAGCCCCCAACCCACGCGAATACTTGCGAATGGGACCCGTATTTCGGTTTATTAGCCTGAATTTGCGCTAATCTGTTTCGAGGTTTGCAGTTACATCTCTTGCTCTTTTAATTTTTATGCCTTCTGTCGTTTTGTGAGTGATATATTGTAAAAGATGACGCCTTTTAATTGAGACTACCGATTTGATGGATTCGTGATCCTCTTCAACAGGAATCAATATTATGGACGCAGCGATCTTCGAGCTTCTGGTTGGATTGACGATGATCACTTTAATTGGTCATGGTCTCTGGCTGCTTATCGCCGCATTCATCAGATTTGTGAGACACAAACCCTCACCCCCTTCATCTGCACCTGCTGCCGGATCAGACAGCGACGATCGACGGACCACCCAGCGTTATCTCAGACGACTCTACTACGAGGGAAAAATTCCTGAGCAGGATTATCAAAAGCTCCTCAAATACACGACCGAAGAGCTCGCGACCCCCGCAGAAACAACCCTCCCTCCCGTCCCTGCGCCAGCGCGCCAAGCGGCAGCAGCACTATCCCCCGAAACACAGACTGTCCTTCTTACAGAAAGTCAGGAACAGAACGCCCCTTCAGAAATCGCTGATTTTCTGGACGACGATGATTTCCTCGATGAACCAACCGTCCAGAAACGCCCTGTGACTCTGATTTCTGAAACTGCAAAACCGGCAGAGAAACGCCCGCTGGGTTCTCTGCTGAGTGCATTCATGGAAGAAAAAAACATTCGCTGGGGGGAATTGATCAGTGGGCTGCTGATTGTGGGGAGTGCCATCGGCCTGGTGGTCAGTCTCTGGTCAACATTGAAAAATCAGATTCCCTACCTCCCCGCTCTGCTGTTTCTGCTGGCAACCGCTTCCATTCATGGCGCGGGACTCTATACATTTAAACGCTGGAAACTGGAATCCACGAGTCGCGGGCTGTTATTGATCACTGTCCTGCTGGTCCCGCTCAACTTTCTGGCCGCGATCCGACTGTCCGATCATCGCCCGATCACCGATCCGTTATTTATCCTTGCGATCTGCATCGGCTTTGCGGCGTTTGGATGGATGGTCTATTCCGCCAGTCGGATTCTGGTCAGTTTTGGACGCTGGCAACTGCTGGCCGTGATACTCGGCGCGTCGGCGGGACAATTGATTATCTCTCGCATCGGGACCGGCGAGCCCTCTTTTCTGCGCACGAACCTGCTGGCGCTCCTGCCTGTGGGCTGTTTTATCATCGCCATGACAAATATCCTCCGGCGGACCTTTCACTGGAAAGAAATCACGGATTCTCTGGCCCGCGAACTGGCCACCATCGGCGGTCTTTCGCTCTTCGCGGTACTCGCTCCCTGCTGGCTCTTAGTCTGGTACTCGACGAACCGCCTGGAAACATTTGCCTGCCTGACGCCGCTGGTCTCAGTTATGGAAATGCTGTTGATGGGAATGGGACTGGTTCTGCATCATCGAAAAGAAACAGACGAAGCACCGCACTGGTCATTGGCCGGATCTTCGCTCGCGGTCTTCTCAGCCTTAATGATGCTGGTCAATTTCGCGATCGCCTGGCCGCGCGTTGAGATTATGATCGTGCTTGGTATCGTTAATGGCATCAGCTTGACTTTACTGGCCATTGCAGGGCGGTTTGCCCTCTGCCATATACCAGCTTTGATCTCGGGAGCCGTTGCCGGCCTGCTCGGTTTTCATGTGCTCACAGATACCATCGCCCTGCAGGGCACTTCACAAAGCATGCTGATGGAATCGCTGCTGCTGGGACGCAGTGCGGTCGTTTTCCTCGCGTTTTCGATGCTTACCGCTGTCGCTGCCCTCTGGTTGAAACGAGCCGGCAAAGAAGAGGCCACCCGGTATTATGTTTATTCGGCAGGCTGTTTTTCCATAGGCTCCAGTCTGATCGCCGTATATGCCGGTTTTGTCTCCCAGACTGATGAAGTCTGGACCACACTGGCTCTTTTCGTGAATGCGACCCTCTTACTGATCGCCAACTGGCGTATTCGTAAGCAGGTTGTTTCAGCCATTGCATCGGCCCTGTGGTTCCTGACACTGCAACACGCACTCTGTATAAACACCGCATTTCGTTCATGGCTGACCAGCCTTGAACTTTTACCGGAGTCGCCGTTTATCTGGGGCTGTTTCATCCATGCCAGCAGCAGTCTCATGTTTCTGACCGGACTGCATTTCTGGGCACGCTCCCGAAACCATTCCAGTCCCTCCTGGTCGATTGTCCCTTTGAAATCAAATCCATATACGCTGCCCCTCGTCAACGGTACGATTCTGACTTCGTTGCCGCTGGTCCCGTATGTGCTCCTGCAGACCATGCCACCGGAACTGCATGCCTGCTATTCGTTCTGGATCATGCTGATCTGGATCACAGTCGCCCTGATACGAAAGTCAGATCTCTGGTTTCTGTTTTCGCAACTGGCGGGTACGGTCGGCAGCCTGTACGTAGCGACGGCCATTGGTGCGCACTTCAGTCCGTGGGAAGATTCCGTCAGGTCCCATCCCCAATACTGGTTAATACATATCATGGCGGTCGCAGTCTGGATTTTACTGGGATCAGCCGTCCATTCCAAAAAGTATTCCCCAAATCTGCTGGGCGCTTTATCCCGCACCTCCCGCCTGAATATCCAACCAGTGCTCCTGGCCGGTTCGATAGTCGCATTGGGACTGGTGCTCTTTCTGTCGATCATCCCTGCCATTGCCAATGAATTTGTGCTGGCGTATCAAATGCAGAAAGTATATCCCTATGCGGCTCCTTTCCTGTTGGCGATCTTGCTCTACACGTTGGGACTGACAATCGTAACAATGACGAAACCTCGGGAATATGGCTTTGCCACAGTGTCTGGTTTCATTTTGAGCGTGTTGCTCCTGGCAATGACACTCAATTACCGAAATCTGAATCTCTCGCTGGCAACATTCGGGTTTACAAGGCCTTATTCAACCGAAACTTTCAGCGGCTGGAGCTGGGGCTGTCTGGGTTTATTAATCATTGCCTGCCTTCCGTATCTCAACAGTCGATACAGGAAAAGTACTACTCAGGGAATGCTGTTCATAACCTACCTCGTTCCCTTCCTGATTGCGGGTTACTTTATCGAACAACACCGCGTCGCGGATGTATTACGCTGGGCTTTGGGAGTATATGCACTTTTAATAATGTTGCTGATACTGAAATCAGAATCGCTTTTGCAATCTCTAGATACAAAACAAATGCGGCTGCGGTATCTGCCTCAACTATTGGAAGATAAACCGACATGGCGCAATCTCAGTGTTCTGGGTGCTGCCCTGCCGCTTCTGGTGCTGACGACTTACCAGGTCTTCGGTAATTGGCTGAATCTCTCGACTCCTGTAGAAAATGTAGCGATCTCTGAACAGATCAAACCGCTGCTGCTACTCTGTGCTCCCATTCTGATGTTGATGGTCGCGTCTGTTTTTTACGCGATTCACTTTCGTACTGCGGGCTGGATGGTTATCGGCTCCCATTTTCTCGCTGCGTCAGTCATCGCCGGCACGCTCATCACGATTGCGGAACCTTTGAACTCGTTCGGCGGGGATCACCTGATTCGTATTTCCCTGTATACCGGTCTCGCGTTCGCCGTTTACGGTCTCTTCTGGCTGGCAACAGAGAAGAAAATCAACGCCCATTATCAGGAGCATCAAAGCCTGTCCCCCGTCTCCTGGCCGTTCATGCGCGTGCATTTTACAGGGATGCTGTGTCTGATTGTTACCCCCTATCTGCTGCCGTTCCTGATGAATCTGATCAATCCGGAACACAACTGGAAACCGATCTTCCCACAGATCCCGCGTATCGCAGTGCTTACCATGATTGCTGCGGCTTTCAGCGTCCGACAGTTTTCACTGCGCTATTCCAGCAGTCTCAAAACAAACGGGCTGACATTCTTGAGTTTTGCTTCCTTCGGTCTGGTGACTGTTCTGTGCTGGCAACACTCGGAAATGACTGCCTGGAAAATCAATCTACTGATGGAAGTCGGTTTGGTGCTCGTGGGCCTGTTCCACACACTGCGATTTGTGCTGGAAACGCGCCAGGCATGTGCAGAACCGGAGCATCAGGCCAGTGCGAACCGCTCTTTTCTCTGGGCTCAGTTAATCGGTCTGATGTTATTTCTGTTTGCATTCCGTGGCGGCTGGTCAGATCCCCTGCGTCCCATTCCTGCCGTCATGATTTCAGCGGTATGGACGCTGATTTATGTCATCCTCGGCTCCACGCTTCGCAAAGCGCTTCTCAAATACGCCTCGCTGGGCACCGCATTAGCCGGAACATGTTTTCTGATTACCGCCCACTGGTTTGATCCGGGAATTCAGATCGCAGTGCAAAACGGAATGACGCTTCTCAAATGGCTGACCACGACAGCAGCCGCCATGTCGGGTTGCTGGCTGATGATTGATCTTTATCAGCAAGCGCATTTATCTCATGCGACCGCGCCAGAGGAAAAACCGGCGCTGCAACAGATACTGGCACGCATCCTCACCGGTTTCGTCCTGTTTTACACTCTGCTGATTACGGTCTCTCGTACGCTACTGGTTTCGACAGACGTACCTGTCATTCGCGATCTGGCGGGCTGGACTGCGTTAATCTCAATCTCGCTTCTGCTCATCGGCCTGCTTTGGGACTCGAAAAGCCGTTATTCGCTGCCGGCGCTGTTTACAATGGGAATTTGTGGCATTGCCACTTACCTCAGCAATGAAACCGAACTGCGACTGCTGGCCCAACATTCAGGTCTGGCGATCGCCGGTTATGCCTGTCTGCTCGGCGGTTTATGGCGCTTGGGAGGGCTACTGATACAAGGTGCCATCAGATTATCGATTCCTAATCTGGAATTTCTTCGCAAGCAAACATTCAGCTGGCTGCCGTCCGCGGTAACCGTGCTCTCGGTTTATACGATGCTCGCATTATTACATAGTGTATTGCGTTTTGAAGAACAGAATCTGCGCTGGTGGTCAGTACTGGGGACCTCCATCACCGGCCTCGCGTTCTACGCGATGAGCGATCGGAGCGAACTCTCACAAATGTTCAAAAAACGCGCCCTGCTGGCCGGGGGAGTCGGCTGCATTTATTTTGGCTGGGCATTACTTCCCGCACACGGTAATTTTTACTGGCTCGATCATCTGATACGTTTACTGGAAGCGGTTTCCGTGCTGAGTCTGGCGACCACGCTGATTCTGGTCAAATTGCCGACTCTTCATCAGGACTGGTCAGAAGCAATACGAAAAAGTTCACGCACGTTTCTGATAACCGCTGGTATCTCGCTGCTGTCGATCCTGATTTCGGAAACGGGATTTATTCTGGCCGATATACCGCTCGTGATTTCGAAAGCCCGGATCGCCGTCGTTTCTGCGGCCCTGGTTCTACTCTCCGCGGCATTGATTCTGATGGCAGCGGTTCCTAAATACGATCCGTTTCAATTTCCCTTGAAACGACGGATGCTGTATGTATATGGGGCTGAAATTGTCCTGGCCCTGCTGTTCCTGCACATCTATCTCACCATGCCGGAACTGTTCCGGGGATACCTCTTACCGTACTGGCCTTATATCGTGATCGCGATCGCGTTTGCCGGGGCCGGTGTGGGAGAGTTCTTCGAGCGTATCGGTTTGAATGTGCTCTCAGAACCACTCCAGAGAACCGGCACTTTTTTACCTTTACTGCCGGCACTCAGTTTCTGGATTCATGCCGCTTCCCGGCAGACGTCACCGGTTGTCGGCGATTATTCGATGATTCTGCTCTTGATCAGCATTGTATATGTGGTGATGAGCCTGTGGAGAAAGTCCTTCGTGTATACCACACTGGCTGCGCTCGCCGGCAATGGTGCGCTCTGGGCTTTCTGGGTGGAACAGGGGCAGGTCTTCTCGCAGCACCCCCAACTCTGGTTGATTCCCCCCGCGCTTTCGGTACTCATCGCCACGCATTTGAATCGAAACAGACTTAGTCCAGTGCAGATCACAGCCATCCGTTATTTTTCCACGATCACGATTTATGTCAGTTCCACCGGAGACATGTTTATCGCCGGCGTTGCCAACAGTTTGTGGCTGCCTGTCATTCTGTGTGGTCTGTCGGTGCTTGGCATCCTGGTAGGGATGATGCTCAGGGTCCGTGCCTTTCTGTATGTCGGGGCTTCATTTCTGACACTCTCGATTGTCAGCATGATCTGGCACGCCTCGCAGTCCCTCGGCCACATCTGGCCTTGGTGGGCCTTCGGGATCGGGCTGGGAATCTGTATTCTGACCCTGTTCGGCATGTTTGAGAAGCGTAAAAACGAAATGCTTGAGCTCGTGGGCAAGCTCAAGCATTGGGATCGTTAAATCATAGAACGAGACGTTACTCGTCTGTCGTAGTACGGTGATTTCGTTTGCGTTCGTTTTCCGTCAGATGGATTTTGCGCAGACGAATAATCTTGGGAGTAATCTCCACATACTCATCATACTCAATGTATTCCAAAGCGGCTTCGAGACTCATGTCACGCGGTGGTTTGAGAACCATATTCTCATCAGATCCGGAAGCACGAACGTTGGTCAATTTTTTGCCGCGAATCGCATTCACCACCAGATCATTGTTGCGAACATTTTCCCCGACGATCATCCCTTCGTAGACATCGGCTCCCGGTCCTACAAAGAACTCGGCACGGTCCCGCAGTTTCCACAATGCATAACCGACGGCCTGGCCTTTATCCTGAGAAATCAGCACGCCATTCGCACGGCGGGGTACTTCCCCTTCACTGATCTTGTAAGCTTCAAAACGGTGATTGATGATCGCTTCCCCGCGCGTTGCATTCAGCAACCGTGTTCGTAAACCAATCAAACCACGGGCTGGAATCGAAAATTTCAGGTGTGACATACCCGATTCACTGGAAGTCATATCGATCATCTGGCCACGACGGGCACAGACCAGTTCCATGACAGACCCGACGACTTCCGAAGGCGCATCTACTTCCAAAGATTCAAAAGGCTCGTGCCATTTTCCATCAATTTTCTTGCGAATTACTTCAGGTTTGCCGACGGAAAGTTCATAACCTTCCCGTCGCATCTGCTCGATCAGAACCGATAAATGCAGGATACCTCGACCGGAAACGGAGAAGGAATCTTTATCCTCGCGTTCGGTAACACGTAGCGCCACATTCGATTCCAGTTCACGCATCAGCCGTTCACGCAAATTACGACTGGTAACATATTTACCATCCTGTCCTGCCAGCGGCGAACTGTTGATCGTAAATAACATCGATAAGGTCGGCTCATCCACGTCGATTCGGATCAGTGCCTGCGGCTTCTCTGCACAGGCAATGGTATCACCAATTTCCGGATTATCTAATCCGATCAGAGCGACAATGTCGCCGGCAGAAGCCTCTTCGGCGGGGGCACGTCCCAGATTATTGTATAATTCAACCGAATCAACGGTGCTCTTAATATGGTCTCCGTTGCGTTTGATGACCATCACGCGTTGACCGGGCCGAACTTTTCCGCTGTTGATGCGGCCTGTTGCCACACGGCCGACATATTCGGACCACTCCAATGTTGTAACCATCATTGTCAGCGGTGCATCCTGATTGACATCGGGTGCTGGTACTTTTTCCAGGACCATGTCCAACAGCGGATGAATGCTGTCGCCAAAATTGTCGAGGTCATGAGTCGCAAAACCTTCACGGGCACTGGCGTAGATATAAGGAAAATCGAGCGTTTCGTCGTCTGCGTCCAGTTCGACAAACAGATCGAACATCTCGCTCAACACGTGATCGGGACGGCAGTCGGCACGGTCAATTTTGTTGATGACCACGAGCGGCTTTAAGTTGCATTCCAGAGCTTTTTTCAAGACAAAGCGGGTTTGCGGGCGAGGACCTTCAAAGGCATCCACCAGAATAAGAACGCCATCCGCCATTCGTAACACACGTTCGACCTCACCACCGAAATCCGCGTGTCCCGGAGTATCAATAATGTTGATCTTCACGCCTTTATACATCAATGCGATGTTTTTGGCTAAAATGGTGATTCCGCGTTCGCGTTCCAGATCGTTCGAATCCAGAATACAGTCACCTTTTAACTGAGCATCACGAAAATGACCACTTTGATGCAATAAGGCATCAACCAGCGTTGTCTTCCCATGATCCACGTGCGCAATGATAGCAATGTTCCGCACATCTTCTCGTTTCATGACTCTCAATTCTTCCCACTATGAATCTCTCGAGAGACCACCTTAACATTCAAACGTTCCTTACAGGGAACAGAGGGTCTCAGCAAAAAACCGCTTCTCAGCGAATCAGGCAACTATATAAGGGGCGATATATATCAACAATAGATTAGTTATGCAAAGCCCAGAAATAGACATTCTTACTGGCAGTTCTGACCGGTTTTAGCGATACTTTGATCATTACTACGCCAAATCTTCATAAATTGAGAGCTCACAACGTCAAATCCATGCTTAAAAGGGGTTCATCTCGCATGAGACTGTTTCGATTGCGCACCTGTTTTTGTCTCTCACTGCTGACTTTGATTCCTGTTTTATCGGCATCGGCCCAGGAATCAGAACAGGTCGATTTGATCCTCAAAGGGGCAACAATTATTGATGGCACGGGAGCACCCGGATTTACAGGCGACATCGCCATCAAGAACGAACGTATCATTTCTGTCGGGCCAAAAATCAATGTCCCGGCTGACCAGAGCATTCAGTGCCGCGGCCTGACGATTGCCCCTGGGTTTATCGATTTACATAACCATAGCGACCGGCAGATTATTTCACCACTGACCCGTGCCAACATGAATTTTGTCACCCAGGGATGCACAACGATTGTCACAGGTAATTGCGGCAGTGGACCAGTCGATACGGAAGAATATTACCGTAAGATTGATGCTACGGGAAGCGGAACAAATGTGATCCATCTGATTCCCCAAGGTTCTCTGCGGGATCAGGTCATGGGTTCCGGTCAGAGAGAGCCTGCCTCTGAAGAACTTAAGTCAATGAAAGAACTGACTTTTAAGGCCATGCAGGACGGTGCCTGGGGGATGTCCACCGGGCTGATTTACGTTCCAAGTTCTTATGCCCGCACAGACGAACTGATTGAACTGGCGAAAATCGTGTCTCAGCATCGGGGAATCTATGCCAGCCATATTCGCAATGAAAGCACGGAATTACTCTCTGCCATCAATGAAGCCCTGAAAATTGGCCAGGATGCAAAATTGCCCGTGCATATTTCTCACTTCAAATCCAGTGGACAGGACGCCTGGGGGCTGGTCATCAGAGCCGCTCAGATGATCGACGCGGCGCGAAAACAGGGACAAACTGTCACCGCAGATCAATATCCCTATATTGCTTCCAGCACATCTCTGGGAGCCACTTTGATTCCTGCCTGGGCCAGAGCCGGTAGCAATAAAGCGTTGATCGCACGCCTGGAAGCATTAGAAACCTCTCAAAAGATCATCAGCAAAATCGAGAGCAATCTCGAAAAGCGGGAGGAAGGAAAAACCATCCGGATTGCCCGCTATGCTCACCACCCGGAATGGGCCGGGAGGAATCTGCAGCAAATCGCAGAGAGTGAAAATAAAAGCGTGCTGGAGATTGTACTCGAAATCACGCGGAATGGTGGTGCTTCGGTTGTGAACTTCAGCATGAATGAAGACGATGTTCGCCAGATCATGAAAATTGACTGGGTCGCGACGGCTTCGGATGGTCGTGCCTATCTGCCGGGCTCCGATCGCCCCCATCCACGAAATTACGGGACTTTTCCACGTAAGCTGGGTTATTATGCGATCCAGGAAAAAGTGATCCCGCTGGAACACGCCGTGCGCAGCGCCACCGGTCTGCCTGCTGATATTCTGGGACTCAAAGACAGAGGTTATCTCCGCGAGGGAGCGTATGCAGATATCGTGGTTTTTGATACAAAACAGTTGATCGACCGTGCGACTTTCGATGCCCCTCATCAGTATTCGAAGGGAATTCGCTATCTGTTCGTGAACGGACAGCCGGCCATCAATGCCGGGTGCCCCACAGGCAGTCTGGCTGGCAAGGCCTTGCGTCATCCCGCAGTTGATAAACCGACTGAAAACCACACACCTTAATCACGCCTGGAAGGCTCCTGCTTTGAAATCGCATCACGTTCAGCTACTGGTCAGCATTCGGCATCGCGACGAAATCGGGCCCGCCCTCCGGGGAGGTTGTGATATTCTGGATCTCAAAGACCCCTTAAACGGGGCCCTCGGTATGGTTGATGCGCAGACGCTGCGTTCGATTTCCGCGTCACTGCACGATTACGATCAATCGGTCGCAGTTCCCGTCAGTATGGCATTAGGGGAACTGCTGGAATGGCAGGAACATTGCTCCATCCCCTTCATTCCTGCAGAAATCACGTACCTGAAAATGGGAATGTCGCACACCGCGAGCCAACACAACTGGTATTCACACTGGCTGGATGTCAGAAAACGGATTGAAGAAAAAAACAGGACTGCATTTCAATGGATTGCGGTCGCTTATGCAGACTGGAAACAGGCAACAGCAATTTCACCACAGGAAGTTCTCACAGCCGCCATTGAAAGCCAGTGTGCGGGACTGCTGATTGACACCTATTCCAAACAGGGCGAAAGCCTGCTGGACTTACTGCCGCTCGACGATTTAAAAACACTGATTGAACAGGCACATTCCCACAAGTTAAAAATGGCGCTGGCCGGTTCGATCAACAAAGAAAACATGGTGTCGCTGTCCGATATCTTACCAGACATCATCGGAATTCGTGGCGCAGCATGTTTTAAAAACCAGCGAACGAACGGTCTTCAGGAGCAGGCAGTCAGAAATTTTCGAAACCAACTCGACCGCCAGTACGCGTTCACCAGATCAGGATGAAGTCGAAACCGTATGCTCCTTGAGATCCTTCACAGGATTGTAGGGAGCGTACTGTTTCAGTTTCAACTTTTCGATCATCGGTATGACATGATTGGCAGGAATGGCAAAAGATTTGGTTCTGCCGGCACGGGCGATATTCAATCCGATCGCCTCTCCCTTGAGATCGACAATCACTCCCCCGCAGTCTTCCGGTCGCAGGACAGCATCGTGCTGCAGAACTTCCGTGAAACCGGTTTTACGGCGGCTTAATTCACCGCCCATTTTTTTCTGCATTTCGCGTAAGCGGTCATAAATCAGCATCTGCGGGTCGGTCAGAACGACGACTCTTGTGAGTTCTTCTTTTTCCCTTAATACTTTCAACAGCACCCTGTCTCCTGGCAGGAACTTCTGCACGAAATTCGAAAGGGCACTCGCGTTTTCAATATCTTCGCCGGCCACATTCAGAATGACATCGCCTGCCAGAAGTCCCGCTTCTTCTGCGCCACTCTCGCGCATGACCTGCTTGACCAGTGCGCCCCCCTGGGCGTCGTCAATACGTACTCCCAGTACTCCGGGCTCCGGCTTGATCGCACGTCGGGGAACACTGAGTACCCCCACACTGACAGGCGACATACTTAAGCCGGGTGTCACCAGCCACTGTCCGACTTTAGGATCAGTGGTGGACTGCCATTTCACGGTGGGCAGAGCTTTGGCATCAATCTTAATCAGTGCCAGATCCAGTTTGCCATCCACGCCGATGATCTCTGCCTCATAGCGTTCTGAATTCCATAATTCACAGGTAATCTGTCCCTCCAGTTGACTGGCCTTGGTCAGAATCCAGCCGTCTGCCCCCACAATGGCACCCAGACAGGCTTCTTTTCCGTTCGAACGAATCCGCACCGTCCATGAACGGGGTGTCGAGACGACAGAACGAAAGGCTTTACGAATCTGAGAGCCACCGGTTAACTGGCTTGGTTGTAACTGATCCTGGGCATGCCCCTCTGAAGTCAGCCCCCCCGCAAAAACGGGAATGATCAAAAACGTCAGTAAAAACTGAACGTTGATCGACTTTTTACTTCTCTTTTGTTGAATGTGGCTCAAGAGTATCTCCTCACACCTGCTTTATAAACGTGATCCTCTTTTCTGAGCAAAAAAAGATCGAATCGTTTTCTCGAATTTCACTTAGTCTCTGGCCGCCAGTTGCACCTCTATCAACATCGTTTTTTTGTCTCGAATCACTTTGAGCTGCACAGTTTGACCGGGTTTATATTGCTGAACGATTTCAGCCAGTTGTTCAATTCCGCTGATTTTCTCTTCGTTTAACTGAATGATCAGATCGTTCGCTTTCAATCCTGCGATTTCCGCGGGAAAACCGCGCGTGACCGCAGTCACTTTGCAACCTTCGTCTGTATCAAGTCCATTCACACCCAGAACGGCATTCTGGCCTAGAGGCTTTGCGCCCCACATATCCCCTGAGACGAGTTTCTCCCAGTCATTCTGAAAAGCCGAGACGGGAATATGAAAGTTCCAACTGGTGGCAGGACCAATTCGGCTGTGAATGCCGATGACCTCCCCCTTCATGTTGAAAAGAGGTCCACCGGAGTCTCCTCCAATTAACGTGCAATCGGTTTGAATCAGGTGTTTCTTGCGCGAGACGACTCTTCCCAGACGAACCACAGGATCGCGGCCTGCCTGATATCCATTCGGATGCCCGGTAGCCAGAACCCATTCGCCCGGTTCCAGTTTGGAAATATCTCCCATTTTCACCTGGGGAAGTTTGCTGATATCGATTTCATTGTCTTCGACCAGTTTTACCAGACCCGCATCCATTCCCCGATTTAAACCCATCGTCCTGCCTTTTAACGTTCTGCCATCGTGCAGAATGATCGTGGCATTTTTTTGTGCCAGTCCGATCACATGTGCGGCAGTCAGAATGTAACCGGCCTTATTATCGATGATCACTCCACTCCCCTGTGCATCGCCCACACGCACCGAAACGGTACAATGAATCGACAGCTCAGTGAGCGAAGTCACCTGCTTTTCAATCTGCTGGAGATCTTCGAGTGAATCAGGAACCGCTTTGAAAAAGACTTCCGAAAGCGCAGCAGTCGGAACCGGAGCAACAGGTTTCAAAACTTTCACATCCTCAGCACGGATGTGGGAAACCGACAACACGATGATTAATATCAACGCACTGCTCAAGCTGCGTCTGGTCCAGGCACTCGCTGTTCCACTCTGATTAAATAAATGGCTTAATTTCATAAATCATCTTGCAACGATAAATAAAGTAGTACTTCCTAGGCAAGAAATGTTGACTATAGGATACGCGATACACATATGCATTTACAAGAAAAAACAGAAAAAACATAATGGTTGATCATTTTTCTAAATTCGTTACAAAGTAAGACTTGTGACGGTTTTCGAGCCCCTGAAAGAATCTGAGATCTCCTGAATCTTACTCTGGACAGTCCTTACCATTCAGATGAAAAACCACTATGATCCCTCAGGGATTCAGAGCGAAACCCGCGTTTCAACAGTCTCAATTTCTCCTTATAAATCACAGAATTTATCGAATTATGGATATACAACAGACTGATTTTCCTGGTTTATTGGTCATTACCCCACGGGTCTTTTCTGATGAGCGAGGTTTTTTTAAAGAAACGTTTCAGCAGCAACGCTATCAGGAAGCGGGCATTGAAGGATCTTTTGTACAGGACAACTTTTCCCGCTCCTCACAGGGAATCTTGAGGGGACTGCACTTTCAGATCAATCGACCACAGGCAAAACTGGTTTTCGCAGTCCAGGGTGAAATTCTTGATGTCTGTGTTGATCTGCGCAAAAATTCTCCGACATTTGGGAAATCTTTTTCGATCACACTCACCGCAGAAAATCATCGGCAGCTTTTTGTCCCGGCCGGTTTTGCGCACGGCTTTTATGTCCTCAGCCCGCAAGCAGATTTCATGTATAAGTGCAGTGATTATTATTTTCCGGAATATGACCGAACGCTGCTCTGGAATGATCCGGCTCTGGGAATCGACTGGCCTTTGACCTCGGAACCCATTCTTTCTGAAAAAGACAAGAAGGGCCTTCCGTTAAACGAAAGTGAAGTTTTTGAAACGTTATGAAGCTGCCTCACATCGCATTAACAATGGGTGACGCTTCGGGCATTGGACCTCAACTACTGGATGCGCTCTGTTCTGATTCTGAAGTTTATCAAATTTGCCATCCGGTCATTTATGGAAATGCCGAAATCCTGCGCCGTGCCTCACAGCGGTCAGGAAGTTCGCTGCAGGTGATTTCGATCGACCGTGTCACCGATGATCTTACTTTCGAGGCGGGTACGGCCTTCTGCATTGATCGCGGAAAAGCCGATGTGGTTGATGCCATTCCCTGTCAGACTGATGCGCGCTCCGGCCGCGCTGCCTACGATTATCTGGTAAGCGCCATTGATGATTGTCGGGCCGGACAGGTCGCAGCCATCACCACCGCACCTTTGAATAAAGAGTCGCTACATCTGGCCGGCATCGATTATCCCGGACATACTGAAATCCTGGCAGACCGCTGTCAGGTTCAAGATTTTGGCATGATGCTTTATCTGCCACATAGCGAGGTTATCAAACCACTTGCAGGTCTGGGCATTGTCCACACCACGCTGCACACCTCTATTGCCAGTGTTCCCGGCCTTCTTAAAACGCCACAGATTTACGAAAAAATTCGTCTGATTGCCGACTTGATGCAGGTCATGGGTGCGTCCCCTCCTCGTGTTGCGGTCTGTGCGCTCAATCCTCATGCAGGCGAACATGGACTGTTTGGCGATGAAGAAGCCCGGATCATCGCGCCGGCAGTCGAACGGGCGCAACAATCTGACATCGATACCACAGGTCCGCTGCCGGCAGATACACTCATCCGCAGAGCCGTGAATGGCGAATTTGACGCGGTTGTCGCAATGTACCACGACCAGGGGCACATTCCTTTTAAACTGCTGGGCTTCGATCAGGCAGTCAATATTACATTAGGATTACCCATTGTCAGAACCAGCCCCAGTCATGGAACGGCCTTTGATATTGCCTGGAGTGAAACCGTGCCTGACACCAGAGGCATCAGGGAAGCCATCAAGGCGGCCATGAAACTGGCGCAACATAATCAACAGCTCCGATAGAGCGAGACGAATGATCCTGAAAGATTTGAGATGGAACGCCACGAACTGATACCGCAGCCCGAACCCCACGTCACGAACCTGCTTTTGATCCGACACGGCGCGACTCCGCCTAACGAACAGCGACCTTATATTCTACAGGGTTGCGGGATCAATCCGAGCCTCAGTGAATCGGGACAGAAACAGGCCCGCGCACTTTCGGAATTTCTTGCCCGGAACAGCAGCCTCCAGCATGTTTACTGCAGTCCCATGATTCGTGCCCGGGAAACGGCATTAGCGGTTTGCGAACCTTTTGGTCTGATTCCGAAGGAAATCGCAGAGATCCATGAATGTGATGTCGGACGCTGGGAAGGAAAATCCTGGAACATTATCATGCAGGAATTCCCCGAAGCGTACCGCGCATTTATGGACGAACCGTCCCAATGCCGATATGAGGAGGGCGAATCTTATAGCGATGTCCTCAATCGTTCAGAGCCGGCCATTCAGAACGTGCTGGAACGGCATCCGGGTGAAACAGTTGCAATTGTCGCTCACAATGTCGTCAACCGTGTTTACCTGGCAAAACTGATGGGGCTGGAACTCGGTCGTGCGAAAGACATCACTCAAACAAACACGGGGATTAATATCATCAGGCACAAACAGGGAGAAACACGACTGGTCACCATGAATGCCATCTTTCACCTGAAAGATGTTCCACACTAACGTGCGTCGCAATCAACAATCGCGTCTTCCGCCTGATGTTACTTGATCCAAAAGAGACCGAAAACGCTACAGCAAACCTGGATACAGGCTGGATTCACCGTAAATGACAGAGAAAAACGATTTCTGATTTTCAAGCGGCGTTATTTTTCCTTCAGCGCCTGCAGATAACTGCTCAAGGTTTCCAGATTTTGGCTGAACACTTCGCTGGCAATATAACGGCTGTTGGCGGGAAATTTAGGCTGCCCGACCAGACGTTCCCCGGTGCTCGTACTGATCCAGCGCGCCTGATCATCCAGCGCGTTGAGAATCTTCCGGGCCTGCAAAGTTAATTCACGCCTGCCCGGTTGTGAAGCCTGCTTCTGTTTACCCGACTCGATCGCTTTATAGTCCCGTTGCAGACTTGCCCACTGCGATTTTATTTTCCAGCCATAATGACGGGGTAAATTCGAGTCATCGTATGTCAGGCTGTACTTTTTCCCGCTGCGTTCCATATAGAGTGGACGATTGGTTCTGAGTTCGTTATAGCGGGCAAGTTGTCCGTCGGGCAAATGTGACCGCTTCAAATAAGCGAGCGCGCGTGGAATCGGTTCCAGATATTTCCGGTCACCACTGAAACGGTAAATATTCATCAACGTTTCGATCACATCCTGAGTCTCTCCTCCGGTGACAGCCGGCGGTTCGAATTTGCGAGCCCAGATCGGCTGCATCTCAAAACTGTACTGCTGCGCCCAGGCGGGCTGCGGGTCGGGAAGCTGAGCCTGAATGAGAAAATCGCCCAGCTTCAATACTGCCTGCCGATACCGTTGATCCTCATAGATCGCATACGCTTCAATCAAAACGTCAGATACATATCCGGCGAGACCATCGTTCAATGTATAACAGTCCCAATAATTCTTGATTCGACCTTCCGTGCGCCAGTCATAATCGGGAAAGCTGGCTGCTTTACCCGGAATGGATTCAACCGGACCGGTCCACACCTGAGGAAACGCGCCCACTGGATATTGTGCTTTCAGCAAGGCGTTCAATGCGATCATCGCCGCTTCATGGATCGTTTGATTTTCAAACTGAAGTGCCTGATCCACGCGGATCAACAACATGATTGCCGACTGGGTAATACCATCATCGAGGGTGGAATTGTTGCGTCCGCTCCCCTTCCCGTTGCGATAGTCGGCCGTCAGTTTACTGCGGGGATTAAACTCAACCGAATTGGTCCAGCCACCTGATTTCAGTTGACCGTACACCAGCGCCAGAGCGGTATCGGTGGCAGCGTCGAGATAATATTGATCTCCCGTTGCCTGGTATGCCTTAAGATAAGCCATGCCCACAGTGGGTGTTCCCGGTGGCTGCACCCAGATCTGATCCGGGCCCGCTTTGCCTTCACCCCAGCGTTCCTGAAGATCAAGACTATAGTAATAAACATAGCCCCCATGCACGGCGAGTTTGTCGCGATAAAATTCGCTCGCCTTGCGCATCGCGCGCGTGACGCTTTGTTGAGACACCTTTTCCTCAGCGAACAATGAGTGCCCGGGAAGTCCAGCGGACAAAGTCAACAGATAACAAAACAGAATCTGAAAACTCATTTTGCGTTTTTGCATCTCTGCTCCCTTTTGACAGATCTTTACGATAAGCGGAATCACTTTTTACTTCGCAACGGGAAGCCACTGAACGGCATCAATAATCACATAACCATCTGCGTCCGCATTCGAAACTTCAACCACTGCAGCCTGCTCCGGTACAAAGTCATATTCTCCCAGAGAGATAAAGACACCATCCAGTGACGGCAGCTGCTTCTGGTTGATCGAGTGAACTTTTTTCCCCTGCGCGTGCTGGAGTTCGACCCTGACTTTCGTGCTGCGATTGGAATTTGGAGTGTAAGCAAAACGTACTTCATAACGTCCCGCCTCTGGTATTTTCGTTTCAAAACGAGCGACTGCTTTGCCATCGCGAGCGTTCGATTCGTGACTGTAACTCGAACCGATATATTTTTTCGCAGATCTGCTGGTTGCCCAGACGCCGGTCAGTTTGGCCTGTGAATCATCAACCACAATACCTTTCAATTTCGCCGGATTAACACCATTCTGTCCGAATTTGACTTCAGGGGGTGCTGAGAGAACCTGTCCTTCTTTCATCAATTTTTCTTTAAGAACAGAGTAAGGAACATCCTGCACGTCCAGATTCTGATCCAGAGCGATGCCGGCAGCGGTCGCGGCAGAGTGTCCCAGAATCATGAAAACCGGCTCCATCCGAATTGAGCCAAAGGCGATATGAGAACTCGACACACAGACGGGAACAAGCAGATTTCCACACTCCCCTTTTTTCGGAACCAGACTTCCATAGGCAATTTCATAGGGACCATGCGTCGAAACGCCGATGTCCCCTTCATTCTGTACATAACCTTCCGGCGTAACATAACGCTGCACGTTATGGGAATCCATTGTGTATGACCCCATGCCGACCGAATCCGGAGTAGGACGTTTTTTAACCAGCTCATTCTCCGTCATTACAAACTCACCCACCATCCGCCGGGCTTCGCGGATGTAGAGTTGATGCGGCCAGTTTCCATTATCGGTGAATTCATCCCCGGCCAGACCCCACTCGCGCATTTTCATTTGAACCTCTCTGGGAACACGCGGATCATTGGCAATAAAATACAACCAGCCCTTCTGGTAGTTTTCGTGCTCTTTGATGATTTCCTTTCTGCGTTCGTAGGAAGCTTCAGGGTAATCATAATTGTATCCAATATTATCGGTGCTCATCGGGCCGTGATTATTCGTATCCGTTTTGAAATTGGGAATGGGATCAAACTTGGCGAAGGTTTCGCGCCATCCCGCATGATAAATTCTCAGTAACAATTCATACTGATCCGCGTCATAACCGTCCGGCTTAGGGAAAGGGACCCGGTTATCGGCGTGGTTGGTCAAACACATCCGAAAGCAATACGCCTGAATCTTATCATCGCCGGCTCCATATTTTCCCGGATCATCCCCGCTGATTCGAGGCAGCAAACCGCTGGATGCATCGCCGGGAACACGATACGGACTGATTTTTTTCTTGATCGCTTTGGGGCCGAAGTGGTGTTTGTGATGCAGGACACCTGTCTGCACGCCGTTCCATTTTTCATCGTACACACTTTGTGCTTCACGTCCTACATGATAACTCACGCCGGCTGCCGCCAGCAGATCGCCTTCATAAGTGGCATCGATAAACATCCGGCCCGTGAAAGTGTTGCCATCGAGTGTGGTAATGGAAGTGATATTCCTGCCTGATTTTTTTACGCCCTGCTTCCGGTCCAGCCAGGCATTTCGATGCACGGGAATCTGGTATTCTCGCACAAAATCTTCGAATACCTGCTCGGCAACGTGCGGCTCAAAGATCCACATGGTTCGCTCCGCTCCGTCAATCGCAGGCGTGCCTTGCCCTTTATCACCGTACGCATCCCGTTTTTGCCACTTCCAGGCGTCAGGCGTGTGATAGTGCTTCCAGACACGATGATAAAATTCCCGCGCCAAACCACCAATGACGGCTTTGTTCCCCGTATCCGTCCAGCCGAGACCACCGCTTGAGAGACCTCCGAGATGTTGGTCGGGACTCACGATCACAACAGTCTTATCCAGACGTTTGGCCTGCACGGCTGCCGTCACCGCAGCAGAAGTGCCTCCATAAATAACGACATCGTATTCCTCTCCACGGACTGTTTGCAGGATCATCATCAATGACAGACTGACTGCCATCATTTGAACTATAATTTTCATATTCGGTATTTCTCCAGGATGTCTATTCAGCAAGTGTTGATTGATTTCGATTTTCAGAAATGCGTCATTTATTCTACAATAGAGTATGCTCAATACAAAGCAGGAAATTGCTCAGACTGCGATGATAGTTTACGATTACTGATTAATTATGAATGTTTACCGAAAGCATTGGATGACATTTCATCTGGTCTTCCCGGCCCGTCCTTGCCGAAACTCGTTTCAGATGATTTAATGTCTACCAATTACAGGAACGCGAAGCTCTGCAATTTCAATCCCCCTTGTTCCTTACACGATTTCCAGCCTCACGTACCTGCATCATCAAAACGGATTCACCGTGACAGAAGAAATAACTGCCTACCACGAAGCGGGCCATGTGTTGATGGCGGTGCAAGTGGGTGCCCGCGTGCATTCCGTCACAATCGATCCTGACTGGGATGACGGTCCGGAGCGTTTCGGCGATGCGCAAATTTCCTGGCCCGAGGGTCTGTTTGATGAGAAAACATTTCTGGAAAAAACGATTCTCGTTGCGCTGGCCGGTCCGGTAGTAGAAATGATTCATACGGGCGACCCGTTTCACCCTGCGCTGGTTGGCGAATGGTCGGGAGACTGGCAACAGGCGTTGCGAGCCGCTGCCATCCTGATTCCTCAACGCCAGGCCAGACTGCAATATCTGGAACAAAAAACTCTGACCCTTTACCAGCTGTTTCGTACTGACGCTTACTGGTCCGCGATCGGCGAGCTGGTGGATCAGCTTCTGGCGCATGAAACACTGGAAGAAGAGATGATCATCGAGATTATCTCAACCTGGCTGTAATACTCGTGTACTGAGGCAAATCACCGCGCGAATCGCGGCCCCTTCAGTAATTCCCCTTAAACCAACAGAGTGCATTCATTTATGGAGGGGAATCCTTGCCCGTGATGCCGTTAACTCGAGTTTGATTACTCTAATCCTTGCAATTGCTAAAGCAGTCTGCATTTGCATTTTTTTTGAGGGAAAACCCATCAAAGCAAAAACGATTTCAATATACAGAACCTCACATTTTCTTCGAATACAACTTACTTATAAAGGGATTTCCCCTTTCTAAGTGAACGTTATTTTTTTCTGTGGTCCTCTAAAACAAAATCGTGTATTTAAAACAGAAATCGTGCTCAAAACAAGGCGATATTATGAATAGCAATCTTGATGTTAATTCCAGAAAAGAATTTCATGCCTGTATACGATACAACCAATCCAATTTTGACATGGGCCTCGGGCCCGAATCAGAAGGCCTATTTTTTCAATCAATCATGGCTCGACTTCACAGGCAGCCAACTGCAGCAGAATATTAATGAAGGCTGGTTCCAGTTCATTCATCCGGAAGATCTTGCATTGTATCAGTCAGCACAAGCGGCTGAGAAACCATTTCAGCTTGATATTCGCTTAAAAAAACATGACGGATTTTATCGATGGTTTCTCTGCAATGCGGTTCCCAGTCCGAATTCGGCGGGAGAGTTTTCCGGTTATTTTACCGCGAATACCGAGATCCTCACTCAGACAGAAACAGATCAAAAAGCAATCGAAGAACGTTTTGAACTGTTTCTGAATTGCACCAATGACGGCATCTGGGACTGGGTTGATTTCAAAACGAATGAACAATGGTGGTCGCCACAGTTTTACGAGCTGATCGGCTATCAAGACCAGGAAATCCAACCCAGTCTGGACACGTTCAAACGCTTACTGCATCAGGAAGATGCGCCAAAAACAATTCAGGCAATCAATAAGGCCCTGGAACAGGGCTTACCCTTCGATCTTGAATATCGTCTCAGAGTCAAAGGGGGAGAATACCGCTGGTTCAGAGGGTCTGCCAAAGTGCTTCATAATTCAGAGGGGCGCGTAGTGCGCATGACCGGTTCACTTTCAGATATTCATGCACGGATTCTGGCTGAAGTAGAATTAAAGGCGGCACGCAATAAATCCGCACAGGCGACCGAGGTCAAGAACGCATTCCTGAGCATGATCAGCCATGAGATCCGTACTCCACTCACTTCGATTCTGGGTTTTTCAGAAATTCTGATCGAGTCCGGCGATGATCCCGACACGCTCAACACGCTCGAAATAATCCACGCCAATGGGGAATACCTTTTAAATACGATCAATGATTTTCAAGATCTTTCCCGCATTGAAGACGGTCAGTTTGCTACGGAAATCCTCGAATGCTGCCCGGCGACTGTCATTGATAATGTCAGGAATTTACTGAAGAAAAAAGCGGAATCCAAAAACCTGCAATTTGAAATTGAACAGGGATGTGAGTTACCTGAAACAATTAAATCAGATCCGATTCGTCTGAAACAGATTCTGTTGAACGTGGTGGGAACTGTCATCAGATATACAGAGGAAGGGCATATCAAGCTTGGTATTGAAACGACCGTTGCAGAAAATAGGACACATCACCTGACATTTAAGGTGACAAATACCGGGATGGGAATCAGCTCGGAACTATTGGATCACCTGTTTGCCCCCTGCAGTCTGACTGATG
Source organism: uncultured bacterium (assembly GCA_963974925.1). Lineage (GTDB taxonomy): Bacteria > Planctomycetota > Planctomycetia > Planctomycetales > Planctomycetaceae > Gimesia. The sequence continues at coordinate 21,896 of CAXBFD010000048.1, read as the reverse complement.
TATTAGTACCGGACTTTGGAGTGGGTACGGGATTAGGTCTGATGATCAGCAATCAGCTGATCGAAAGGCTGGGAGGGGACATTCGTGTCGACTATCGGGATCAATCAGGAACTACGATTGAATTTTCCATAGCCACTGGAGATATCAGCAAAGTAAAAATGGAAAAAGTATCGGCTTCCAAACGGCTTCTGGAAATCAAATCTTCCAAATCAGCTCACGACTTCATCAAACAGGATTGTCGCATTCTGCTCGTGGAAGATGGGATTTATAATCAGCGTCTGATTAATTTTCTACTCACAAAAGCGGGAGCAGAAATTCATATTTTAGAAAATGGACAAAGGGCAATCGATGAATTACTCCAAAGCCAGACAGCCGGCGATCCTCTGGGCGAGATCTATGACTTAATTTTGATGGACATTCAGATGCCCGTGCTCGATGGTTATACCACCACGCGCCAATTGCGTTCCCTGGGTTTTACCAAACCGATCATCGCACTCACGGCACATGCCATGACTCACGATCGCCAGAAGTGTTTAGACGCGGGCTGTGATGATTATCTCAGCAAACCAATTGATCGCCGAAAAATGATCCAGGTCATCAATTCGGTCTTGCAGCGCCGAGCCAAACCGAACTTAGTGACAAAATAACTGACCAGCGCCCGTTCAGAAATCCTTAAAAGTCGAGCAAACTCTACTGACGATCGCCAAACCACCGCTCCGTAGCTTAACTTTTCACACTGCTTTGATTCTGTTAAGATCGTTTTTTAACACCTTCGCAGGTGAATCGCATCGAACAGGAGCCATCTGAAAGTGAGTGACACACAGCATAACAGTTCCCTGCCCGCCCCCTTTTCGATACCCGCAGCCTGGAAAGGGAGTGAACTGTTCCAGAGAAAAGACTGGCTGGTGAATTTAGACGAACGCCATCTGGCTGACCTGCAGGATGCCCTGCACGTGATCGCCGCAGAAAACCTGCACCGCGATCAGATTTCGCCGGCACGATTTCCTCTACCAAGTCTGGGTCCTGTTCTTCGGCAGATTCAACAGCAACTGGAATCTGGTTCGGGAGCCTGTCAGCTCAAACGTTTTCCCGTCGAAAACCATACTGCAGCAGAATTGAAAAGTTTGTTCTGGCTGATTTCCGTGCATCTGGGAACCCCCGTTTCACAAAGTGCCACAGGTGAAAAGATTTTTCACGTCCGTGACGAAGGTTATCAGATCGGCCAGGCTCAGGCACGCGGGCCGAATACACGCAAACGACTCAGTTTTCATACCGACCGTTGTGATGTAATCGGATTTTTCTGTCTTCAACAGGCAGTGAGTGGCGGAAATAATCAGCTCGTCAGTTCCGTTTCGCTGTTCAATGAAATGCGCAACCGTTGGCCCGAACTGACACGGGTTCTGATGCAACCCTTTTATTACTTACGGCATAATGTTGATACAGGAAATCAAAAAACATTTTGCCGGCAACCGATTTTTTCCGTTCAGGAAGGTCATTTTGCCGGCAGCTTCCTGCGTGTTCTGATCGAACGTGCTTATGCCTCTCCCGATCTGCCTGACATGACACGAGCACAACAGGATGCGATGAATCAACTGGAAGCTCTGGCGGAATCGCCAGAATTGAGCGTCACCTTTCGGCAGGAACCGGGAGATCTGCTTTTTCTCAATAACTGGGTGACCTTTCATCGGCGCGATGATTTTGAAGATGCGGAGGACGAAAATTTGAAACGCCATTTGCTGCGTGTCTGGCTGTCAGTCCCCAACAGTCGCCCCCTCGACCCGCTGTTTGCAGACAACTATGGAAACACGGCTGCAGGATCGCTGCGTGGCGGCATGCCGTCTGCCCACTGAACAGAAACAGCCCGCAGCCATCAGGGATATACTTCGGAACAGCGGGCCTGGCAAACCGAGCTTGTGACAAAGCCGGTTTCCGTTAAAATGATCGTTTCATCTGTCAGTTCACATAATCTGTCCAGATCCTGAATCCCATGATCCGAGATCCTCAACCACATAAAAAACATACGAAAGCCGTCGATCCTCCCGCCGCCGGTCTGACTTTAGACAGAATCGCGTTCGACGAAATCCATCCTGAGTTTCTGGATACACTGCAAGAAACATCAGTCCCCACGGTGACCGGCTTTAGAAAAGTGGTTTACCTCTGTCTGGCTGCACTGTTTTTTGTACTGGGAGCGCTTGGCGTCGCGTTGCCTATACTGCCAACAACTCCTTTCCTGCTGTTGACCAGCTATTTTCTGATCAGGACTTCGCCCCGTTTGAACCAGTCGCTGTTGCGTTCTCCTGTTTTGGGACAGGTGTTAAAAGACTGGCAGCAGGATGGCGGCGTTCGACTGAGTGTCAAAATTCAGGCGATCTCGATCGTATTGGCCCTCGTTCTGGTGACACTCATTTTCTCTCCGCTTTCCATACCGCTCAAAGCATTGCTGGCGGTTCTTGCCAGTATGGGAATTGTGGTCGTGATTCGGCTGCCACGCCTTTCCTGATGTGCGTCGGGAACTGAGCTTTGCCGCAGTTGACAGCAGAAAATCATCGACGCGTCAGTTACTTTTAATCACTCGAAATGATTCCGCCACAAATCAGGTGCATCCTCTGCCGGCTTTGATTAGAATGAATTTCTTCTGCTTAATTATCAGACATAAATTACACAACATGGAGCCTCTCCTATGCAACGACGAGATTTTCTCAAAAATACCGTAATCGCAGGCGGCACTGCGGTATTCGCTGGAGCGGCCGCGCCAGCCGGCGAAGCGGATAAAAACAAATCATTTCATCTGAAATACGCACCCCACTTCGGCATGTTCAAAAACGCAGCCGGTAATGATCCGCTTGACCAGCTCAATTTCGCAGCCGATCAGGGCTTTACCGCCTGGGAAGATAACGGCATGAAAAAGAACTCCAAGGAACTGCAGCAGAAAATCGCAGACACCATGGAAAAGCGTAACATGCAAATGGGTGTATTCGTGGCGCACGGCTCCATTGGAAAGCCTACATTTGTCCGCAAAGACAAGGCTGTCTGGGACTCGGTTCTGAAAGACATTCAAGACTCGGTCGAAGTCGCCAAACGGGTGAATGCAAAATGGATGACTGTTGTTCCCGGTAACGTTGATGAAGGTCCCCGCGATCGACTGGCGGAAGGTTATCAGACGGCCAACGTGATTGAATTACTCAGACGTTGTGCGGATATTTTTGAACCACACGGAATGGTCATGGTTTTAGAGCCGCTCAACTGGTATGCCAATCATGGCGGTACCTTTTTACAGGGATCTCCACAGGCTTACGCTATCTGTAAAGCCGTCAACAGCCCGGCCTGCAAGATTCTGTTTGATCTTTATCACCAGCAGATCACCGAAGGCAACCTGATTGTCAATATCGACAACTGTTGGGATGAAATCGGATACTTCCAGTCCGGCGATAATCCGGGACGCAATGAACCGGGAACCGGTGAAATTAATTACCTGAACGTCTTCAAACATATTCACTCCAAAGGTTTTGATGGCGTGATCGGCATGGAACACGGCAATTCCAAGCCTGGCAAAGAAGGTGATCTGGCTGTCATTGAAGCTTATAGAGAGGTTGACCAGTTTTAATATGAATTTGAAAAAAGCGAAAAATGTGCTTGGTACTGAACTCGAAGTCTGCTCGATGGAACCGGTCACCGGGTTTTATCGGGATGGATGCTGCAATACCGGCGGTTCCGATATGGGCCTGCATACGGTTTGCATGGAAGCCACTGCAGAATTTCTGACATTCTCCAAAGCACGAGGCAATGATCTGAGTACACCACTCCCCCAGTATCAATTCCCTGGTTTAAAACCAGGAGACCGCTGGTGCCTGTGTGTAGAACGCTGGAAAGAAGCGCTGGAGGCAGGTATGGCACCGCGCGTCAAACTCGAGTCCTGTCACATCTCGACGCTCGAATTTGTTGACCTCGAAGACCTGCAGGAATACGCGATCGAAACTTAAACCGACAGACGGTGAACAAGAAAAAAACACGGAACCCCGAATCAGCGGGCTCCGTGTTTTATTTTTTGATGCGATCCCAGTTCGCATATTCACTCTTTTTGAACTGATTATTTCGCTTTCAGCATGAATATCTCGCTGAAGGAAGAAGTCAGATACATCTCGCCGTTCTGATCAGTGCCGAAGGTCATTACAGGGATGCTCGGCGTTTCGATCACATGGTTGGCGGTCACTTTTTTGTGCTCAGCATCATATTTCAAAGCCCAGAATTTTCCGGAGACATAATCTCCGTAAATGTAAGAACCATTGATCGCAGGAATATTCTTTCCGCGATACACCGAACCGCCGGTAATGGATTTACCTACATCGTGATTATATTCCCAGATGGGTTCGATTAAATGCTCACGGGCTTCAACTCCGTTCGGACCGAAAGGATGTTTTCCCTCGCGAACCGACCAGCCATAATTTCCGCCTTTTACAACCAGGTCAATCTCTTCCCAGATGTTTTGCCCCACATCTCCGGCCCAGAGTACACCGGTTTTCGTATCAAAGGCAATCCGCCACGGATTTCGAAAGCCGTATGCCCAGATTTCCTTGCGGGCTGATTTGATCTCAGCACTTTTCCCTTCCAGAAACGGGTTATCTTTGGGGATCGAATAGTTCATCCCCTCATCTTTGTGATCAACGTCGATACGGCAGATAGATCCCAGCACGGACGTTAGATTCTGTCCGTTACGAAACACGTCATTGCCGGCACCACCATCTCCAAAGGCAATATAAAGTTTGCCGTCCGGTCCGAATACAACTGTCCCGCCGGCATGATTCCAGGCTGGCTGTGCGACTCGCATCAGAACTTCTTCGGAATCAGCAAGTGCCTTGTCAGGATCATTCTTTGACACGCGGAAGCGTGAAATCACTGACGTATTCTGTGGCTGATCCGGAGTACTGTAATAAATGAAGAACTCGCCATTGTTTTTGTAGTCGGGGTGAAAAGCGAATCCCAGCAGCCCTTCTTCGTTCTGCTTATCGTTGTAGACGACACGATCAGAGATGTCGAGGAACAGTTTTCCCTCTTCCAGATCTTCATCGTCCGGCGTATTAGGCACGACATAAATTTTTCCCTTCTGAGAGGCGATAAACAGACGGTTCGATGCATCACCCGCATGGGTGATCACAATCGGTCGATCGATTTTCAGATAGGGAAATACTTTGACAATTTCCACCGGTGCAGGAGAAGTATCGATTTTCTCCTCGGCTGATAATTGTTGGGAAATACCAAGTACCACAAGGCACAGAAGTGTGGAAATCGTTTTCATAAGATGTCTTCTTTGTAACTGATTGAGATGAACAGGTGGGACAGTTGGCAGACGTTTTTATAAGGATAGAAAAAACCATCCGCAAACGCTACTGACCTGCCTGTCAACTTTGATCCCGTGATCAGAAAAACAGGATCATTTCTTTAGAATCAGGACCGGCCGACACCAGTTGAGATGATCCTGAATATCAGCGTTTTTTCCGAAGTCCACTTTCAGAATCAGTTCCCGCGCACCGCTCAGATCAATGCGGGGCACAACCACCGCCTGCTGTTCCGCACCCCGAATCGACTGCTGAAACGCCACGCGCTGATCGACCAGAACTGTCACTTCCACATCGCCCGCCCCATTCGTGGAATCATCGATGCCGACTTCCGTCTGAAAAGCGGCATACTTGCCATCGAGTTGGTAACGCATTTCTGCAGCGCTGTGCATGCCCAGTCCGGAGACAAATTCCTGACCGCCTACGACCAGAGGCCCTGACAGCACATTCCGGTTTTGCTGCCAACCCCATTTTTGAGAGAGATAAGGAGTAAACTGATACGCGCTCGGCTTGAGTTGCGATAGAGAAACCACCTGCCCTCCTGACGGCGTAATGGAAACCAGCCGCTTCAGATTGCATTTCAGCTCGGCACCAAACAAGGTTCTCGCGGTAATCAGATCCCGGTTCAATGCGAGTGAAGACACGACTACGCGACTTCCGTCGGTCAGTCTGATCCGATAACGCAATTGATCCGGCTGCGGAAAATTAATCAACTCGGGGTTAATACAAAAAAACTGAATACCGCTTCGCGGGACCGATGTTTCACCGGCCCTCGATTCGAAACGAAACATACGCGCATCAAAACCCAGAAATTCTCCTTCCAGAAAATCACCGTTTTTCAAATAAAAAAGATCTGATTTTTGATCCTGAGGCACGATTTTTTGAATTAATTGCGTTTGCGACTGTGCCGTGGCGGGCCATTGAAAAAAGGCAGCCTGAATCGTTTCCAGCGGGATTTTTAACTCTCCCACTTCCGGATAAGAATCCAGACGCACAAAAACAAAATCCTCTTCGGAACGAAGTAACTGCGCGTGAATCCGATCATCGTTTGCCAGAATCACCAGTCCGCCACGTCGCTGAGGAAAAGAGTCATTCCCCAACTCAACGCGAATCGTTTCAGCGGCGAGGACCGTCTGCATTCCCGATTCAGTCTGCAGGGTGAACTGATTCTGATCGATTTGAATCAGCGTCCCCTGTATGAGAGTGCCGTCTGCCCGATAGAGCTCTGCGGCGTGGACGATCACATCCGCAATGCTGAAACTGCAAAACAGACACAGGAGAACACAAAATCGCATGAGACACCGCACAGGAAATTAACGTTGAAAGATGGGAATATTATTGCGGGGGATCTGCAACACAATGCAGGACATCGCTGTGCTGTATTCGACACAGTTCGAACTGTCGGGACGCCAGCTTCCCGCGGTCATCTGACCGGCAACCAGTTCTTCACGGATCGCGGAATACCAGCCATCCCAATAAGCTGCCCCCGCCTGCCACATTGCCTGGACAGCATAATATTGTCCGTAATAATAATGACTGCCTCTAAAGTAACGTTGATTCGGCAGATGCCGTACCAGGTATCCCAGTCCGTTTTCAATTTCCGCTCCTTCATAAATGCCGGCACTATATAAGGCAACAACCCCCGCGGCTGATCGGGGGAATTCACTGTCCGCCTGACGCACAAGCTGATAGCGAAAGCCTCCATCCGGGTTCTGGCTTTTCTTGACATAATCAATACAGCGGTCAATCACTTCTTTGGAAACAAAAATCCCGCAATTCCGCGCGGCCCTGAGAGCCATAATCTGACAGACCGTCACAGAGAGATCGGCGTCCTGACTCTCTGGTGTATACCGCCAGCCCCCTTTTGTGTTTTGCGATTTCACAATCAGTTCAACCGCTTTTTCCAGCTTCTGACGCACGTCTTTGCTGTGTGTCATCCCATAAACTTCTGCAAGGAATAATGTCGCAAATCCATGCCCGTACATCGGACCGTGTGAAATACTGTCTGGTGAAATGATGTAACCTGAGGGTTTGCAGGAAGCAAGAATAAATTCCACTGTCTTCTGAACCTGCGCGCCGTACTTACCTCTGCCCGGAGTATTTCCGTCCGCCAGAAACGCCATCCCGCACAAGGCAGTCACTGCAACATTACTCTTGAATGTGGAACCAGATCCGAAAGAACCGTCGGCGTGCTGTCGTTCGGCAAGATACTTAAGCCCCCGATCAACGGCAGCACGCGTGGGGGGCGTATAGTATTTCTTCCCTTGCGCATCAATGGCACGATTGACTTCCACCTGAGCCATCAGGGAAGTACTTTCCCTCGTGCACAGCATCATCAACATCAGCAGCATACACCGCATACAGCAGACTGTCGCCGGGAATTGATCTGACTGGAAGTCTTGATATCTCAAAATAGCCACTGACCCTGAACAGAGTTGAACGCATTTCTTCCTTATAGTGCATTGTACGGGATACACGGCCAATGAAAAGCAGAAGCGTGCAAAAAGCTGATCCCGCCGGCACGATTAAGGTCGGATGACTTCCGGATATTTGGATTTCCCGCCCGATAACTGCGGCACAGGATGTAAGGTTTGCCCCGGTCGTGGCTGCACAAAGGGACGGCTCTGCATGGAGTGTTCAATCGCCAGTCGCGATTCCGTCCGCTGCGTCCCAAACTCACGCGGACGCACTACACTCGGACCTAACGCACTCGAGGGTAACGGATCTTCCAGTTCAATCATTCTCTTTTCTTCGATTTTCTGCCCGCGGGTCATGGAATGACGCCCTGAAATAATACGAGGAACCCGCGTATTAGAGGCATTAAAGCACCCCGAACAGACGGGGATCAATAATGCGACCAGGAAGAATCGGAGAAAAAGGGTCATGAAAAGCCATACTCAGCAAAAAGCATTCATCCAGCCTGATTTCCCAACAGAGAACGGACCGGAACAATATCTGAATTTAAGGTCGGAACTATAGCAGATTGCCCGAACAGCGAACAGATTGATTTTTCAACAGAGGACCGGCAAATCTATGCCTTAACTCTCTCGTATTATAGAGCTTAGAACCTTACAATATCCGTTGATCTCTCGGAGAACAGGAAAACGCAGGTTTTCACAGGGTATCAATGGCCTGACGCTGGAAGTAGAGCGGATTTCATAATAGCATCCTCACTGATGAAGAAAATTCTCTCCCCAGCCCGGAATTTGTATTGAAAATGTAAGGATTAGTTCTGCTCTTATGTCAACTCCTCCCAAAGTTTGTGTGTTACGCGCCCCCGGAACCAACTGCGACATCGAGACAGCACATGCATTTGATCTCTGCGGAGCACAGGCAACGAGAATTCATCTGCTGAAACTGCTGGAAAATCCCCAGCAGTTGAACGACTATCAGATTCTCTGCCTGCCCGGCGGTTTCAGTTATGGTGACGATGTGGGTGCGGGGGTGATCTTCGCCAGCCATCTGCAGGGACAACTGGCCGATGTAATCGGAAACTTCCTGGCCGCCGACAAATTGGTTTTAGGCATTTGCAACGGTTTTCAGGTATTGCTCAAAGCGGGAATCCTTCCCGGTGGTGCTGCAGGCTGGCCCGCGAAATCGGATCAAAGCCGCAATTCTACTTTGACCTGGAATACCAATGGCAAATACACGTCTCTCTGGGTGAAACTGGGAGTGCTGGCGCCACAAAATGTGTTTTTGAAAGGCATCGACCAGATCGAACTTCCCATTGCACATGCGGAAGGACGCATCGCCGTGAGTGATGCTGCGGTCATTGAAGGCTGGAAAGCCAATCAACAGATCGCCATGTGTTATCGCGAAGCAGGCGAAACGGCAACCGCGCTTCAGGATGAGATTCTGCCTTATCCGGTCAATCCCAACGGCTCCGCCTGTAATATCGCCGCCTTAAGTGATCCATCGGGACGTGTGCTGGGGCTGATGCCTCACCCCGAGCGATTTCTGTTTGCCACACAACACCCGCAATGGACGCGGCTGGGCCTGGAAGGCGAAGGGGCCGGCATGCAACTTTTCCGCAATGCCGTCAATTATTTCGAATAGTTTTACTGAGACCGTTTCAGCGGCAGATCATCATCCACGCGTTCCCGTTTGGGTAGTTCCTGGATCGCCTCTAATACGCGTTGCACGTTCCGCTAGTTCGGCTCCCATCCTGGCAAATACACGTCGATCGCTTCGAGTGCTTTGGCGATCTGCAGTATTTCGATGAGTTCAAAGTTGCGCCAGGCTTCACTTTATTCTTAACACTTCTCTTCGCGCGTGAAAAAGAGGAAATATCAAAGTGTATCGATTAAAACTGCAAAACTCTCATTTCCGGATGAGAGCCCCTTATCACCCGCATTCGGGTTTGTTATAGCGTTTCTGGAACCTTTAAACTCTTTTATAGGGATTCAATACTGCCTCAACTCCATTGAAAGTAATCAGCATACCAGCTAAAAGTTCTCCGTTCCGTTCAGCAAAAGACTTTCATGGACTGGAACGACTCACGGATCGACAGATTTGATCAATCAGCAACCGGCATGCCCCCCCGCAGCCCATTTGCGATCATCTCTGCAAAGAAACGGCTAAAGCTAAGGATCTCCCAGCGATGATTGATATTTTCTCTCCCCTTATAACACTTGATTCGCTGATCGTATTCGCTGCCGCTGACGGCGTCATGTGGAATTCGCTGGCAGACATCCTGATTCTGCTCGGAGCCGCATTGCTCCTGGGAACAATCGCGGAAAAACTGCGGCAAAGCGCGCTGCTCGGTTACATCGCTGCGGGAACGCTGGTCGGCCCTAATCTGCTTGGACTGGTTTCGAACCGTCAGAGTATTTTCGATCTCGCCGAGTTAGGCGTGGCATTGCTCCTGTTTACCATTGGGTTGGAATTCTCGCTCCCCCGACTCCGTCAACTGGGACACATCCCACTGGTGGCCGGGATCCTGCAGGTAATATTGACACTGTTTGCCGGGCTGTCGGTCTCGATTTTGCTGGGCTTTTCTTTCGCGGAATCAATGGCCGTTGGTGCCATGATTGCCTTGAGCAGTACCGCGTGTGTCGTACGCATGCTCAAAGATCGAGCGGAACTGGATTCTCCACACGGTCGCACCGCACTCGGCATTCTACTGGTTCAGGACATCGCCGTAATCCCTTTGATGCTGATCATCACAGCCCTCGTGAGTAAAGGAACGGCTGGTGATGTTGCTATCCAGCTGGGTGTGTCTTTTCTACTCGCCTTGATTTTAGTCGCTGTGTTTTACGGGCTGTTCAACTTTGTGTTACCGCGGCTGCTGGAATTGTCGTCGTTACGCAGGAATCGTGATTTTCCAATTCTGCTGGCAATGGTGATGGCAGCCGGCTCGGCCTGGGCGGCACATCGGCTGGGGCTGAGTCCCGCACTCGGCGCGTTCGTCGCCGGGGTTCTGCTGGCGATCTCACCGTTCGCCACTCAAATCCAGGCGGATGTCCAGCCGCTCAAAACCGTTCTCGTCACACTGTTTTTTGCCGCAGTAGGCATGCTGGCCGATTTAGTCTGGGTCTTCGATCACCTGGGAATTGTCCTGGCTGTCGTGGCTGCCATAGCGCTGGGCAAACTTTTAATCACATTTGGAGTGGCCTGGAGATGCGGTCAGCCGTGGCAGTTCGCACTCGGAACGGGACTCTGTCTTGCACAAGTCGGAGAATTTTCGTTCGTGCTGGCGACAGTAGCGCGAGGCGAACCCGGTGCGGAGGGCATCCTGTCAGAATCGACGTTTCGCGTAATCGTCGCAGCCACCATTGCCACGCTGCTCATGACCCCTTACCTGATTCAACTGGCTCCGGGAGCGGCGGCCTTCATCCGCCGCTTCATTCATCGAAAGCCGCTGACGGACAGCGAACAAAACGATCAGCATTCGCCTGCCACGGGTTCAGAAAGTGAATCACCAGCGGAATCAATACTCATTCTGGGGTTTGGTCCGGCCGGCCAGCGTGTCGCCGGAGAACTGCTGCAGGTCGGTTTAAAACGAATTGTCGTCATCGACCTCAATCATGAAAATCTGCAAATCGCAAAACAGTACGGCCTGAAATCACAGCTTGGAGACGCAACGCAAATCGAAGTGCTGGAACATGCGGGATTATATCGGTCAAGGCTCGTCATTATCACACTGCCAAGCCCTACAATCTGCCGTCAGATCATTTATTTAGTACGGCAGATGTCTCCCGGTGCGTCTCTTTTTGTCAGATGCCGGTATCACTTGCACCATTGGCAGCTTCTGGCAGCAGGCGCGGATGTCGTTGTCGATGAAGAAGAACATGTGGGGGAATGCCTGGCACAACACATTCTGGAGTCACCGCTCTTCCCCTTGCTTACAAAATCGATGCGCCCTGCCACAGAGAATACTGGCGAAACCGCTTCCTGAGAAGCAGAAATCACCAGGCTGAAACAAAAAAGCCCCTCTATCAAAACAACAGAGGGGCCTGATTCAATAACAGGATTCAGATTCCGAATCTTATAGATCGGCAGTCGCAGGCACTACGAATGGTTTGCGATATTCGCGTGTCAGTTTGGGATTCGCTGTGGATGCCATGCCACCAGTGAAGGTTTCCTGCTTGGCATCGATTGACAACTTGGGTCCCATGCTGACTACAGTACCATCAGCGTCAAGTTTGTTATTACTCAGGTGTTCACGGAAACGGCCAAGTGTTTCCACGGCTTCACTGTCGTTCTTGAATTCAGCGGCCACTTCCTTCACAGGAACCTGTTCGCCAAGTTCATAAGAAATATTACCGAGGTGACACAGAGCACTGGAAATGTGGCCTTCTTCGATATCCGCGTTCAGATCGCTGATTTCGCGGCTGCGAACGGCATCCACAAAATTAGCAAAGTGATCTGCGGAGCCGGAAAACTTCTTGATCAGTTTTCCATCGAGATCGAATGCCGAAGCACTGTTGTAACTGGGAATTACCACATAACCTTCAGAGCCGTAGAAGATCACTCCCACTTTGGAACCACGATAGTCTTCGGTTTCCAGACCACGCACTTCAAACACCAGACGTTTATCGCCGAATTGATGAATGCTGACCTGTGTATTGGCCACATCACCTGCGTCGGTATAACCCAGACGGCCGCCGTAGGTCTGCACACTGTCGCCTACATTATCGACACCCAGTCCCCAGCGGGCTACATCCATCTGGTGAATCCCCTGGTTCCCCAGGTCGCCGTTACCGGTGGGTGTCTGCCAGTGCCAGTCATAATGGAATTTCTGACGGGTTAATTGCGCCATCGGCGCTGGTCCCATCCACAAATCGTAATCGACGCTGGCAGGCACATCGTAGTTCCCTTTAGGACCGATTGATTTTCGACGTTTGTAACAGGTGCCACGAGCCAGTTTGACTTCGCCGATACCACCGGCTTTGATAAACGCAATAGCGTCGATCAGTCCTGGTTGTGAGCGGCACTGGGTTCCCGTCTGAACAATCTTCTTGTGCTTACGGGCGGCTTCGACAATACGTCGTCCTTCGCTTACGTTGTGACTGACCGGTTTTTCGCAGTACACATCTTTTCCAGCCTGAATGGCCCAGATCGCACCGAGGGCATGCCAGTGGTTCGGAGTCGCGATACTGACGATATCGATTTTCTGATCGTCAAATGCTTTCCGCAGGTCTTTGTAGTAGGCTGGTTTTTTGTTGGTCTTCTGATAGACATTTCCGACGCCCTTTCCCATACCGACGCTCTCGTCGGGATCGACAATTGCGACAATCTCTGTATCTTTACGGCCCGCGAAAGCGCCCAGGTGAGCTTGCCCGCGACCATTTACACCGAGTAATGCCACACGTAATTTTTCGTTCGGACTGGTGGACTGTGACTCCGCTGCCGAGAGTTGAGGAATAGAAGCGCCAAGAGCTGCCGCACTGGCTGCAGCAAACATCGATTGTTCAAGAAATTCGCGACGGGATTGTTGTGACATCTTCTTTTTTCTCCTCAATGGAATGTCAATGGAAGGATTGCACTGCGCACTATGGGTGGGGTTGATGAAAAGCCCTTCAAACGGATGGTCTTGCTATCAGGTTCGGGAACCAGCACCAATTTGATTCCCTGCTTTGTCATACGACTGTATATTCTAAATTCTGTTCATCAAAGTCTAACCGATCAAAGTACGAACATTCAAGGTTGATCCTGAAAACCTCACGAAGAGCAGGTTATTTTCCTCTCAAACCGCTTTCGATTTCGCAACGCTTGAATTCCGCACATCCGTTACTCTTTACGTTCATTCCCCAGATAATAACGGAGGAAAACCTGCTAATCCGACTTCTTCGCGACTGGCAAAGGGTTCACCATAAGCACGATGAATCGTCCAGCCCCAGTAGCGGGCCCGGTCTTTAATATCATCCAATACAGTCGGATGTTCAGTCGACCGACCGGTCAGCATCTGACTTTCATAACAGCGAATCGCTTCCATTTTCTGCGCGAGTTGATCCGAAATGTCCAGAACAAAGCTTGGTTTCGGATGAATCCGCAAATGAATGCTCCAGAAATAATAAATCTGAGGCGGCCAATAGGGTTCTCCCGGCATATCCGTTTTACTGAGCTTGGACCAGAACCGGGCCGCATCCGTTAAATGGCTGGCAGCCACATGATCGGGATGCACATCCTCCCAATACGGTGCTAAAATGATTTTCGGTCGCTGAATCCGAAACACCGCCGCCAGCTCGCGCCTTGCTTCCAGACTGGATTCCAGGCTCCGGTTCGGCAGTCCCAGACTTTCCCGCCAATCCAGATCCAGAACCTTGGTGGCCGCTGCCGTCTCTTTAACTCGAATTTCGGGACTGCCGTAAGGCGTTGGTTCTCCGTTGGTTAACTCAATAACTCCGACCCGCAGCCCCTGCTGTTTACACGCCAGAATCGTCCCTCCGACGCTGATTTCCGCATCGTCCGGATGCGGCGCGACAATTAGTATATCCAAAGCGGAATCCACGTGATCTCCTCATGCAATCGGGTAAAAAGTCCTGTCAGACCCCCCTTAAAAAAAGGGGTAGACTCAATATTTAAAATCATTAGAATGCCTGCTCTCTTCTCTCACCGGGATCTACATCCCTCTCACACTTATCATTTCTACTTTGTCAACCATCAATCTTAACGGCTGAAGATGTTTTTGTCCTCATCCGACACTGATTGTATGGAGGAACATCTCATGAAATCGTTTGTTTTAACGTGTAGCGTCCTCTCTTCGGCTTTAATTTACAGTTCCGGGTGCACTTCACTCATGGAACCGATCGCGGAACTCAACCGTGAGACAATGCGTGCATTCAAACCCAAACCCTTCGATTCCGACTGGAGCGGTGAAGAGGAAATCGACCAGTGGAGTTCTGTCGGCGATGAAGCACGGGGAGACCGTCCAAAAGAGTCAGATCCTGATCCCTGGTGGCAAAAATACGTCATGAGTTCCAAAGCCCGCAATATCGAACGTAATTTGGGAATTGAATAAGTTCCGGATCACCATTGATGTCTGTTTACCATATTTTGGATTGAAACAGGACATTTTCTTGCATCTGCTCATTCAGGAAGTTAAGATAACAGGTGACGCTTGCGTCACTTAACCTGTTTTAACTTACCTGCTGACCGTTTCCATAACAGTCGGCTACCGTTGGATTTTACATCGACGGACTGGTGTCACCAAACTTAATATCGTAATGTTTGATGTGCCACACTCTCTGCTTCATCTCATAATCTGAGGTGAATCACCTGGTGCATCCGCATTGCACTCCTTCCCGAAGGTGAATACCCATGTTAAATCGTGCATCGAGATTCTTTCTCGTTGGAACTGTAGTTGTGTGTCTTGCTGCGAACAGTACCAGCACACAGGCAGAAAAACCGACCGACAGCAGCAAGCCGGTCGTGGATGTGGACTTCAATCGGGATATTCGTCCGCTGCTGTCCAAGAACTGTTTTCACTGCCACGGTCCCGATGAAGGCACACGCGAGGCCGATCTGCGTCTCGACCTGCGAACTTCCGCCACCGCGAAACTGGAAAGCGATCACCACGCGATTGTTCCCCAGAACGCAGAGCAGAGCGAACTCTACCGTCGCATCACTTCGTCTGATGAATCGATGCTCATGCCCCCGCCCGATGTAGCAGAGAAACTGACTCCGGCCCAGGCCGCGTTAATTAAAGCCTGGATCGAGCAGGGCGCCCCTTATGCCCAGCATTGGTCCTTCGTTCCTCCACAGCGTCCGAAACTCCCGGCTGTCAAACAAACTCACTGGCCGGCCAACGATATTGATTATTTTGTACTGGCACAACTGGAACACGCGGGCTTAAAACCAAATCCCGAAGCGAATCGCTACACACTCATTCGCCGTCTGAGTTTTGATCTGCGGGGACTTCCTCCAACGCTGACAGAAGTCGATCAGTTTATCAGCGACACTTCACCTGACGCGTACGAAAAACTCGTCGATCGTTTTCTGAACGATCCCGCGTTCGGCGAACGCTGGGCACGGAAATGGCTCGATCTCGCCCGTTACGCCGACTCGAAAGGGTACGGCTCAGATCCGCTGCGAATGGACATCTGGCGTTACCGGGACTGGGTAATTTCCGCCTTCAACAAAAATATGCCCTTCGATCAATTCACGCTCGAACAACTGGCCGGCGATCTCCTGCCCGACGCGACTCTCGAACAAAAAGTCGCAACGGCGTTTCACCGCAATACAATGACGAACACGGAAGGCGGAACCGACGATGAAGAATTTCGCACCGCCGCCATCACCGATCGTGTTGACACCACAATACAGGTCTGGATGGGCCTGACGATGGGCTGCGCCAAGTGTCATACTCATAAATACGATCCGATCTCGCAAAAAGAATATTATCAGCTTTACGCGTTTTTCAATCAGACCGCCGACAACGATCAGCCGACCGATGCTCCCACGATCTCTGCCCCGACGCCGTTCATGCTGGAAGAAACCAAACGCATTGACGCGGAAATCGCAGCCCTCAACCAGACACTGCAGACGCCGACCAGAGAACTGGCGCAGGCACAACTGCAGTGGGAAAAATCTCTGCTGACCAAACCGAGCTGGCATGTCCTCACACCACTCGCTGTCAAGTCATCGTCCCCCACCACGACATTTCAAATCAAAGATGATGGCTCAATCCTGGCGGCAGGTCCCATTGCCAATGAAAGCTATCTTATTGAAACAGATCTCGATGATCCCGCATTTAAAGCCTTGCGTCTCGAAGTCATTCCCGATCAAAGTTTAAAATCAAACGGACCGGGCCGCGCCACGGATGGCAATTTTGTTCTGTCCAATATCAAAATTGAAAGCCGTCCCGTCCAGGCAGACGAGACTTTGATGCAAGGTCAATTCCTGAGAATCGAACATCAGGGAGACCAGAAACAGATTCTCTCTCTGGCGGAAGTCCAGATTTTTCAGGCTGATAAAAATATTGCCGGCCAGGGAGACGCTTCTCAGTCCAGCACCACGCACGACGGCCCGGCAAATCTGGCCATCGATGGCAATACGGACGGCCACTTTTTTAATGCCAAATCGACCACGCACACTGACATGACCGTCAAACCCTGGTGGGAACTCGATCTGAAAACAGAAACCCCGATTGAGCAAATCAAAATCTGGAACCGTACCGACGGTTCGATGAATCGACTCGCCAACTTCAAAGTCAGTCTGCTCGACGCAAAACGGAATGTGGTCTGGCAGACCATTGTCGTCGATTATCCTGAGCCGAGTACCACTCTGACGGTCTCCAGTCGCAAAACGATTCCGCTCAAACGCGCGTTTGCGACCTTCTCCCAAAACGGCTTCCCCGTAAGTGCCGCCATCGATCCCGCCAGCAAAGATCAGAAAGGCTGGGGGATCGCCTCACAGTTCGGAAAACCCAACAGCGCGTACTTCATTGCTGAAAACACGCCTGCTGCGACAACGGACAAGCAGCGTCTGCTGATCACACTCGCACACAATTATAAAGATCCCCAGTATGCGTTAGGACGTTTCCGACTTTCCTATACCACCGAATCAAAGTTCGAACCGCGTCTAAAAATTTCCGATGACATACTCGCCATTGTCGATCTCAAACCGGAAGACCGCACGCCCGAACAACAGCAAAAATTGTCCGCCTATTACCGCACGATCGCTCCCTTGTTGAAACCGACGCGGGATCAGATCGCGCAGCTCCAGAAATCCAAACCCGCTTACCCGCAGCTTCCCATCATGGAGGAACTGCCGGCTGATAAACAACGTAAAACCCACATCATGGTTCGAGGCAGCTTTCTTTCCCCCGGCGATGTCGTTGAACCCGCGCTGCTGAGCGCCTTCAATCCGGCTCCGAAAGAGGTTCCCCAGAACCGGATCGCCGTCGCGAAATGGCTGACCTCGCCGGATAACCCGTTGACCGCTCGCGTCGCCGTTAATCGGTACTGGTCTCAATTGTTCGGTGCCGGCCTGGTCGTGACTGAAGAAGATTTAGGTACGCAAGGCGAATTACCCAGCCATCCCGAACTGCTCGACTGGCTGGCCACGGAATTCATCGCGAACGGCTGGAACAGAAAAGCAATCCTCAAATCCATCGTCATGTCAAACACCTATCGCCAGTCCTCCACGACGACACCGGAACATCTTTTGAAAGATCCCCGTAATCAATTACTCTCACGCGGGCCCCGTTATCGTCTGGAAGCGGAAATGATTCGTGATCAGGCACTCGCGTTAAGCGGCCTGCTCAATCAGAAAATCGGCGGGCCTTCCGTGTATCCCGTGCAACCGGAGGGAATCTGGAGGGCCGCGTTTAACGGACAGCGCACCTGGGCCACCAGCGAAGGTGACGAGCGTTTTCGCAGAGGCCTCTATATCTTCTGGCGACGTACGGTCCCCTACCCTTCGATGGCGACCTTCGATGCCCCGAGCCGGGAAATCTGCACGATCAGACGCATCAGCACCAACACGCCGTTACAGGCGATGATTACATTAAACGACCCCGTCTTTATCGAAATCGCGCAGGCACTCGGACAACGTCTGTTTAAAGAAGGCGGCTCCACACCACAGTCCCGCATCGCCTACGGCCTGAAACTCTGTCTGGTTCGTCCGGCCCAACCGGAACAGATCGAACCGTTACTGAAACTCTATGAATCCGAATTAGCTTACTACAAAGCGCATCCCGAGGAAGCAGCGAAACTCGTAGAGAATTCATCCAATCCTCTCTCTGATCAATACGATAAAGCGGAACTGGCAGCCTGGACCGTCATCGCCAACGTTCTCCTGAATATGGATGGCGTTCTCACCAAAGGATAAAGTCATGAATCTGAATCAACAACAATTGCAGGCCGTCACGAGGCGTCACTTCCTCGCGCAAGGTTCCACCGGCATCGGTGCCATGGCCCTGAGCGCGCTGCTGGCAGACAACCAGAGTGCTTCCGCCAACACGCCCGAAAGCACGGAAACACGCGCGCCGAAATTCCGCATTCCCGGCAAAGCGAAAAGCGTCATCTTTCTGCACATGGCCGGTTCGCCTCCGCAGCAGGAACTGTTCGACTATAAACCTGAGTTGATCAAACGCAATATGCAGCCCTGCCCCGATTCCTTTCTGAAAGGGCGCGGCTTCCCCTTCATCAAAGGGCACCCCAAAATGCTGGGGACGCCTTATAAATTCCAGCAGTGCGGCGAATCGGGAACGTGGATGAGCGAACTCCTGCCGAACTTCCAGAACGTCGCCGACGACGTCACCGTCATCAAATCGATGCACACCGACCAATTCAACCACGCGCCCGCCCAGCTGTTCCTCTATACCGGCTCTCCCCGTTTCGGGGGTGCGTCGATGGGTTCCTGGATCACCTATGGTCTCGGATCCGAAAACAAAAACCTGCCCGGTTTCATGGTCCTGCTGAGTGGCGGCAGCGATCCCAGTGGCGGAAAAAGTCTCTGGGGCAGCGGCTTCCTGCCCTCCGTGTATCAGGGTGTGCAATGTCGTACAACGGGTGACCCGATTCTCTACGTCACGAATCCCAAAGGCATCAACCGCGATGTCCGACGTCGCAGTCTGGATGCCCTCAAATCGCTGAATGAATTCGAACTCAAACAGTTCGGCAATCCCGAAACGCTGACCCGCATTAATCAGTACGAACTCGCGTTTCGCATGCAGATGTCGGTCCCTGAAGCCGTCGATCTCGCCAGTGAAACCAAAGAAACGCACGACCTCTATGGCACGACGGGCGGTTCGCCTTCGTTTGCGAATAACTGCCTGCTCGCCCGTCGCATGGTCGAACGAGGCGTGCGTTTTATTCAACTGTTCGATTACGGCTGGGACATGCACGGCACCAGCGCGGGCAACGACCTCATCACCGGAGTCCCCAAGAAAACGAAAGACGTCGACCGTCCACTGTATGCCTTGATCACCGACCTCAAACAGCGCGGCCTGCTTGATGAAACGCTGATCGTCTGGAGCGGCGAATTTGGCAGAACCTCCATGAACGAAGAACGCAACGGCTCCAAATTTCTCGGACGCGACCACCATCCCCACTGCTACACCATCTGGATGGCGGGCGGCGGCATCAAAGCCGGCATGTCCTACGGGGAAACCGATGAACTCGGTTATTTTATCGCCGAAAAGAAAACCAGCCTCCGCGACCTGCAATCCACCATCCTGCATCTCACCGGCCTCGACGCCCGCAAACTCAAAGTCCCCTACCAGGGATTGGACCAGCGACTCATCGGCCCCGCGGATGAAGATCATCTGCTGAAAGACATCCTGGCTTGAGGGGCGCAAAATCCAACACCGCCTGACCTGGCTCCGTTCCTTTTTTATTGCCGAATAACAGTTGGATTTCCAATACTTACTCATGAACGATGGAACCTGAACATGCCGCTGTTGCACCGAAGTTTTTTTGTTTGCCTGCTCCTGATTACCTGTACCACTTGTATCACGAATGCCGCAGAGAGCCAGTTTGATGTCGAATCCAATCTGCGCGCGGGCGCTGCCAAGGTTGATATTACACCTGCAGAGGTAAACGAGCTGGAAGTCGTCGGACATCGCCGCAAGGTGACTGGCGTACGTGATCCCCTGCGGGCAGGTGTGCTGGTGCTGGATGACGGCCAGACGAAAGCTGCCATCGTAACACTCGATTTGATTGGCGCGTATGAAGAGCTCGTAAAGCTGGCGCGTCAGCAGATTGAGAAAGAAACGGGCATCCCGGCGGCCAACATCATGGTCGCCGCCTCCCACAATCATTCCGGGCCGGGCTTTGATGCCAACTCGAAGTGGGGGCAGGAACTGATTCAAAAACTCGGCGTCGCAGCAAAACGGGCCGCATCGAAAATGAGTCCCGTGACTGTCGGCTATGGGGAAGACAAAATCGGGTTCGGCATCAATCGGCGAAAAGTCATCAATGGTCGGGCCGTGGTCCGGCTCAATGAAGACGGCCCCAATGATCCGCGCGTGAAAGTGCTGCGTTTCGACGATGGAAAATCCCTGACGCCAGTCGCCGTGTTGATGCATGCGGTTTGCCATCCCTGTTTTTTCACCTGGGGCGATAAAGGTTCGATGCCGTATCCGAACGGTTATCCCAAGATGAGTGCCGACTTCCCCGGCGAAGCACAGTCGTTTGTGGAAATGTGTTATGGGAACCAGACCAGTTCCCTGTTTCTGCAGGGCTGCGCGGGAGATATCCGTCCGAACCTGCCCGGCTATCCGTATCGCTGTGCAGATGAAGCCGACATCCAGTGGGCAGGCCGCGATCTCGGCAGTGCCGTCGTGCGAACGCTGGCACGCAGCGTGACACGGGAACAGCTTGCCGATCGTACTCAACATTATCAGGTCCGCGTCGCCAATTCCAAAATCTCGCTGCCCGGCAAGGAAGGCCGCGTTGAGGCAGAACTGATGGCAATGAAAATCGGCCCGTATCTGCTGCTGACGATGCCCGGTGAGCCGATGGTCGAATACGGATTCAAAATGGAACAGGACATCGCAGACCGCGCGATTCCCATCATCGTCGGATACGCCAATGGAAACATCGGCTACATCGCCACCGAAGACGCCTATCAGGTTGGCGGCTACGAACCGAACACCTCGAAACTGACGCCGGAAGCAGAAGCCATGCTTCTGACCGAACTGAGTCTCTTGGCGGACCGCGTGATTGGCGATGTTTTCGAATCCTTTTCCAAACACCCCAAAGATGTCAAAAAACGCGAGCAGGCTGAAAAAGCCCGCATCCAGAAACCGTAGGAAAAACCTCCCCTGCCTGCGACGAATCACCGACAAATCGACCTCCCCAAAAATAATAAATCCTTTCCAGAACCAAGCGTATTCTCCTTCGTCTCTGTGCGCTCACTCCCAACGGACATCCTCTCTGCCTCCTGACGTTCACCTGAATTGATTGAGTGTTGACTGAATAAAATTCCCTTGACACTTACCCGGCGTTCGCCATGATTCCCCCCGTTGTGCGTCGCGCGCGTGAGCACTACAGGTTCAGTTGAAGAACCAGAACCACTGAGAAAATCAGCACTATAAAAGCCTCTTGTTTCAGTCACATTTTCGAAAATCCTGCTCATCTGCTCCTCAGTTATCGACACACTTCGCCCCACATT
>CAXBFD010000047.1:0-48816 GCA_963974925.1 uncultured bacterium | reverse complement strand
CATACTCCGGAAGCAGACTGGCCTCTGATTGAGCAGGCCATTCAGGAAGCACTCACAGAGTTAACCGAATTCCGCGTCAAAGAAGGAGAGTCAGCCCAGGCCGATCTCCTCGCCAGCAACCAGAAGATCTGCGAGCAACTGGAAATCGTCAAACTGAAAGCCCCCCGCGTCGTCACCAGTTATCGTGATCGTCTCCACCAGAGGCTCAGCGACTTGCTGCAGGACCAGGAGGTCGAGTTCGACCCGGACAGCCTGATCCGTGAAGTCAGCATGTTTGCAGATCGATGTGACATCAATGAAGAAATCAGCCGGCTGCACTGTCATCTCGAACAATTTGACACGATCATCACGGGTAATGCGTCTCAAGGCAAAAAGCTGGAGTTTCTGGTTCAGGAGATGTTTCGGGAAATCAATACCATCGGCTCCAAAGCCAATGATGTCGAGATCTCACACGCAGTGATTGAGATGAAGCTGGCAGTCGAAAAAATCAGAGAAAACGTTCAGAACGTTGAATAAGTTAGATCAGAATCCACCATCGACGGAAAACCGAGACTACACAGCGATCCCTCTGGAGTTTTGTAACGTGCCAAATCCCGCAGCAGATACTCAACCGGAAACGCCGATCGTCGTTCTCTCTGGACCGACGGCCAGTGGTAAAACCACGATTGTAAAGCGGTTATTAGAAGAATCTCCCGTAAAACTGGTCAAAGCAATTTCAGCGACAACCCGCCCCAGGCGTAAAGGCGAAGTCGACGGTCAGGATTATTATTTTCTGACACCGGAAGAATTTGATGAACGGCGAAAAAATGACAAATTACTTGAGTGCGAACAGGTTCATGGGTTGGGATACTGGTACGGTACGTTAAAATCTGAAGTAGACCGGGCAGTCGAAGAAGGCGGGTGGCCATTTCTGGAAATTGATGTGCAGGGCACACTGAAGCTGAAAGAACAGTTTCCCCAGGCCATCACACTTTTTGTACGAACTTCCTCTGATGAAGAATATGAGAAACGAATTCGGAATCGAGGGACTGAATCAGAAGAAATTATCGAAAAACGGCTGGCGACAATTCGTAAGGAACTGGAGCAAGCCAAATATTATAGCCATGTCATTGTTAATGACGAACTGGATCGGGCCGTTACTGAAATTGGCATCATCCTGAAACTACGGGAGCAAGAAATCAATGCTGGAAGAATTTAAAGAAGAAGAGATCGTCAATAAAGTCGGCGGCCGTTTCAAATTGTCTTCACTCATTCAGAAGCGGATCGTCGCGCTCAACCGGGGCGCAAGGCCACTGGTTGACTTACAGACCAAAAACCATCTCGAAGTCGTGGTGAAAGAAATCATGGAAGACAAAATTTATCTCGATCAATCCGGCGAAGTTGCGATTACCGAAGATCGCAAACCACTGGATGCCATTGAGTATGATGACAAAGGCCCGTCACTGGAAGATTTGATTTAATTTAAAACCAGATCCTTTAACACCGGAATTCGACTCATGCAAGGGCGTGAAATACTATTAGGTGTCTCCGGAGGGATCGCTGCATACAAAACGGCTGACCTCGCCAGTAAACTGGTCCAGCAAGGGGCAGCCGTCAGTGTGGTCATGACGCAGGCGGCGCAAAAGTTTATCGGAGCGACGACCTTCGAAGCTCTGACAGGCCGCCCGGTATATCAGGGCGGGTTCTCGCCTCAGGAACATTTCCAGGGAGAACATATCGGCCTGGCCCGACGGGCAGAACTCTTCGTGATCGCCCCGGCAACGGCAAATGTCATGGCCCAGATGGCTCACGGCCTGGCCGAGGATCTGCTCTCAACTCTCACTTTGACCTGCACCGCTCCCATCCTGATTGCCCCTGCCATGAACGCAGACATGTGGGCGAAACCTGCTGTCCAACGCAATCTGGCGCAATTGAAAGACGACGGTATTCACATTGTCGAACCGGGTGAAGGCTGGCTGAGTTGTGGTGTGATCGGCAAAGGCCGCATGGCAGAACCTGCGGAGATTTTAACGCGAATGAAAGAATTACTGGGCTGATTCAAAATCATTCCTGCTCTTCTCGACCCTCTTGACGTGAACGAACCTCATGCGAATTCTCATCACCGCCGGCCCGACACGAGAATACCTGGACGACGTCCGTTATCTTTCCAATGCCAGCAGCGGTCAAATGGGATACGCACTGGCCCGCTCCGCAATTCAGGCAGGCCATGAAGTTGCGCTTGTCTCAGGCCCCGTCACACTTGTGCCACCGGAAGGCTGTGAAGTTTATCAGGTGGAAACCACTGATGAAATGTTTGCCCAATGCAAAAAACTGTTCGCGGACTGCGATGGCGTGATTGGGACGGCGGCTGTCTGCGATTATCGCATCAAAACCCGCAAAGCAGGAAAAATCGCTAAAACCGGAGAAGCGATAACTCTGGAACTGGTTGAAACCATTGATGTACTGGCCGAACTAGGCACTCAGAAAGGTGAGCGCTGGGTCATGGGTTTTGCACTTGAATCGCAGGATGCCCGATTTAACGCGGTTCGCAAACTTTACAGCAAAAAATGCGATGCCATCGTCCTTAATGGCGTGAGCGCCATCGGATCGACTGAAAACTATGTAGAAGTGATCGACCAGAGCCAGGACATCGTCGCAACCTACTCCGGTGAAAAATCTCTGGTGGCAGACGCACTGATCTCGTGGATTGAGCAACACATCGCAGGTCAATAAGGCGGGTCCACCAACGCCTATTGCTCCCATCCGCCAGATCGCGAACACCTCATAAAACCGGTTTAACCCGCCCTGCCGGCATAACCTGCCCTCTACTCTTCCACTGATTTCACTAACCCGCCCTCTGATGCGGAAACGCAACGCACTTTGTTGACTTTTCCCGACACGCCCCCGATTCGTGTGCTAGGTTTGAGTAGTTAAGGAAATCAACATTTAACAGAATCCATACTTTTGTCTGGTACGTCTCAATACTCCCCCATTGAGACATTAGTCGTGAAAATGTTCCCGTCTGTTGACGTTCTTGGGTTTAGTCGCAGACGGGAATTATTTTCTCTCAAACAGCAAATCTGGTTCACTCCCCAAATAAAAAGCGAGCACTTTTTTGCGTCCGCTGTGCGCGCCGTTGGTTCCCTTATTCATGACACGATCTCATCATTTGAATATAGATTTGCAGGTTGATCATCATGATCGACATACAACGGTTCAAAACAGATTTAATTGCACTGGGGTTGCTGGCAGTCACAGTCTTTCTCGGACTGAGCCTGTTCAGCTATGACCCAGCCGATCCACCTGCGCAACTCGTCTACCCTGTCCGTGATGTTGCACAAAACCTGTGTGGCGATTCCGGGGCTCACACCGCACATCTCCTGCGATCCAGCTTTGGAATTGGTGCCTGGGGCATTTTTCTGGCGTTGATTGTGATTGACATGCGCATGTTCTCACGTCAGCAAGCCGCAAGTGTCCTGGTAGAACTCTTTGGACTCGCTCTGATTCTGGTCTCCGTCTGCATTGCCAGTCAAATGATGCTGGGAAATAACAGTGCCACTCCATTAATCGGCAGCGGCGGGTATATTGGTGCACTCGGTTTTTCGTTACTGGAAACTAAATTTTCTGTTGCCGGTTCTTTAATCCTGCTGGTATCCATGTTCTTTGCGGGTCTGCTGTTAACAGCCGATACACTTCCTGTCCGGATTTTATTCTCCTGCCTGACCTTTCCCTTTCGCGTTTTGAGCCGCGAACCTGGGGAAGTCGAAGAAGAAGCTGAAGCAGCCGAAGAAGAGGAATACGAAGAGGAAGAAGTCGTTGCGGAAGACGAAGAAGAAGAATATGAAGAAGAAGTAGTTGCTGTCCCCAAACCGGTAAAAAGCAAAAAACGCAAACCCATTAAAGTCAATCCGCCGGCAGGCCTTCGCCTGGCGCGGCAGCCCCAACCCACCGAGCAAAAAAAAAACAGCTCGTATAAGCTGCCCGGATTAGATCTCCTGGAAGATGCGGAAGACTTCCCTTTTGAGCTTTTGGCGAAAAAAGCGGAAGAAGCAGCCGAGATTCTGGAAAACACTTTCGCCGATTTTGGTCTGGATATTCAAGTATCAGAAATTGATACCGGCCCCGTATTAACTCTGTTCGAACTCGATTTGAAACCAGGTTTACGCGTTGCCAAAGTCACGGCACTGGCTCATGATCTGGCAGTCGCATTACGCGTGCCTTCGGTTCGTGTGGTCCCGTCGATTCCCGGAAAAAATACGGTGGGTGTCGAAGTTCCCAACGAAAAGCAAGTCATGGTGCGTTTGAAGGAATTGATTGAAGCCTGCTCTGAAGAAGCAGAACACAGTCGCATTCCACTTTTCATGGGTAAAGACGTCAGTGGCCATCCTTTAACCGCCGATCTGTCCAAGCTGCCTCACTTATTAATTGCCGGTCGTACGGGAACAGGTAAAAGTGTCTGTCTGAATACTTTGATTCTCTCTCTGTTGATGACACGTACGCCTAATGAAGTCAAAATGCTCATGATCGACCCGAAAATGGTGGAATTGAGCGGTTACAAACGCATTCCCCATTTAATGCACCCTGTCATTACCGACATGAAAAAAGCGGAAGCAGTTCTGGCATGGGCCGTCGACAAGATGGAAGAACGTTATGATCTGCTGGCCCGATGCGGTTCACGTAATATTGAAAGCTTTAACAAACTCGGAAAAGAAAAAGTCCTGGAAATCGCAGGCATCGATCCTGAATCCGAAGAAGCGCTGCAGATGCCCGAAAAGATGCCTTCGATCGTGATCGTGGCTGACGAAATTGCCGACATGATGATGACCTCTGGTAAAGATGTGGAAGCACACATTATTCGCCTGGCTCAAAAATCACGGGCCGTGGGAATCCACCTGGTTTTGGCAACACAGAAACCAACCGTTGACGTCATTACCGGTCTGATCAAATCAAACCTGCCTGCCCGAATTTCGTTCCAGGTTGCCAGTCGCGGCGACAGCCGGGTGGTGCTGGATGAAAATGGGGCCGATGCCCTGCTCGGCAACGGAGACATGCTGTATCTGGCGCCCGGAACCAGTAAACTGACCCGCGCCCAGGGGGCCTATGTCAGTGATGAAGAAATCGAACGCGTGATCGACTTCTTCAGCGATATGGCACCGGAATACAGCCCTGAACTAGCCCAGATCACCGCTGCCAACTCTAAGAAAAACAACGGCGGCGAGTCTGACCGGAAAGAAGACAGTCTGTATAATGAAGCGGTGGAAATTGTGATTCGCGAAGGTCGCGGTTCCGTTTCTCTGCTGCAACGGGCTCTGGGCGTTGGCTATGGTCGTGGTGCCCGCCTGATCGACTACATGGCGGAAGATGGAATTGTTGGTGAGTACAATGGCTCACAGGCACGTGAAGTCTTGTATACACTCGATGAATGGGAAGCGATTAAACAAAACCAGTTCGAAGATGGTTACGGCGAAGAAGAATATGAAGAAGAGTTCGTCTAGAACCGGCTTTCTTCCCCTCATCCCTGAAACATCGGGATAAACAAGGGATGAACTCCGAATTTCATTTGACTAGCACAGCCACACTGCTTATGATCATTCCTGAATAGTAGTGTATCATTCAGATTTCTTACTCGAATTTGAAAGTCTTCTCGTCCATGATGTCTGTTTCCAATTCTGTCTGCGTCAGCAGCATTATTATTATTTGCGAAATTACAGACTCCCAATGACTTGAGGATGATTACTAAATTAACAGATTTTCATAACCTCAGGTCACAACCCTGAGGTTTTTTTATTGCTTTGACCAGGATGCATCAAGGATGCGCACTCGATTATCTGAAAGAGAGTAACAGGCAATCACTTGATCACAATATTCGCTCGGCAATCGGGCGAATTCGAACTTCAAACAGACGCAATCAGATAAGATTCTTCATTTATTAACAGAAAAGAAAGCCCCTACGATGGCCCGGATTCAGATGTACGATACCACTTTGCGGGATGGCAGCCAGGGAGAAGGCGTTAACTTCTCATTGGAAGATAAGCTGCAAATTACCGCAAAGCTCGATAAAATGGGCTTCGACTACATCGAAGGCGGCTATCCCCTTTCCAATCCGAAAGATACCGAATACTTTCAACGCGTGGCAGAAATGGATCTGAAACACGCCAAAGTGACTGCGTTTGGCATGACCCGCCGCAAAGACATTGATGCCAAAGATGATGTTGGTCTGCAGGCACTCCGTGATTCTCAGGCCCCCGTCGTCACCATCGTCGGCAAAACCTCGGACCTGCATGTGACGGAAGTTCTGCGCGTCTCGCTTGAAGAGAATCTGGCCATGATCGCCGATTCGGTCTCGTTTCTCAAATCGTGCGGACGTGAAGTCATTTATGACGCGGAACACTTCTTTGATGGATTTCTGGCCAATCCCGAATATGCTTTAAAGACCATCAAAGCCGCCGCTGATGCCGGCGCAGATCTGATCATCCCCTGTGATACCAACGGCGGAAGTCTGCCCGAAGTCATCACCAGATACATCGATCTCGTTCGCAGTGAACTGAAAACGCCGCTGGGCATCCACTGCCATAACGACTGTGATCTCGCGATTGCCAATTCCCTGGCAGCCGTAGAACATGGCGTGATCCAGGTTCAGGGAACCATAAATGGTATCGGCGAACGCTGTGGCAATGCCGACCTGATCAGCGTGATTGCCAATCTGGTTACCAAAAAAGAAGGTTATTCAGTGCTCCTCGAAAACAGTCTGCATAAACTGACTGAACTGTCGCGGTATGTTTATGAACTGGCGAATATGAACTTTCGCTCCGGCCAGCCTTTTGTTGGCAGCAGTGCTTTTGCCCACAAAGGAGGCATGCACGTTCATGCCGTAAATCGTCTCGCTCGAAGTTACGAACATATTGAACCGGAACTGGTCGGCAATCAGCGAAAGGTGCTCGTCAGCGAATTATCTGGTCGTTCCAATATCGTTGCCAAAACAACAAAGTACCAGCTCGACAATGACCCCGAACTGCTCACCAGAATTCTGGAAAAGGTCCAGGACCTGGAAAATGAAGGTTACCAGTTTGAAGCCGCCGAAGCTTCGTTTGATCTGCTTGTCAAAAAAATAGCAGGAACTTTTAAACCGCATTTCGAAAAGATCCACTATCGCGTGAATGTCGAGTCGGACAGCACCCACGATCCGCTGACGGAGGCTACCATCAAACTGACCGTCAACGGGCAACAGGAACATGTGGTCGGTGAAGGAGATGGTCCTGTGAATGCGCTCGATACGGCTCTGCGAAAGGCCCTCTGCCCTGCCTACCCTGCCCTCGAAAAAATGCATCTGCTGGACTACAAAGTACGGGTCATCAACTCAGCCGAAGGGACCGCGGCCAGCGTACGGGTGGTGATTGAGAGCAAAGACGAACACGATGTCTGGAGCAGTATCGGCGTCAGCGAAAATATCATCGAAGCGAGCTGGCTGGCATTGGCCGATAGCGTCGAATACAAGCTCTACAAGGATGAAGGAACTTTTTTCGACTAGAATACAGAAACCGCAACCGTCTACAATGCCCGCAACGACCATTTTTGCTATATCTGAGTCTGCCCAGCCTTTTTCCGCTGCTTCAGCACGTTCGATGTAGCCAGGATTGAAATTCATCCTGTAAACCAGGCCCTTTAAAACAAGATTCAACCGTAACTCATGACCGAATCGCTTGATAAACATTACGACCCTGCGAGTGCGCAACAGAAGTGGTATCCATTCTGGGAAGAGAGAGGTTATTTCCACGCCGAACCCGATCCGGAAAAACAACAGCACACCATTATGATTCCGCTCCCCAACGTCACCGGGGCGCTGCATATGGGCCACGCGCTGAATGGAACCGTGCAGGATCTGCTGACCCGCTGGCGTCGCATGCAGGGTTATGAAGCCCTCTGGATGCCCGGCACCGATCACGCGGGCATCGCCACTCAGGCGGTTGTCGAACGGCGCATGAAGGAAGAAGAAAATCTCACGCGCCACGATATCGGCCGCGAGGCATTGGTCGAACGCATCTGGGAATGGAAAGAACAGTACGAAAAACGGATCTTGAATCAGCTAAGAGAACTGGGCGCCAGTTGCGACTGGCAGCGCACCCGTTTCACACTTGATGAGATGTGCTCCAAGGCGGTCAGGAGGACATTCCTGAAACTCTTCGCCGACGGTCTGATCTATCGTGGAAAACGTCTGGTCAACTGGGACCCGTTCCTGCAGACTGCTGTCGCTGATGACGAAGTATTTTCGGAAGACATCGATGGCCAGTTCTGGACCTTTCAATATCCGGTCGCTGATAGCGACGAACGGATTTCGTTCTCCACCACACGTCCCGAAACAATGCTCGGCGATACGGCGGTCTGCGTGCATCCCTCGGATGAACGTTATCTGCATCTGATCGGAAAAAACGTACGGATTCCATTAAACGGACGCGAAATTCCGATTATCGCCGACGCGCTGCTGGCGGACAAAGAACTCGGAACGGGAGCCGTCAAAGTCACTCCCGCACATGACCCCAATGACTACGCCTGCGGGCTACGGAATGATCTGGAACAGATTAACATTCTCAATCCTGACGGATCCATGAATGAAAACACCGGCGAATATGAAGGGCTGGACCGGTACGACGCACGCAAAAAAGTCGTCGAAGATATGGAAAAACAGGGTTTCTTCATAGAAGTTGAAGCCCGCAAAATTCCGGTCAAACATAGCGACCGTTCAAAAACGCCAATCGAACCTTATCTGTCCGATCAATGGTTTGTTAAAATGGATACATTGGCACAATCGGCCATTGATGCTGTCGAAGAGGGACGTGTGCGATTTTACCCCAGTCGCTATTCAAAAACCTATCTCGACTGGCTCAAAGAAAAGCGTGACTGGTGCATCAGCCGCCAGCTCTGGTGGGGACACCGCATTCCGATCTGGTATTGTGAAACCTGTTCCAAAACAGATCTGACTCAGGCATTTGCCGATCGCTACGATGTCAGTTTCCGACGCAACGATGAAGATACCTGCTGGCTGATCTGCAGCGAAACCGATCTGACCGGAAATGAGTTGGGAGCCGAACATCAATTAATCCAGGACGAAGATGTTCTGGACACCTGGTTCAGCAGCGCTTTATGGCCGCATGCCACGCTTGGCTGGCCTGACAAGAACCCGGATCTGGATTATTTTTATCCGGGCAGTGTACTCGTTACCAGTCGTGATATTATCACGCTCTGGGTAGCCCGCATGGTGCTCTTCGGCCTGTATAATATGGGCGATGTTCCATTCCGTCATGTCTGCATTCATCCGAAAATTCTGGACGGTTTCGGGCAGACGATGTCCAAATCCAAAGGAAACGGCGTCGACCCGATGGATCTGATCGACAAGTATGGCGTTGATGCCGTGCGATTTACGATCGCTTCTTTCGCCGGTGAAACTCAGGATGTGAGACTGCCCGTCGGTTACGAAGATCCGGAGACCGGCGAAGTGGTTCCGCAAACGCTGGAACATCAGACAACCATCCCCGGCGGCGGCGAGAAACCACGTATCAAATTTCCTAAAAGCGGAAAATCGTATCAGTACACAAGCCCCTGGTTT
Source organism: uncultured bacterium (assembly GCA_963974925.1). Lineage (GTDB taxonomy): Bacteria > Planctomycetota > Planctomycetia > Planctomycetales > Planctomycetaceae > Gimesia. Next base: position 39,236 of record CAXBFD010000047.1, on the reverse strand, counting down.
GATCCTGACCCAGGCGAAAAAGTCGCACGCATCGTGAGCGAGCGGTTCGAGTATGGCAGAAATTTCTGCAATAAACTCTGGAACGCCAGCCGCTTTGCGATGCTGAATCTGGAAGGTTACACCCCTGCTCCGCTGAATGAAGCGGATTTGACGATGGAAGACCGCTGGATTCTGAGCCGTCTCTCCAGCGTGGCAGAAGAAATGACAACCGTTTTAGGCCGTTACCAGTTCGATGTGGCAACCCGCGCGATCCGCGACTTTACCTGGAACGAATTCTGCGACTGGTTTCTGGAGATGATCAAACCCCGTCTGTGGGACGAGAAGCAAAAGCCGGTCGCCCAGCGCGTCTTGGTCGGTGTACTCGATTCACTGCTGCGACTGCTCCAGCCCTTCGTACCGTTTGTGACTGAAGAACTCTGGCAGCGCCTGAATGAAATCGCCCCCGAACGGGGATTATTCACTCCGGAGCTGGCGGTGGAAAGTGTAACGATCGCTGCCTGGCCGGAACTGCCCAAAACCTGGCAGGATTCTCAGTTGGAAAAACGTTTCGAACGTCTGCAGGAAATGATTGTTGCCGTCCGCAATATTCGTGCGGTTTATAAAATATCGCCGGCAATACCGCTGCAACTGTTTTTGCGCTGCGAAACGAGTGTCGCCGACGACATGCAGAATATCGCCGGTCAGTTTGATAACCTGGCAAAAACGCTGCTGGAAGCTGCCGGCGCCGATGTACAGCGTCCCAGCGGGTCGGCCACGTTTTCTCTGAATGACGTCGATGGATTTATCTCGCTGGAAGGCGTGATTGATCTCGAAGCAGAACTGAAGCGTCTGGAAGGGGAAGCAGAAAAGTTAAAGAAACATATTGAAGGCAGTGAGAAAAAACTGGCCAATAAGAGTTTTGTCGACCGGGCCCCCGAGGATGTTGTCGCGGGCGTCAAAGAGATGATGGCCGGACTGCAAAAACAGTTACTAAGCGTCCAGGATTCGATCACTCAACTCCGCGGCAAATAGTCGTCGTTTCCGGGTATCGTTTCACAAGGCATCTGTTGTCCTGCCGTCCAGACGTGTATAATGATGACATTCGGAACCCAGGCACTTTGATATAAAATATTAAACTCATTCTGGTAAACGGGGAGCATTCCGGTCCCCCCGTCCAGCCTCAGGAGGCTCACTTGTTAGTTGAAATGGAGTTATCTCGCATCATTATCAGCGAGATTGGTGACCAGCAGGTGATTTACCTGCGCGAAGTGAACGGGGATCGAATCTTTCCGATTCTGATTGGAATTTTCGAAGCCACGACGATTGATCGCCGCGTGAATCAGGAATTCTCACCGCAGCGCCCTTTAACGCATGATCTGTTAAAAAGCACGATCGAAGCGCTGGGGGGTAATCTTCAGGATATTGTGATCACGCATCTTGAAGATCATACTTACTACGCGGTCCTGCGGGTCAGCCAGGCTGGCGAATTGATTGAAATCGACAGTCGCCCCAGTGATGCGATTGCGCTCTCGATTCACTATGAGCCGCCTGTCCCGATCTACGTCCACGAATCAGTGCTGGAACAGACTTCCAAGTAACATCTGCTGGCTTCATCAACATCTTGCTGTAAAAAAAGGGTAAGCTCGAATTCCATTTGAGCTTACCCTTCAATTTTATTCATAAACGATCAATTACATTCTGCGACCAGAGGTCCGGCGAGTTCATCCAGAATGATCAATCGACCAGGTTGCGTCGTCATGTAAGTGGAAGGAATCCAGCTGGTGGGTTCGTGTCGCAATGTCATCCAGACACTCATCCCCTGCCACTGCATGCCCCGTGAGAAAATGCCGTCGCAGCCGCCAATAATTTTGTCGGCGTTCAGAAAACAGCCGGGGCCAATCGTGTTGGCATAGGCGGGAACCAGAGTAGTGCGGCTTTTGAAACTGGTCACCGCATTCTGCTCGATTGTCAGCGGATGCAGTTTTGCGCCGAGCCGGTGCGTCTGTGATTTCCATTCCTCTTCGGATTTGAATTCACCGGCAAAGTGAGGCTCCCAGAAAGCAATGTGACAGACACGGCCAATCCCGAAGATCACTCCCAGCTTGGCACCGGCTGACTTCAACTCACCAATTTTCTCCGCATAAGTCGGCAGAACATCTGCGGTCGCAAAGTGTCTCTGATTTTCCGGAACGGTTAAGTCTCCCAGAGGACCGTAAAAGGCCTGCTGCATCGCATACTGGAATGCACCCGGATTGCTTGGTGGCAGCGTGTTTCCGTCGACGTCACTCCACTCGTCCATATTAAACCCGTACACGTGATCGCAGGAAACGCCCCATTCTTTCAGAAAGAAGACGGCCCAGCGATACATGCCCATCGGCCCCACCGGCAGAATCAACGCCAGTTTCTCGCCTGCATCACGTGACTGCTTAATCGTCAACGCGATTTCGTGCCCCAGAATGGTATCAAAATCGGTCACGCTACCGCACATCACCGGCTCAAAGTCTTCGTGCCACCAGGGTTGACGATCCTTAATCGACGACGGATCTGCGCTCATGCACTGATCAATTTTGGCCAAATCCCAACCGGCTGGAAAAAAACCTTCCATCATCGAACCGGCAATCGTACTCATTAAATCCATAACTCTCCCCTTCTCAAAACAATTTCACAGGTTTGTCAAACTGTGTTAAATGCCAAAAATCAACAATTTTTAACGATTGTTGTCATATTCCCGTTCCGGCGTGGATTTTAGCAAAGACAGACCCTGAAAACAGGAAACAGCGGGTCAGGATTTCATAAACAAAAGAATAATTAAACAACGGCTCTCAAACCTGCAAACATCTTGAATTCTCTGGCCGATATAGTTCTAATAGAGATGCTGAGTTGATTGTTCTTTGGAACCATCAATCCTGCCTGAAAAGAACCTTCCTGTGAAACCGAAAAGTTTATCATGCGATAAACTTTGACCTGCCTGATTAAGCAACGGAACCCTGTCTGTTGTGATAAACCGGGAGCTTTACTCTATCGATGTCCAGACTGAATCAAATTTACCGTTAGTGGTTTTTCTGATTCGTGTGAGGGAGATCTGATAAATCAAAGGCTCCTGCTGCGGTTCCTCCATCCGGAGAAATATAGATAATGAGAGTACTGATTGCACCAGCCTGTACGGCGATTGCCATGCTGATTGGCTGGTTCGTATACGAACAATCTCTGCGGGCCACTCAAACGGCCCCCCAGACAATCATCACCCAGCCCATCGCAGTGCAGGTGACCCGATCCACCGAAAAATCGCTGGAAAAGCGTATCAACCTGGTCGGCAATCTTGAAGCAGGTTCTCAGGTCGAAATACGAACCCGTTACAGCGGCTATATCAAACTGATGCCGTTTAATGTCGGAGACCAGATCAAAGCCGGCGAAGTCATTCTGGAATTGAATGACTCCGAAAACCGGGAACTGCTCAGTAAGGCCAGATCCTCGCTGACGGTGGCCAAAGCCCAATTGAAGACACAGATCACCTCTGAAGAACTCGCCCAGAAAGCCTATCAGCGTTTGTTAGTGCTGCAGAAATCAGGAGTCAGCACAACACAGCAGATGGAAGAAGCGCTGGCAACTCTGGCGATCGCACAATCACAAACCGAACTGGAAGAAGCACGCGTCGAGCAGGCCGAGTCGGATGTGGAACAGAGCCGCCTGCGTTTGCAGGAGAATCAGATTTTAGCGCCCACGAACGGCTTTCTGGCGGAACGACTGGTAGACGTCGGTGATCTGGCCAAACCTGATGTGGCTTTGATGAAGATTGTCAACCTGGAGACGGTCCGCACGGTCGTTCACATTGTCGAAAAGGATTATGAAGACGTAAAAACCGGACAGAAGGCCGCCGTCACCGTGGACACTTTCCCCGATAAAATATTTTCCGGACAGGTGATACGCAAAGCCCCTGTGCTGGATCCTCTGACTCGAACCGCAGCAGTCTACATCGAAATTCCCAACAGTGATTTTTCGTTGAAACCGGGCATGCATGCCCGCGTGTCAATTGTGTTTGCGCATCGCGATAAAACCAACGTGTTGCCCATTGCCTCACTGACGCGGCGGAAAGATGGCCCCGGGTCGGCAGTGTTTATCATTGGTGGAAACCCGCCAATCACAGAACGACGCAATATTGAAGTCGGAATCAACGATGGGGAACTGGTTGAAGTCCTTTCCGGAATCAATGAGGCCGATCTTGTGATCACACTCGGAAATCGACTCGTCGATGAAGGCCAGACAGTCACCGCGATTGAGGTGCCCATGGAGGAAGTTCTGCAACCGCCGCCTCCGCTACCGCAGAAAACCAACTTATGATTCGGGAAACCGATTTTTTCACTGCAGATCATGCATGATTGAAGATTAGCATATGTCCCTGACCCGACTGGCAGTTCAGCGCCCGATCACAACACTCATGGCCTCTCTGGTGCTGGTCATGCTGGGTTGCGTTTCATTGTCGCAACTGGCCGTCGACCTGATGCCGGACATCCAGAACCCCAGTGTCAGTGTCATTACGATCTACAAAGGGGCTGGCCCGAACGAAGCAGAAACGCTCATTACGCGTCCCATCGAACAGACGCTGAGTTCGGTCTCCGGAGTCGAAAATATCCTCAGCAGCAGTATGGAAGGGAGCAGCACCGTACGCCTGCAGTTCCAATGGGGAACCGACCTGAATCTGGCGATCAATGAGGTGCGGGATTCGCTCAACAAATTAAGAAACAGCCTCCCTGAAGGGGCGGAAGATCCGTATATCCGCCATTTCGATGTGGCGGACAGTCCGATTATTTATCTCGGCCTGAACAGCGAACTCGATCCGATTACGCTGACCCGCCTGACAGAAAATCAGGTCATGCCTCAATTTGAACAGCTGGAAGGTGTGGCCCGACTCCGCATGCGGGGCGGCATTGAGCGTGAGATTCACATCGACCTGGACCGGAGCAAACTGGAATCGCTGAATATGGGCGTGAATGAAGTCATCAACGCCCTGAAACAGGACAATATCAATCAACCTGCCGGAAATTATGAAGAAGGTCACCTCAATTTACATATTCGCAGTCAGGGAGAATTCACCAGCCTGCAGCAAATCGAGGATACGGTCGTCCGTGAGCAGGCAGGAGCCACCGTCCGTGTCCGTGATATTGCAGATGTTGTCGACAGCGATAAAGAACGCACCGAGCTGACGCGTATGAACGGGCAACCGGGAATTCTGCTGTATGTTTATAAACAGTCCGGGGCCAATACCATCAGCGTCAGTGACCGGGTACGTGATCAGATTGAACGGATTAATAATTCAATTCCGGATGTAAAACTGAGCATCCGCGTTGATAAATCGGAATACATTCGACAATCGATCGCCAATATTCAGGAAGCAGCGCTCTACGGGATGGGCCTGGCGATCCTGGTATTGATTCTCTTTTTGAGAAGCTTCCGCAGTATGCTGGTCATCGGCGTCTGCATGCCGCTTTCCGTACTGGCAACTTTCATTCTGATCTACTTTCAGGGCTTCACGTTGAATATCATCTCGTTCGGGGGTTTAGCCCTCGGCGTCGGTCTCCTGGTTGATAATTCAATCGTGGTGCTTGAGAGTATCTTCCGCAAACGGGAAGATGGTCTCGACGCCAAAACCGCCGCCATCGAAGGCACGCAGGAAGTCTCTTCCGCCATTGTCGCCAGCACACTGACAACGCTGATTATTTTCCTGCCTCTGGTTTTCATTCAGGGAACCACGGGCATCCTGCTGCATCAACTGGCGTGGGTCGTTTCGTTCTCGCTCATCTGTTCTCTGTTTGCCAGCCTGACTCTGACTCCCGTCATGAGCGCTTACTGGATCCCCGATGAGACCACGATCACCCACTCACGCTGGAGCCGACCCTGGTTTTTCCTGATCGATGCGTTCCATAACATGAATCATAAAATGTTGCTGCTGCTGGAACGAATCTATGAACGAATTTTATGCTTCAGCTTAAAACATTCCATCCTCACCGGTTTCCTGCTGCTGGTCTGTTTTACGACGACACTTGGCTTATCTCCTCGGATCAAAACCGAATTTCTGCCCAAAACAGACGAGGGTGCATTAAACATCTTTTCAACGATGGCAGCCGGCATTCAACTCAGAAAACTGGACCAGCAAACGCGTATTCTGGAACAGGCGACGATTGAATCCGTGCCGGAAGCAGTGGCCGTGGCTTCATTTATCGGTGATGGGGCTGATGACGCAGACCGCTGGAATCGGACCACGATACGGATTCAACTCTTACCCCGTGGCGAACGAAGGCGGAATATCGAGGAAATACGAAAAGCACTCGACGACGCCATCGGCCCTGTACCCGGTATGAAAGTCCAAGTGAAAGCACAGACTGAGATGATGCTGATGCGAATGATCAGCCGCAGAGGGGGCGGAGACCTTGTGGTCCAGGTGGCAGGGCACAATCTGCAACTCTCGCAAAAAATTGTCGATCAGGTTGTGAAAGTCATGCAGCAGATTCCCGGTCTGATCAATGTCGAAGCAGAAATTGCAGATCAGCGTCCCGAACTGACCGCTTCGATCGACCGCGATAAAGCAGGGCTTTTGAAAATCAGCGTTCAGGATATCGCACAAACACTGGAAACAACCATTCAGGGAACCGAAGCGACTCTCTATCGCGAGGAAGGTGATGAATTTCCTGTTGTCGTACGACTTCGAGAAGCAGACCGCAATCATCTTTCCGATGTCCAACTGGTGGGAGTCACCACGGCGACAGGTAAAACGATTCCCTTGAAAAACCTGCTGCAATTTAAAAGCGATGAGGCGCCGGTTGTCATTGAACGGCAGGACCAGCAGCGTGTCCTGCGAATCTTTGCCGATGTGGAAGGCCGAGACCTGGGCAGTATTGTCCCTGAACTGGAGCGTCATCTGAACTCGATCCAGATTCCGTCCGGATATTCGATCCGGGTTGCCGGCGACTGGGAAGAACAGCAGAAAAGTTTCACCGCGCTCAAACAGGGATTCGTGCTGGCGGTCATATTGATGTATATGGTGATGGCTTCTCAATACGAATCGTTGCGCGATCCGTTTTATATTCTGTTCTCCGTCCCCCTGGGAATGATCGGCGTCATCTGGGTCTTCGTTTTTACTGATACGACTTTGAACGTGCAATCCTTTATCGGCATTGTCGTGCTTTCCGGAATTGTGGTGAATAATGCTATTGTACTGGTCGATTACATCAATCAGCTTCGCAGACGCTTTCCGAAAAAACCGATGACCGAGCTGATCATTCAGGCTGCTACCCGCCGCTTCAGGCCAATTTTGATGACCACACTCACCACCGTTCTGGCAATGATCCCGATTGCGCTGGGCTGGGGTGAGGGAGGCGAATTACAGGCACCGATGGCACGCGTGGTTGTAGGCGGCTTATGTGCCGGCACCATCATCACGCTGCTCGCCATTCCTTTGATCTATCAGTCCTGTACATTGCCTGTAAAAAAAGAAAGCAAAGAGACTCAGGCAGCGGTTGCGAAAAATGCTCTCCCTGGCCAGCCTGTAAAATCCACCTGAAAATGTCGCGAAATGTCATCTGCGATAGCATCAAATCAGCCAGACTGTCTATAATACGCGTCTCGAGAACTGACCGGTTTTGCTCCCGCTGTTCTTGAGTGGCAAAATGCCATTAGATCAGCATTTATCTCATCTGTGGGCCCCTGGATATTCATTCTGATTATGATGAATCAAAAACCATCTCTCATCTCTGATCCGATACCTTACAAATCGATTTTTCCCTGGCTGCATCTATTTCGAGTCTTTCGGCTGGCTGTCGATTTTCAGAAAATATTGCTGGCCTCTGCTGCGATTCTGCTTTTAATTTTGGGAAATCATCTGTTTAACAACCTCCCTTTTGCTCCCGTGCCACAGGCGGGCAATCATCAGATCATTCCACAGAATCCGCTGTTTCCTCCACAGACTTCACAGCGTTTCCTGCAACCATTAAACGGCGATCCGTTCCTCGGCGAGAATCTTTCACAACCGCTGCGCTCGATCGCCGAAGGGCACAGCCTGCTGGAACCCATTCTGTCCTTTAACAGACCTGTCTTAACACTCTTCCAGACAGGCGCTGACTGGAGTTCACTGGCTTACGCCACTACTCAACTCTTGTGGGCCATTATCGTCTGGTCCGTATTTGGTGGCGCGATTACCAGAATTGCCGCCATCCAGTTTGCGCAGGATGAGCATATCGGTTTCCTGGCTGCGTTACGCTTTTCCCTGAAACGCATGCTCTCGCTGGTGAGCGCTCCCCTGCTCCCTTTCGCTGGAATCGGCTTTTTCTGGAGCCTGTGCTTCCTGATTGGTCTGTTGGGGAACATTCCGGAGGCCGGAGGCATCATCGTCAGTCTGCTCTGGGGACTGACATTCCTGTTTGCGTTCGTAATGAGTCTGATTCTGCTGATTACCCTGGCAGGCTGGCCGTTGATGATGACCACGGTCAGCGTGGAAGACAGTGACGGCTTTGACGGATTAAGCCGTATCTTCAGCTACCTGTTCGGTCGTATCTGGTATTTTCTCTGGCTTGTGATCGTGACGCTCTGCTATGGTTCCCTCTGCCTGCTGTTTGCTGAATTGCTTATCCAGCTGGTCTCTTACCTCTCCTTCTGGGGGGTGAGTTGGGGCATGGGTCCCGCAGAAACGGAAACATTATTCAACCAGAATCAAAATACGCTCGCGACCACGATTTCCACAGGCTGGGGATCTGTTCTGAGAATTTTATTCTCCGGATTCATCGTCAGTTTTTTCTGGTCCGCCAATACGGTGATCTATTTTCTGCTGCGAAAATGCGATGATGGCACGCCTCTGGACCATGTGTATAACGCGGAAGAGGAGTTGGAACAGGCAGCCGAACTTCCACTGGCGGGTGTTGCCAGATCGGGAGAACCAGTCGTTGAAAGACCCGTCACTCCGGAACGATCAGGTGACGAAGAGCAGCCTCCGGAAGAAACGTCATAAAAGACAGATGATCTCAAATGGCTGAAAAGCATGAGTGGATGCTGAATGCAGACCAGTTACGGCTCAGAGAAACACACGTCCCAAACGGGGAAATTGCTGCTCCGACTGCTTACCAGCGGAACAACCCGGTTCCCCATGCCAGCCCGGCACCAAAACCACTCAGCAGAATGGTATCGCCGCGGTTAATCAGGCCGGCGTTAAACGCTTCATCAAGCACAATCGGAATCGAACCGCCTGAAGTGTTGCCATACTTGTCCAGGTTGTTGAATACTTTTTCCCGGGGAATTCCCAGTTGCTCACAAGCCGAATCAATGATGCGGATATTCGCCTGATGCATCAGAAACAGGTCAACATCATGCACGCTCATGCCGGTTTTAGTCAGCATGAGGTCTATTGAATCTGCGACTGTCCTGACGGCCCATTTAAAGACACTGCGTCCATCCATATTCAGGAAATGTCGGCCTTCTTTAATATCTTCTGCTGTCGCAGGGTTACGTGTTCCGCCAGAAGGCCGATCCAGTAACGAGCAGCCACTCCCATCCGAGCCCGTCTGATAACAGGTCAATCCCTGGTGAGGATCTCCCTTGGCAAGCAGAACGGCACCTGCCCCGTCTCCAAACAGCGGGGCAACGCGGCGATCTTCCGGGTTGACAATACGACTGTTGCAGTCGCCGCCAATCACCAGAGCCAGTTTACTGTTACCCGTCGCCACGTATTGTGCGGCTGTGACTAACGCATACATGAATCCGGCACAGGCTGCCTGTAAATCAATGGCAGGTGCATCAAGACCTAACCGATCCTGAACCAGGCAGGCCACGGAAGGACACTGAAAGTCGGGGGTAAATGTCCCGACGATGAGTAGATCGATGTCCTCCGGACTCACGCGCGCTGCACGGATTGCCTTTTGTGCTGCTTCATAGCATAAGTCACTGGTCGCCATTTCAGGCGGGGCATGACGACGTTCTAAGATACCAGTTCGTTGTTCAATCCATTCCGGGTCAAATCCAAAACGTTCCTGCAGATCCTGATTAGTAACGACATTGTCTGGTACGTACGATCCACTCGAAACAATCTGGACTCCCAACAATGAATTAGTTCTTTGACTAATCACCTGGCGACCACGCTTGCTCTCTGTTTTTTTATTCTCAGGCGACAATTTCATCTGCTCGCTCAGCAGCCCGGATGCGTCCAGAACTGACTCAAGATCGGATGAATTAACCTGATTTTTGGTTTGATATTTTGAAGAAATTTTGTGCATTTTCCTGACATCCTTATTCAGCAATTGTCAAACTCTGAAATTGTCAGAGCTCAACCTCCATTCAGCACGAATCCTATCGTGATGCAGCACAATTCCACTCTACACAGGATCTTATCATAAAAGAGAACCTGACAGAAATGCAGATGCACTAAGTGATCACCAAAACGTTTCCGCATTGATAATCAATGAGCCATAAAGATTGGTGGTGAGAAAAGAAAAGATCAAGCCCCACCAGACATCGCTAAACAAAAAGTGTTGGACGACGACCGCAAAGTATAGCGATTCATAAAATTGGAAACTAGCGAAATATAGAAAATTCCAGCTATCGTATAATATAGGTAAAATTTTCTGTTCTGCAAATGAACATAAATACCCATTTTTTCAGATTTTGCCGTTAATTTAGATTCCGATACGAAATCAGATTTCCCCGGCAGCCAATTCCCTGAATCGATCAGAATTCATAAGAAGTGCCTGTTTTCAGGCAGCTTCTTCTGTCAAAGGCTGACTGGTGATCTGATAATGCAAAGTGGTCTCGAATTGTGAATCTATTTCCTGCGTCCGTTTCACTTCCACACTGACGCCATATCCACGGGTTTCGAGAAGTCGCGCTCGGACCGGCTGCCCCAGTTCAAGATCATACGAGACAGACAAACTCCCACTCAAAGGAGGAAAAAGTCCGATATGCACAATGCTGACTTTCTGGTTTCGGGCAAATTGAACGAGTGTACCCCCTTCAACGACTTCAAATCCCTCGGGACGCACGACACGGTTCATCCACTGTGAACAGCCTTTCCGGCTTTCATCCGCTTCTTCCATCTCCAGAGCGGAATCTCCCTGCCCAAACAAAGCTTCAAACAGAGCTTCATGATTCTCATCGATCAGCTCCGGCTCGTCTACTGCCGGTTCTTCCCCGGGGTCTGCCTGATTTTGACCGGAAACTGGCAGACGGTCAGCAGCAGCGGGACGTTTTGCGAATTCATCCCGGATGTGGAAAACAGGCATCTTCTCTGCGGATATTTCTGATCCCTCACGATAGATCAGCTCCAGAACACCGGCGAAAGACAGAAAATAAACCAGACAGAGGGTCAAGCCGCCGCCCAAGGTCAAACCTTCCACCGGCAGCAGCGCGAACATTCCGATCAATACCGGAAGCACCAGTGCCAAACATAATAGACTCTGTTGACCGCGTGTCAGATTCAACAGTCGCAGAGAACGAATCAAAATCAGTGTGCCAGAAGAACTGCACGCAAGCAGACCACCAATCGTCAGGAGGGGTAATAAACTCTGCTGAATCTGAAAAACACCTGTCCCCCGCATCAACAGCAGAGTCCCCGTCACCAGCGTATTGAAGCCGATGCAAAGAAAAGGGAAAAGCCATCTCAAACGAGACGACTTTCCCTGATTGGATCTCTCCCCGGATTGATTGCGCTGGTGCTTTGTTTCGTGCATGTCGAGCATCCTCCATTCTGCCCGGCGGGTGTCATTTCAGAAGTCAAACAACATTCTGAGTTACGAAATGGCAAATTGAGGTTCAGGAACCTCAGCTCCCAGTCCGGCAGCGTCTCTCAATTCCGCAGCTTTGTCTGTTGCTTCCCAGGTAAAATCGGGATCGTTGCGACCAAAGTGTCCGCCCCAGGTGGTTTTTCTGAAGATGGGACGACGCAACTGTAAATGATTGATAATTCCCTGTGGATTCAGTGGGAACAGGTCTCTGACCAGTTCCGATATTTTTTCTTCCGGAATGGCTGAAGTCCCTTTGGTATCAACGTAGATACTGGTTGGCTCAGCCACACCGATGGCATAAGAAAGCTGAACTTCGCACTCGTTAGCCAGCCCCGAAGCCACAATATTTTTCGCAATGTAACGAGCCATATAAGCTGCGGAACGGTCGACTTTGGTGGAATCTTTACCACTGAAAGCACCACCGCCGTGTCGTCCCCAGCCACCATAGGTATCGACAATAATTTTTCGTCCTGTCAGACCAGTATCGCCGTGCGGGCCACCAATCACAAACCGACCGGTCGGATTGATATGATATTTTGTTTGATCATTCAAGAAGTTAACAGGCACCACATCCTTGATGACGTTTTCAATGATAAATTTGTGGATCTCTTCCTGAGTCACATCGTCTGTATGTTGTGTTGAAACGACAACTGCTGAAACCCCGACTGGCTTGCCATCTTCATAATCAACGGTCACCTGACTCTTACTGTCGGGTAATAACCAGTTGACTTCTCCATTCTGCCGGATTTCTGTCAGTTTATTCAAAATGCGATGCGACAGAGCAATCGGGACCGGCATATATTCTTCAGTCTGGTTGCAGGCATAACCGAACATCAGCCCCTGGTCTCCTGCCCCTTCGGCATCCACGCCTTGTGCAATATCAGCACTCTGCTGATGCAGCTTGACCAGAACTTCGCAGGTATCTGCATTAAAGCCGATATCGTTGCTGGTGTAGCCGATATCCCGAATCACATCACGGGCAACTTTTTCGTAATCGACCTTGGCAGAACTCGTGATTTCTCCCGCAAGCACAACAAAATCGGTTGTACACAGAGTTTCACAAGCAACGCGTGAATAAGGATCGCCAGCCAGTAACGCATCCAGAATACCATCCGAAACCTGATCAGATACTTTGTCGGGATGCCCCATACTGACCGATTCACTTGTGAACGAGAAATTTGCCATGCGCTACTCCACCCTTTTGCATTTAACGTGGTCATAAAATGTGTTGAGCCCGAATCCGGACTGACTATAGTATCTATTAAGCCACTTAAACCGACCATACTTAAAATATCATAGACCGCATCGCCATTGAAAAACGAAGCAGCCAAACCAATTTCAACATAATTGTAGAGCCCCCGCCAGAACTCAACAAGCGTTTGCCACCTCTAGCTTAACGTTTTGCACAAGGTTTTGCAAAAATTCAACCCTGTTTTCAGTAGTTCTCATAATTTATTATCCCAGACGCTAAGCAGCACGCTCTCTGGAAATCGTTGCAGAACCCGCCAGCAGAGAAACGATCAAATCCACAGTGCGATTCGTAGCCCCCCGTTGATTCAAAACAAAATTCTGTGCCCGCTCCCCCTGAGCATGCGCTTTCTGAGGATCTTCCAGCCAGCCTGTCAGAACCTGAAGCAGTTCGGCCTGATCCCGGACCACCCTCGCCGCCTGATGCTGGATTAAAGCTTCGACAACATCCTTAAAATTCCAGGTATTGGGGCCAAACATCAGAGCAGCACCATAACCTGCCGGCTCAATCATGTTTTGGCCCCCGCGTTTTGTCAGACTGCCTCCGACAAACGCAAAATCAGCCAGTCCCCAGCAGGCTTTCAATTCTCCCAGCGTATCCAGAAAGCATATGGGCGGCTTTTCGCTGGTAGCAAAAGGCAGAACCGTTTTCGAATCATCGTGCCGCTGATGACTGCGGCGAATGAGAGGCAATCCATAACTTTTCACAATGCCGGCGACTTCTTCAAATCGTTCCTGATGCCGGGGAACCAGAATCAGTCGCAGCTGGGGAAACCGCTTCCTGGCTTCCAGATAAACATCCAGAGCAATGCGTTCTTCCGGAAACTGTGTACTCCCTGCAACCAGAATCGTTTCGGAGTCTTTCAAGCGAAAAGAATTTTTCAATTCTCGCGTTAACGGATTCTGCCGCTCGACTTCAATCCCGTCAAACTTGATGGAACCTGTCACATGGATTCGTTCGCGATTCCCCTTCAACTTCAGGAACCGTTCGGCGTACGCTTCCGTCTGGACGGCAATCAGCTGCAGGCGATTCAACAGCGGGCCGATCAATCTACGAATCCGCCAGTAACCGCGAAAACTCTTTTCACTCAGCCGGCCATTAATAATGGAAACCGGAATCTGGAATTTCTCAGCCGCCAGTACAAAATTCGGCCAGAGTTCCATTTCAACCAGAACCACCGCTGTCGGCTGCACACGCTGTAATGCACGCTGCACGGCCCAGGTAAAATCCAGTGGAAAATAACAGATTTGATGCTGGGGAAATTTCTCTCTGGCAACCGCAAACCCGGTATGCGTGGTGGTCGTAATCACAAACTCCACATCGTGTATTTTCGCTTCCAGTGCCTGCAGCAAGGGGGGCAGCTGAAGTACTTCGCCGACACTGACCGCATGAAACCACAGGCACGGACGGTCATTCTCACGAACAGGCAGATTTCCCAGAAATTTCTGATCCCAGCCGGATCGATATTTCTTGAGCATCAGACAGCGGTACAATATCGCCGGTGATACGACCGCCAGCAACAGGCCGTAAGCCAGATTCAGTATGTATGAAAATAAAGGCACGGGATTCCATTCCCCTCGCAGATCTGAGCTACGTTATCGCTGAAATACTCAAAGCTACAGATTCTTTCCGCAGCACTTTTTAAACTTCTTCCCGCTTCCGCAAGGGCAGAGATCATTCCTGCCGACCTTAGGCTGCTGATTCACAATCGGTTCGATCGACTGCTGTGTGGGCTCGGAAGCCCCCCCGGAATCTTCACCTGGTTCATCGTAGTTATAATCATCGGTCACCTCTTCATGTACCGTCGCAGTCACCTGCCACAAAGAACCGACAAAATCCGGACTCTGTTTTTCCAGACGGAAGATGGCCGAAGTTACTTGTTGACCAATCCGGCCCCACATCGCATCGAAGGCTTTCATCCCTTCGCGGCGATATTCGACTTTCGGATCTTTCTGCGCATAACCGACCAGACCAATACCGGACCTTAAATGGTCCATATAGTACAGATGATCTTTCCAGGACGTATCCAGCACTTCCAGAATCAGCGAACGTTCCGCCTGGCTCAACTCCGGACGATACCGCTGATTATAAGACTGATATAAACGCGAACGGATCGCTTGATCGGATAACGGCTCCAGCTCTTCTGTCGTTAAATTCGCATCCAGTTCCTGATTGGCCCACGTCACCAGTTCGCCTAATCCCGGTTTCTGATGACCCGCATGCACACCTTTTCCGGAGGCTTGGGCACGATCGGCTTTGGTAAGATACTGATCGATCTGTGTGGAGACTTCTCCATTCACAAATACTTTTTCACTCTCTGTCGAGAGAATTTGCTGAATTTCACTGATCTGTTTGCCTTTCAAAGCTTCCAGGTCGAGCTGCGAATGAAATCGTGTATTGGCCCATTTCACCAGACCGACGCGGCTGTTGGCTTCATTGCCCGCCTGCTGATTCCCCAGGAAATTATACATGCCGACGGTCACAGGAAATGTGACTTCTTTTTCCCGGTAGAGCTCGTTGACTTTTTCGAGAATTTTCGCTTTCGACTCTGGAATATTCAGATCTTTGAATGTTTCGGGTTCCACCTCGATACCAAACTGATAACCCAGATAACCTACCAGAGACTGTGTACCCCATTCCGGATCGAGAAATGTTTCGAGCGGCGAAAAATCAATACGAGCAATGGCTTTCTGCGCGTGATCAAACAGAAACTGATGCAGGCCATCACGGCCGATTTTCTTCAATTCGCGATCATTCAGATTCAGATTGAAATAGGCATTCACCCACTTGGAGAGCGCCTGCCAGTTCCAGTCATCTTCGTATTCTTCCGGAAGATTTTCATTGATCTGTTCGGCAATTAAATCATCTGCCTGCAGACTGGCTTCGTCTTTGAGATAACCGATCAATTGCTCGTAGGTCATATCGCGAACATTATCAGACTCAACGTCGATATGCGCTTCCTGGCTGCACCAGGCAGCGATCGTATCCCAGCGATAATTACTGTCGAGCAGACGTTCGACTTCTTCATCGATCTGCCGTTTGATCATTTCGAGAATCAAATCCCGACAGTTACATCCATCCAGGATCTGCTGGCGATAACCATAAACGTTTTTGCGCTGTTCGTCCATCACTTCATCGTATTCAAGCAGATGCTTACGCTGCTCAAAATGACGTTCTTCAACTTTTTTCTGTGCCCCCTCAATCCGCTTGGAAACCATGCCACTTTCAATGGCTTCCCCTTCTTCCATCCCCAGACGCGCCAGAATATTTTTCACCCACTCGCCGGCAAAAACACGCATCAGCTTGTCTTCCAGCGAAAGGAAAAAGCGACTGGAACCCGGGTCACCCTGACGGCCGGAGCGCCCGCGTAACTGTAAATCGATGCGGCGTGAGTCGTGTCGCTCAGAGCCGATCACATGCAGGCCCCCTAACTGGGTGACTTCCTCGGCTTCGATATCCATGCCTTCGCGTTTCTCGATGTCTTTGACAAGTTGATCCCATTCCGCTTTGGGCACCTGCAAACGCGATTCATATTTCTTGCTCAGTTCATCCCAGGCGATATGTTCGGCACTTCCCCCCAGGATGATATCCGTACCGCGACCTGCCATATTGGTGGCAATGGTTACGGCCCCTTTACGACCCGCCTGCGCAATAATTTCGGCTTCGCGTTCATGATGTTTCGCGTTGAGCACATTATGGGGAATTCCATATTTACTTAAGCGATGACTGACAATTTCTGACTGCTCGATGGAAACCGTCCCCACCAGAATAGGACGTCCTTCCTTGTGAATATCCCTTACTTCATCGGCGATCGCCGTCCACTTTTCTTTCTCTGTCTGATAAATCACATCGGGAAAATTGATGCGCTGCATCGGACGGTTGGTCGGAATACTGACTACATCCAGCTGATAGATTTTCCAGAATTCTTCCGCTTCGGTCATCGCGGTACCGGTCATCCCGGCCAGTTTGTCGTACAGCTTAAAGAAGTTCTGCAGTGTAATCGTCGCCAGAGTCTGCGACTCTTCCTTAATTCGAACGCCTTCTTTGGCTTCCACTGCCTGATGCAGACCATCGCCCCACTGACGCCCCGGCATCAAGCGGCCGGTATGATCGTCGACGATAATCACTTCGCCCTGCTGAACCACATAGTTCACATCACGCTTATAAAGGTGATGCGCCTTGAGTGAATTATCGATTAAATGCGGCCACTCCATATTGCCCGCGGTATAAAAACTTTCCACCCCGGCCAGTTCTTCCGCGTGTTTTACCCCTGCATCGGTCAGATGGCAGGTATGTTCTTTTTCCTTGACTTCAAAATCAACCAGCGGCGTCAGCTTGAGCGCCACCGCATTCGCCTTGGAATATTTTGTCAGGTCGTCCTGCGCCGGCCCGGAAATAATCAGCGGCGTTCTGGCTTCATCAATCAGAATATTATCGATTTCATCGACGACGGCATAATTCAGCGGACCCTGCACCTGCAGTTCTTTGACAGGTTTCATGTTGTCGCGCAGATAATCGAAACCGAACTCGTTATTCGTTCCATAAGTGATATCGCAGCCATAATGTTTCTGACGTTCTTCCGGCCCCATCCGGGACTGAATCGCGCCGACCGTCAGACCCAGCTCAATATGAATCGGCCCCATCCACTCCATATCGCGGAGTGCCAGGTAATCGTTGACCGTCACAATATGCACTTTACCCGCCAGGGCATTCAGAAACGCAGGCAAGGAAGAAACCAGCGTTTTCCCTTCCCCCGTTACCATCTCCGCAATCATACCTTTATGCAGGAAGTAACCGCCGATCATCTGAACGGCGTAATGCCGCATGCCCAGATTACGCCGCGCAGACTCGCGCACCGCTGCAAAAGCGTACGTCAGAATATCATCCAGCGTTTCTCCCGCATCCAGGCGCGCACGTAATTTGGATGCGGTCTGTTTCAGTTCTGCATCCGATAACTTCATTAACTCGGGTTCGAAACTGTCTATTTCCGCCAGCATCGAGCCGGGCACAATTTCGTCCTGGCCTGTTTTGTTTCTGACAAAACCCAGCTTGCGAATTTGCCGCTCATTTGACGATCCAAACAGACCCGTCAGCAACCGCTCGAACCATGTCGTAACAACTGCCAGCCATTCACCCAGTTTGTCTAGGAATTCCATTTTTTAACCTGAACTCGAATTCTCGAAAAATAATCTTCAATATTGCTTCTGGCCCAGACCTTGCGACTGTCATACTGGCAGTAACAACGGACTGTCCCAGGGTTTCCAAAGCGCGTGCCGCCTCCAGATCTTCCCTGACCAGATTCCCGTTTATTTCTGTAAGTTCTTCTCTTTGCGAAGTTTATTTACTTTGAAAAATATGGTCAATGGCGGTATTGCACTCCTGTCCGACCATAACTTCGCACGTTTGAGAGGCTCACTCATACTGAAATGCAACCAATGTGCCAAGTCTGGGGGATTTGTAATATCTACCTCTGGATAATTTAACAGAAATTCTTATATTTCAACAGAGGGATTTGACGGGCCTCCGACGATGTCACATGACTTAAACCCCTATGGAGCTTAAGGATGAATTCCGGACCTGATTCAGAAAAATACCAGAACGCCGGGCCACCCGCTCCCCCGGAAAAAGATTCGGGAATTATCGTCAGCGCAGACACTTATCGCGAAAATCGCATTCCCGGCGGACAAAGCCGAACCCGAAAATGGCCCGTCCTGCACGCAACGGATGTACCCAAAATTAATCTCGACACCTGGAAACTGGAAATCGGCGGCCTCGTTGAAAACCCGCTCTCCTTCGCCTGGCACGAATTTCAGCAACTGCCACGGACGCGGGTCTTCGCCGACTTTCACTGCGTCACCCGCTGGTCCCGGCTCGGTAATCTCTGGGAAGGGGTCTCCGGCAGCGAAATCATGCGCCGCGCCCGCGTTCAACCCGAAGCCAGATACGTCATCGCCACCGGCTACGATGGCGGCTGGACCACGAACCTCCCCTTAAAAGACTTCCAGTCGGAAGACGTCCTCCTCTGTGATCAACATGATGGAGATCCCCTCGACGCCGATCATGGCGGCCCGCTGCGATTGATCGTCCCCCTGCTCTATGCCTGGAAAAGCGCCAAATGGCTCAGACGGATCGACTTTATCGCCGACGACTCTCCCGGCTACTGGGAACGCTGCGGCTATCACAATCATGGTGATCCCTGGATCGTGAATGCAGACAATCCCGATGGCGAACGCTTTCAGTCAAAAGACCAGATCCCTCCCGGTTTTTATGATTAAGCGGTCATTTTCAAAAACAGCCACGAGCAGATCAGCTTTGCCCGTGTCCCAAATCTCATAATTCAGTTCCCCCTTGACAATTTCAGGAATCGGACAACCACACAGATTCTCCCCGAAAACCGAGTTATTTTTTTCGGGATTGACTCGCTCCCGCCATTCCCGAAACTCCCCAGCAAGAGTCGCGCGCGCGAGTGAACGTTTTTATTTACTGGTGAAAAACTCTCACTCTGTTCCTTTCAGCACCATAAAAGTCGCTTGTTTCAGTGATTTGAAGCAAAATACCCGCAGCAGGTCTCCCAATTCCGACCTGATTCTCTCCGTTATCAAACCACTTCGATAGCACTTCATTGACTTTCATAATATTCTCATTGAAGATCATTTTTCGTTCATTCCGTTTCGTTGTCCGATTCCCACTTGACCGCCTCACGCCAATCTCCACAATCGTAAACAGTCGCACGGGCGTCCCGCAGCGGCAATCCGGAGCATCCGATGTTCCCAATGACAAATACGAAATCAAGACACTAAGTAGCCACTCATTTTACCCGATGGCGTTTCAGCACCGAAGCTGAATATCCGCGCATCTCTTAGCACCATGCTGCGCGCTTCATCTCTATTGAGTTGTAGTGAGTTGTAGAAAAGTTTTTTCACCTGTTCAACACAGTTTCTTCCGCTGGCGAATATCGCTTTCGCGTGTTCATTGCCATCGGCACACGGGACCGACGTCCGCAGCCCCTGGTTCCCAAAGCGGGCTGGAGCGCATTAACTTTCACCGCAGGTCGGTTTTAACCGCGGCTAACGCCGTGCGGCTGATTAGCCGAAGGGCGTTAGCCGCGGATGCCCCATATTTATCCGGTTGCTCCACATTTAAAAGGACGTTTCGAATTAAGAAACACGACCTGGCATCCTCGCTCTGCGAGACTCGGTTCCAAATGGCCCTGGAGACGCGACAGTAAACCTGAAGCAGGCTCAAACCTTTGGCGCCGCAGCGAGAACTTCTTCGGAAACACCCGAAGCGTATTTCTTGAAGTTCTCGTTGAACTTGGTTGCCAGTTTAATCGCAGTCGCTTTGTAGGCACTTTGATCGGCCCAGGAATTGTGGGGTACCAGCATCCCGGAATCAACGTTGGGGCACTTGGTAATGGTGGCCGTTCCGAAAATCGGGTCAATCTCAGTCGGCGCCTGATTGAGTGTGCCCGAATGAATGGCGTCGACAATCGCCCGTGTATCCTTCAGGCTGATCCGATTCCCCACGCCGTACGAACCGCCGTTCCAGCCGGTGTTGACCAGCCAGACATTCGCGTTGTACTTCGTGATCTTCTCTGCCAGCAGATCTGCATATTTCCCCGGATGCCAGACCAGAAACGGCCCGCCAAAACAGGGAGAGAACGTTGCCTCGGGCTCGGAAATACCCATTTCTGTGCCCGCGACCTTCGCAGTGTAGCCGCTGATAAAGTGATACATGGCCTGCGCGGGTGTCAGTTTACTGACCGGCGGTAAAACCCCAAACGCATCGCAGGTGAGGAAAATCACATCGGTGGGATGGTCTGAAACGCACGGAATTTTGGCGCTGGGCATATACTCAATCGGATACGCGCCGCGCGTATTTTGTGTAAAGCTGGTGTCATTGAAGTCCACATGATGATGCGCTTCGTCATACACCACGTTTTCCAGAACCGCGCCGTAGCGCAGCGCCTGAAAAATTTCCGGCTCATTTTCCCGCGAAAGATAAATCGCCTTGGCGTAACAGCCCCCTTCGATATTGAATACGCCATTATCGGTCCAGCAGTGCTCATCGTCGCCAATCAAAAACCGTTTGGGATCAGCCGAGAGTGTTGTCTTGCCAGTCCCCGACAGACCGAACAGCACCGAAGAACGCCCCGTCTCCCGATCTGCGGTTGCGGAACAGTGCATCGAAAGAATGCCGAGCTTGGGCATCAGGTAATTCATCACCGTGAAAATCCCCTTCTTCATTTCGCCCGCGTATTCCGTTCCGAGAATCACAATTTCGCCGTCTTCAATGCTCAGGTCCACACTGGTTTTGGAAGTCATGCCGGTGGTGAAGCGGTTGGCGGGGAACGTGCCTGCATTATAAATGACATAATCGGGCTTGCCGAAGTTTTCCAGTTGTTCCTCGGTCGGACGAATCAGCATGTTGTGCATGAACAGCGCGTGATAAGGCCGCGAACAGATGACACGCACTTTGATCTGATATTCAGGGTCCCAGCCGGCAAACGCATCGATCACATACAGGTGCGGGCAGATATTCAGATAATCGGTGGCTCGTTCGCGATTGCAGAAAAACGCGTGCTGATCCAACGGATAATTTACATCCCCCCACCAGATATCATCCGACGAGTTTTTGTGTTTGACGACCCGTTTGTCTTTGGGAGAACGACCTGTCTTATCGCCGGAATACGCGAGCAACGCCCCCGTATCTGAAATCGAAGCGCCCGGCTCATATCGAATTGCTTCTTCATATAAAATCGAAGGGTCGGGGTTCCGCATCACCCATTCCACGTTGATTCCATGCTCGGACAGATCAAACGACTCCATTGCGTCACTCCATTCACCTGAAATTATTTATTGATCCCCTCGGCACACTCAGCGAGCCGGGATCCGGGAAAGCCCCCTATTAGTGCTATTTGCCGCAAGTTTAATCTCTATCAGTATTTTCACCAAGAGAGATTCACACCTTTGCATCCGATTTCCTGAAAGCCATCTTGAAGAAAACCGGTTTTACTGCTCTGCCGACAGACGTTTCAGTTCCGGCTCCATCCGCCGCATCGCTGCTTCAAAATCCACAACAGGCTGATACCCAAAATCATGCCGGGCGCGGCTGATATCGTAATAATGCGCGCTGCTCAACTGTGATGCCAGAAAGCGGGTCATCGGGGGTTCCCCCGGCAGCGGTAACACCCGGTATACTCCTTCCAGTACAGCGCCGATCCGCCTGGCGGCTTGGTAGGAAATCTGTTTCCGCACCGGCGGTAAACCGGCTGCCGTCAAAAGTTGATTGATCCACGCCCATAACAGAACCGGCTCGGGCTCGTTGATGAAATAAGCCTGTCCGCCTGCGGGAGAATCATGAAACAACCGGGCCGCCACCTGTAAATGAGCGGCGGCGGCGTTCTCGACGTAACTCATTGAAACCAGATTGGTCCCGTCACCCACCTGCCGCAAACGACCGGATTTGGCGCGTTGAATTAAACGGGGAATCAAATGATTATCGCGGGGTCCCCAGATCAGGTGCGGTCGCAGCGCCACCGTCGCCAGTCCTTTTTCACCATTCGCAGCCAGCACCGCTTTTTCCGCGAGCATTTTCGTGTGCGGATAGTGACAGAGAAACTGTTCGCTGTAAGGCAGTCGTTCCGTGGAATTTTCATGGGCCGCCCCATCATAGACAACGCTCGGCGAACTGGTGTAAATCAACCGGGTCACGCCCTGCGTTTGACAGGCCTTGAGAATATTCAGCGTCCCCTGGGTATTGATGCTGTGAAAATAATCCCACGCGCCCCAGATGCCGGAAACCGCCGCCGTGTGATACACCGTATCGATTCCCTCACAGGCCCGCTCGACGGCTGACGTATCGCGAATATCCCCCTGCACCGTTTCCACATTCAACTCTTTGAGCCGCGGATATTCTCCCCGACTGAGTACGCGGACTGTCTCACCCGCTTCGACTAACTGTTCCACAATATACAGACCAAGGAAGCCGCCTCCCCCGGTGACGAGTACCTTCATCGGATTTGTTTCTCTGCCCAGGGTGCCAGTTTTTCACGGAAGATTTTTACATTGTGTCGAATATCGACAGGTAGCGAACGATGAAACAAAACCGTTTCAATCGACTGCGTTAATGAATTCGCCTGCCCGAGCGCCAACAGTTCCTGTGTGAGTTGATTTTGCGCAGACTGGCTTTCAGGAAAGTCCCCCTGCTCCGGCTCCACAATGATCACCGGCTTCTGCGTCGGTTTAGTTCCGACCCCCACCAGCGCGCTGCGATAGATGCGCGGATGTTGATTAAAGATCGCCTCACAGCAGATCGTGAACATTGGCCCTGACGCGGTGTGAACCATGTGCGCTTTACGCCCGCAGAACCAGAGTTTTCCCGCTGCGTCACGGTAACCGACGTCTCCCATGCGATGCCAGAACCGCTGGCCGTCCGGAATTTTCGCCAGCCGTGTTGCCTCAGGTCGCAGAAAATATTCCCGTGTCGCCATCGGCCCCTGCACGATGATTTCTCCAATTTCGCCTGGCGGAAGTTCTACCGCCTGTTCGATCGCAGCAATCGGTTCATTGTGTATCGCGATGATTTTGATCGACACTCCCGGGAACGGCGTCCCCACGCAGGTTCCGGCTCCGGATGCCGTCTGCTGTGACGTTTCCTCCAGCACTTCACGCCCGCGAATCGAAGCGACAGGCAACGATTCGGTCGCGCCATAAGGCGTATTGATATCGGTTTCCGGATTCACAAACGTTTTTCGCATGCGTTCAATCACATGCACGGGCACCGGCGCCCCGGCCGAAAGAATTCGTTTCAATGAAGGGAGTTTGATCTGATGTTGTTCACAATAGCGGCCGATCCGATTCCACATCGCCGGCGAACCGAAGGCCTGTGTTACGCCCTGATCGCGAATTTGCGCGATCAGCTTTCGTGGGTCGACCAGCGCGGGCCTGGTCGGGTTCATATCGGGAACGACTGTCGTCACCCCCATCGCCGAATTAAACAGCGCAAACAACGGAAAGCCGGGCAGATCAACTTCACCCGGTTGAATCTGATAATAATCGCGCAACAGATCTACCTGCGACCAGAACATGCCGTGTTCGTACGCCACTCCCTTCGGAGGCCCGGTACTGCCGCTGGTAAAAATGACCGCCGCGGGATCGGTTGCCGCGCGGTGTACCATCTCAAACGGTTCCCAGTCCCCGCCCAGCAGCCATTGATAATCAATGCCTGACGTCAAAACCGGTTTTCCGACAGTCACATTCAAACGGGCCTTGGGAAAGGAACGGCGTTTGAGCTTGCGAATGAGTTGTGCTAACGGAATTGCCACGAAACCTTCCGGCTCGACTTCCGCCAAACAGCGAATGATATTTTTTCCGCCCATGCCCGGATCAATCAGAATGATCACAGCGCCTGCTTTGAACAGCGCAAACGTGAGGGCGATGAATTCCAGGCCGGGCCGCACCATCAAAGCCATTCGCGTACCGGGTTTCACGCCAAGTTGAATCAGCCCGCGCGCCAGCCGATCACTCTCCTGATCGAGTTGTTCAAACGTGAAACTGCTGTAGGTATAGCGCCCCTGCTTGTCTTTTCCTGCAGGAAAAACAACCGCTTTTTGATAAGGCCAGGCTTGAGCCGACTGATGCAGACGATCGGCAATGTTTTGTTGTATGGACATAAGCAGAAGGAACGCTGAGAGTCAAAAGGGATGGCGCTCTTTACTGGCGAACCAGAATTTCCCCCTTGCCAAGAGCCAGAAAATCTCCAGAGTATTTTCGATAGTCACTTTCAAAACAATCTTCGGGAACCGGAAACCCCGCGGATCTTAATTCGCGCAGAAAAAAGGCAAGCCACGTCGGTCGATACACGTTCGAGTATTTAAAGGTCGGCAGCAGTTCCGGCCCGTCTGATTCACCAAACAGGGCAATCGTGCCGCGTCGCATGCCGGCTCCCAGCCGTGCGCCGATTTTCCCGAACGAAAAGATCGAACCGGCAATCATGTCAAACCCGATGGCATCGCCGGACGTGCCACCAATGACGATCGCTCCCCTGCGCATGCGGTGCCCTGCTTCATTGCCGACATTGCCGTGAACCAGAATCGTCCCGCCGTTCATACCCCGTTTGCTTCCGGGATAGGCGGCTCCCAGCAGATTGCCGGCGTTGCCTTTGACACATAATGTGCCCCCCTGCATTTCGGTCGCGATCCAGTCGGTCACATCGCCTTCCACCAGAATCTCGCCGCCGGACATCTCGGCTCCGAGGTGCATACCCGCATTGCCTTCGACGCGAATCCGCCCGGCAGTCAGCCCCGCTCCGATATATTTCACGCGGGAACAATCGCCCGACCAGACCAGCAGATCTGCTTCTTTCGCAGATTGCTGCACGTCAAAAAAATCGGCAACCGTCAATTGTCGGTTGCCGTGCAGAACAGGCAAAGCGCGTATCTGATCGATCGACTGCCCGCTCACCGCTGCATGATTGACTGAATTCACTTCAAGAGGAATCTTGAGTGCCTGCTGGAGCGTAAACGTGAGAGCCATGCGGAAGCGATTCTTTATCAGCGATTGATTAGGCGGCCTTACCCATATTGGCAAGACCTTCGATGAATCCGCGTGCAGAAAGATAATCGTTCGGAAGCATCGTGCGAATCTGCCCCCGGAGAATATTTTTCATCACGATCGCTTCGCTTTCAATTTCCCGTGTCAGACTTGATGTGACACCAGTGGAATTCTTTAACGAAAACAACTCCTGCATTTTTTTGCGAGAGGCTTCATATTCTTCGCCCGTCAGCGCCTCAGGCCAGGAAATTTCGCCTGTCGCAGGATTAAGCTGACTGGAGTTCAATGTTTCTTTGTCCTGAGAAGAAGCCGCATTATAATAAGGGCTCAAACCGGACTCTTGCAGCTTGCGATTTTTTTCGGCCTGTGCATCAATGGCTGCCTGACGCTGCTGCGCCTGCATCTCCTTGATTTGAGCCTGCTCGTGCATCGATTCCCGTTGTGCTTTCTGACGTGCGACATAGGTCTCAGCCAGTTTCTTCTGGTTATCAAGATACTTGCTGTTCGCTTCCTGATAATTCACCATCGCCTTGGATTGCGATTCCATCGCTTGTCCCTGTGCGCGAACGAGAGCAGCGCCGTTGTCATAATAACCGCCGCCATAATAACCGCCGCCATATCCCCAGCGGTTACCATAATAAACGGAGGGACTGAGACCTCCCCCGAAATTATAGACGGTTTGTCGCGGGAAAAAGGGACCAGCAGCCTGCGCCATATGCCCTGCAGAAAACAGGATGATCAAACAGAATCCGGAGAGGGTTATTTTGCGTATCACTGTTCTCATCTCTCACCTCTGTGCATAAATTGACAATAAACCATCCACGACGTGAAATTTTCGATTCCTGTCGTCAAGGCTTATGTGTTTTCCTGATGAATCTGAGCAGAATAACTTGATTTTTGAACTCAGATCATGATATCTATTACATTATAGTTTAATGTTCTCCTTTCAATTTCGCCAGTCTTTCTTGAGAAGGTAATGTGAATTCTTTTCCTTTCGGAAAATCTGGCATTCGCAACGATGATTAGCAGGAACTATGCTCATGCGTCAGCTACTAACAGCAGGACTTTTTTTAGGAATTTGCCTACTCTCTTCCGATATTGTCTCTGCACAAGCTCCTGACATCAAATCTCTGATTATCCAGCTGGAAAGTGAGGACGAAGACAAGCAGGCATTGGCCGCACACCACCTGGGAGAGCTGGGGCCTGTCTCCAAAACTGCAGTCCCCGCGCTGATACGCGTGGTACAAGGCGGTTCGGTCTCTTCCCGCAGCGAAGCAATCATCGCACTGGGAAAAATTGGACCGGCTGCCGCTCCCGCTGTGCCAGAACTCACAAAAATCTTACGCAGCAATTCCGTCATCCTCAAATTTAATGCACTCAAAGCCCTAAGACTCATTGGCCCCGCTTCAAGACCAGCGGCAAAACAAATCGCAACATTATTAGACAGCAACAATTCCTATATCAAGGTTGCTGCCGCCTGGGCGCTCTGGTCTGTGGATCCGGATAACAAAGAAAATCAGGATCTGGTAATCAAGGCATTACTCAGCAGCCTTGACGTCTCCATTAATGAAGTCAGCTCCGATGCGGCCGTCGCTCTTTCCGAAATCGGTGACCCCGCAGTCAATCCTTTACTCGATGCATTAAAGAAAGAACACGCCGAAAATCATCATTCCGGATGTGAAAAAATCTGCGATGTGATCGCCCAGATGGGGACTCATGGCGCAGCAGCCATTCCCACGTTACTGGAATTATTGAACTCGGAAGATCAGAATCTGGTCTGGCATGCGGCGCATGCCCTGGGAGCGATTCGTACCAAGCCGGAGGAAGTTGTCCCTGCCTTGACGAAATTGCTGACCAGTTCCTCTCCCATCGTACGAGCGCAGGCCGCACTGGCGATTGGGGATTTTGGAGCAGCAGGTAAATCGGCAGTCACAGCATTAACCAAACTGCTTTCCGACACCGAATTGAACGTCAAGCTCGATGCGGCAGCCGCACTGGGAGAAATTGGCCCGAATGCTTCAGCCGCTGTTCCGCAACTGGCGGCAGCCATGCAGGCGGGACCCACATCTTTAACACTCACCAGCGCTTCCGCCCTGGCATCCATCGGCGAGGCATCTGTTCCCGCATTAAATGAAATGTTAGTCAAAGATTCGCGTCTGAAACTGCTGGCAATTCATGTTCTGGGCGAAATCGGCGCTTCTTCAAAAGCTGCCATTCCGGAATTATTGAAACTCACAAAATCGGACGATGCCGATATTCGTGAGACGGCAATTGTCAGTCTGGGAGAAATGGGCCCTGCAGCAATTTCAGCTGAGTCTGAACTGCTGAAAATTCTGGAAACAGGCACCGGCAAGACCAGAAATACCGCCGTGTATGCCCTCTCAAAAATCGGCAGCAAAAAGGCATTGCCGCTCATAAAAAAATACGCTGAATCCTCAAGCGATGACGAACGATTTCATCTGGTCTGTGCCTGGGCACTCTTGAGAGCCAATCCCACCGATGCCGTAACCGTGAAAGCCGCATTACCGGGATTGATCAAGGTCCTTGCCGAGGAAAACCCCCTGCTCCGCAGAGAAGCAGCGAACGCCATTTCACTCGCAGGACCGCTCGCAAAATCAGCAACACCAGATCTCACCCAGGCACTCAAGGAAGAACAGAATCAAGGCGTCGTTTTTGAACTGATTACCGCTTTGGCAGAAATCGGACCGTCGGCTGCTTCCGCCATTCCGCTGATCACCCCCTATGTGAGTTCCGACAATCCCCTGTTGCGTGTGGTTGCCACTTATGCACTGGCCCGGTTTGGAAAAGCTGCCGCAGCCACCGTCCCGATTCTGGAACAGGAGCTCAAGAAAAACAGTGCCGACGAAAATGCCATCACACTCTGGGCATTAACCAAAATTGATCCAAGCCCTGAAAGAGCCAAAGCAGCAGCCCCCGCGATGACAGAACTTGTGACAGCACATCCCAATCCTGATGCACGCCTCGAAGCTGCCATCAGCCTGGGAGAATTTGGTATCAACACTCCGGAAATCAAAAAGGCTCTGGAAGCCGCTGCCAAAGACAAAGATCCAGCGGTCAAAAAAGCAGCTGAAGCAGCCCTCAAAAAGCTGGGCAGCTGATTCAAGCCTGTTGATTTTTCACAACCCGCATCAGATTCATGTTGATTAAAAACCACATCCGAAAGAGAAGGCTCACTGCCTGAGCTTTCGGGTGTGTTCTTAAATCGTGTTCAAGCGCTGTCGTAACTGGAATATTCCCAACGGTTTTTCGTTGCAGACCAATTCGACGCCGATTTCCGGTTCGAGATTCAGGTCTGTCCTGCGATCTCTCGGCTGACTGGCACGATTGTTGCGTTTCTCATATCAAAGTGTATTTCATGCTGAGTTGAACTCTTCCCGTTTTACCCACAACCGGAGCCGCTATGATCACCGTTGCCGAAATCAATGACATCGATCGTCTTGACAATTTTCGGCTGGCATGGCATTCCCTGCTGGGCAAAACCAAAGGGGTTACGTTCGCCCATTCTCCGGAATGGCTGGAACATTACTGGGCACACTTCGGTAAAGGACTCAAGCTACGCGTTCTACTGATCACACTGGGAAACAAAATCATCGGCATTGTGCCTCTGGTCGTGAAACCCGTTCCCACAAAAATGGGAACGATGCGCGTCTTGACCTATCCACTGGATGGCTGGGGCGCTTTCTACGGGCAGATCGGTTCCAACCCCGCTGCCACGATGGTTACAGCCATGCGACATCTGCAAAATTCCAAACGCGACTGGGATCTGATCGACTTGCGCTATATTGATCAGGCAGGCCATGATCACGGACGCACTGCGAACGCATTTAAATCGGTCGGATATCAGGGGAGCCAGGCCGTCTGGCAAACATTGCCGCAGGTGAATACTCAGGATTTAAGCTGGTATTCCTATCTCAACAGCCGTTCCTCCGCAACACAACAGCGCATTCAAACCGCCGAAGAAATCACGGCAGAAACCGGGCGCGTCGCCTTTTATCGTTCGCAGCTGGAAGATCCTCTGTCTCCCGGCTGGAATCCGCGCTGGGATCTCTGGAACGAATTTGAACAGATGAAATTCACTTTCGGAAACGAGACCACACTCGCCGGCGGCCGCTTTTCGCAAAGCAGAAAACTGGCCTTCCTGCGGGAAATTCACGGACCTGCCGTTCGCGCTGGTCTGGCGCGGATCGATGCGCTGTTTATTAATCATTCCCTGGCCGCGTGTGCCTACGGATTACAGCACGCGGCTGGAACAGACTACCTGGCGATCGGCCATCGAAACAATGTTCCTCAGGAAACCGTGACGGCTTTGATCGCCCGCATGATTCAGCAGTCCATACATGATGGAGAACACAATCTGAATCTGGCGTTACTCGGCCCTCAACTGGCCGGCATGTGGAAAAACCAGAATCAAAACAGCTTCCGCTGTTCGCATTTCCCCCTGACGGCTCCCCGGGCGCAGGTGTTACGCATCAATCGCTGGATACAACAGCCGACGGTAAACAACAAGGCTTCCGGAAAAACCGTCGTCCGCAAACCGGCGCTGAAATTGTCGCAGACCACAGCCCCGGATTCGAGTATCGAAATTATTGATGAAGGCCCGCAAGACTGGTCCGATGAACCCCGCTCACGTCCCAGCGAAGAACGTCCTGACTTTCGCATCGTCGGCTAGCCTGTGTCCAAGTTTACTGTAGCGTCTCCAGGGCCATTTGGACCGAGTATAATATAATGATGATAGAATGAGAGACGCGATGGTTAAATGTGATGCGTTCCAGCTTGTGTTTATTGATTGGTTTCGAATGTGATTCCCAGAACCGCAACCTGACCCAGGTCGGTTTTAACCGCGGCTAACGCCGTGCGGCTAATCTTGTTTTTAGGTTCTTCGATAGCCGAAAGACCTATTAGCCGAAGGGCGTTAGCCCCGGTTGCTCCACATTTATAAGAGCTAATCGAATCGAGAAACACGACCAGGCGTTTTCTGAGTGGAATCAATCGACGTGGTGGGCGAATTTAATGACCATCAGCGTCCGGTCATCCCCATCATTTCCGCCTTCCAGATGTTTCTGCAATTTGGACCAGATTCCCTGCATCACTTCTTCAGCAGTATCCTCGGTATGATTCGCTAAGACTTTCATGATCCCGTCCGAGCGAAACATTTTTCGTTCACTGCTCATGGCTTCGCTGATTCCATCGCTGAAACCAACCACGATATCATTCGTACAAATGGGGATCACGGAATAGTCGTAATCGTTTGCTTCTGTCACTCCCAGTAACATTCCGTGCGAAGTCAAACTGGAAATTTTTCCTTTATGCACCCAGAACGGGGCGGGATGACCGGCGTTGGTGTAGGTAAACGTGCGATTCTGTGTGTCAATCACACCGTAAACCATACTCATAAACTGATGCGGCAGTGATGTGTGATATAAGGACGTATTAATCCGACTGATGACGAACCGTGTATCTTTCGCCTGTTCGATGGGTCCTTCTGTCAACGTGCGTAACGCGCCCCTGACCGACGCCATGACTACCGCGGCGGGAATACTGTCGCCCGATGCATCACCCAGTGCAAAACAGGTAATATGCGGTGCGAGAGTGACAAATTCGCATAAATCTCCCCCCACTTCATGATGGCTGATCGTCTGGACGGCTGCCTGAAAGGCGCGATCGTGAGTGGAATCATGGGCAAGCTCAGCCGGAAACGATTCAGAGATCACCTTGAGCTCTTTTTTCAGACGGATTTGATTCTGGCTTTCCTTAATCAAGACGGCTCGCTCCAGAATTGTACTCACCTGGGCGCCAATTGATTTCAATACGTGGATATCCCGGTCTTTCAGATTACGCGCACGACGGTCATAGGCCCAGAGCGTTCCAAACGGGCCCGAATCGGACTGCACCGAAACACAGATTCCCGTCAGACAACCTTCCGGTAACCAGCGCGACAGATGCGGGGACTCCTGTCGATTGATCATCACCCCCTCTTCAGAAAATGCTTCCAGATCGGGAGGAGATTCGGCCAGTTTTCTGCGATGAAAGGGAATCTCGAACGGTGACAGTGAATACTGAACCCTGAGCGATAACTGATTCGATTCGGAATTCAGCAGAAAGAAACCGGCAGAGCGGAGCCCCGTCAGCTGTAAAGCCGCCTCCAGCAATTTTTGCAAGGCGTCCTGCAGGCCTTCCTGTTTCGTCACAGTGAGGCCGACGTCCATCAGTGTTGTGACTTCTTTCTGCTTCAGTTCCAGCGAGGAACTCATCGTTTCAAGGCGGGAAATCAATCCCCCCACCAGTTCCGCGAATTTAATCGCCGTCACAAATAAATGATCGTTGGCTGATTCTTCCGGGAGTGTAAGATACAGATAACCCAGGCAGCGTTTCCCGTTTGAGATCGATTCATACCAGCAGTATTTCTCGCTCTGACACAGCTCTGCTTCGAGCGATTTTCGTTCTCCCGGTTTGGCAGGCGTAAATCGTAACGGCCATCCGGTGATTTCCGTAAACTGATCACAGATGCTCTGAACCCATTCCAGAGGTCTGGTGAGTGTCTGTTCCATTTCACCTGTTCCAAGAGACGCCAATACAGAAAATGCAGAATCGCAAGCGGATTGCTCTATTTTCTTCTATCGACAGGCAGGGACTGGCAAAACACCCCCGCACCAGATTGTGACGGTTGAAACGGTTATCGTCCGGAAAATCCTCACAAAACCTCAGTTTTCGCAGCTTCGGGTCAACTCAGAAGCACAAGTTAAGTCACACAGACCGTTAACGGTAACGTTCGATCACTGCACAGCCGCAGGCGTCGCTCCAGACATTCACGGAAGTGCGACACATATCCAGCACCCGGTCGACTGCAATGATCACGCCTTGCGCTTCGAGTGGCAGGCCGACCGCCTGCAACACAATCGCCATCATTACCAGCCCTGCATGCGGAATACCAGCTGCACCGATGCTGGCCAGCAACGCGGTAATCGCAACCAGCAGTTGATCAGGCAGCGGCATGACAACGCCGGTATAAGCCTGCGCAATAAACAGCACGGCAACCGCTTCATATAAAGCGGTCCCATCCATATTCACGGTCGCTCCCAGCGGAAGTACGAACGAACTGACCTCGTTGGAAATTTTGGCGTTCTCTTCCACACAGCTCATCGTCAACGGGAGCGTTCCATTCGAAGAAGCGGTCGAGAAGGCCGTCATCAACGCCGGGCTCATCGCGCGTGCGAACGCCAGCGGTGAGCGCTGCGCCACAAATTTCAGTAAGCAGGGTAAGATCACCACCGCATGAATCAACAAGGCCAGGAACACTGCGACCATATACCAGGCCAGAGTCTTAAAAATTTCGAGCCCCTGTGAGGAGACGGCATACACCATAAATGCCAGCACTCCAATCGGAGCCAGGCTGATGATAAACATCGTCATCCGCATCATGACTTCAAAACCGGCCTGAAAAAG
Organism: uncultured bacterium; assembly: GCA_963974925.1. GTDB lineage: Bacteria > Planctomycetota > Planctomycetia > Planctomycetales > Planctomycetaceae > Gimesia. Next base: position 6,234 of record CAXBFD010000047.1, on the reverse strand, counting down.
ATCGGTCAGCAATCTGGCGTGTTTGCCGCCCACAAGAATGATGAAAATTCCCGTCAGCATGCTGAACGAAATAATCGAAAGGAACTCCCCTTCGCCTAACGAGTGGATGATGTTTGTCGGCACGAGACGATCAACCATATCCAGAAAGATCGAACCTACGGATTCCCGCCCTGAAGAGAGGCTGCCGCTCCCTCCCGGCAGTACCGCGCCAATTCCGGGGCGGATCAGGTTCACGACAAAAATCCCCGTAAAAATGGCAAGCAGACTGGTCGAAAGGTAATACAGGAGTGTGCGGGAAAACAGCGTCCCAAACCGGGTCGCATTTCCCAGACTGGCAATCCCCGTAATTAAAGAGGTCACAATCAGGGGAATGGTGATCATTTTCAACAGCCGCAAAAACAGATCGCCGATCCATTTGGAAATCGCCATCACTTTTTGCGAAATCCCTGTTCCATAAGTTTGATAATCGGCTGCCCACTGCGGATATTTCTGAGCCAGCGCTTCACCATCGGGGGCCGAATATGAGGAAACGATGAGTTTCCCATCCACGCTCCGGTTGTAGCTGAGTTCGACCTGTTTTGCAGAATCAACGATATGAATCGACCGCTGGGTCACTTCTACGGTCACCGGTTGTTCAACATCGCCTTCAACGAAAACCTGCTTCAGCTCGGGATAACGCGCCAGCATTTCCGCGCGGTCTTTGAACGGAAACACTTTCCGGTCCTGCTCTGCTGCCTCCTCGACCACCTGATAACCAGAGTCTGACCGACTGACGGTTAACGAAAGATTCGTGAGAGAATTTTCACCAGGATTAAAAATAAAACCGAGAATGGTCCCTGCGATCAACGCAATCAGAATTTGAAAGTGCAGTGGAACGTTCTTCATGAAATACCAGCTTCCCGATTCTCTGTTTAACATACCTGAAATGAGATCGTGACGATTTACGCGACTGCGAATCAGCTGCGGGCGCTCGCACATTCGAAGGGAAGCCAGGCTCCATTTTCGTGACTGCTGGCCACCGATTGCTGAATAAAGAACATCCCCTCTACGCCGTCATACACGTTAGGATATATCGTGTTCTTCGGTTCGAAAGGCTGCCCGGTAATTCGATTGATCATCGCATCAAAGGCACTACGATAAATATTCGCGAATGCTTCGAAGAACGCCTCGGGATGGCCGGCAGGCAATCGACAGGCGGCAGCCCCTGATTCATTCATGAACGGGGCATTCGGATCGCGCGTATAAACGGCATGCGGCTGACCGTTGCGACGGATGATCATCTGATTCGGTTCTTCCTGACGCCAGGCCAGCGCCCCTTTGGTTCCGTCAACTTCAATAAACAGATCATTTTCGCGGCCGTGTGAAATCTGGCTGGCAGTCACGGTGCCTAAAGCACCATTTTGAAATCGAATAACGGCGTGGCCATAATCATCGAGCTGACGTCCCGGTGCAAAAATCTTCAGATTACAGGAGATTTCCGCCGGCAGCAGTCCCGTCATATAACGGCCCAGGTTGTAGGCATGTGTGGCGATATCACCAAACGCACCCGCTGCGCCCGATTTGGCAGGATCGGTCCGCCAGGCGGCCTGTTTCTGATCTTCCTCTTCCAGACGGGATCGCAACCAGCCTTGAATATAATTGGAGCGCACGGCCTGGATCTCACCCAGTTCGCCATTCAGAATCATTTCCCGCGCCATACGCACGAGGGGATAACCGGTGTAATTATGGCTGACGGCGAACACCACGCCCGATTTCTCGACCAGGGTCTGCAATTCTTCCGCCTGTGCCAGATCAAATGTCATCGGCTTATCGCAGATAACGTTGAAGCCCGCTTCCACAGCCGTTTTGGCGATCGAAAAGTGGGTAAAGTTGGGGGTCGCAATGCTGACAAAATCAATCCGCTGGTCGGCAGGCAGTGCCAGCTCTTTTTCGACAAGTTCTTCAATGGAACCATACGCGCGGTCGGGCTGGATATCATAGGCGGGCGCTGATGCTTTCGCCTTTTCCGGATTCGAAGACAGGGCGCCTGCCACCAGTTCTGCACGATTATCCAGACAGGCGGCAATGGAATGCACCCGACCGATAAACGAACCCTGTCCTCCCCCCACTAGAGCCATCCGCAATTTACGATTGAGTTGACCGTTCATTGTTTCCATTGTTGAATTCCTTCCCCTTGATGATTCATTCTATACCCGTACGAACAGACGAGTTAGAGTTGAGCTGCACGATGTTGAATCTGACCAGTCCTGAGGGCAGTCACCTACAAAGCAGCATACTTTTGCTCGATCGGAATTACAACCAATGTGAATTCCAGAGCGAAATCCCGGCGAAAAACGATCAATTTCCAGCCCGGAAACAGCCCGCTTTTCCTTTAGAATCAAGTCTGGCAGCATTCGAAGTTCTTGTGTACAATAATACTGTCGGTCTCTGTTCAGACCGAATCGAGCACACACCGTGTTTGAACTTCAACTTCTTGACTGCTATCAAATCGTAGACTGTGCTCAAGCACACGCTCTACCTGGTTACAAAGAACACTCGGAGGCATTTGTGGTGAAAAATCTAAATGGGAAACGTTCATTCCTGTGGCTGGCTGTCGGCGTGATCTGCGGCATGTGCATGTCCTATTTCTGGCCGCATGAACCTGCATTCGCAGTCGCTACAGACCGCGACGGCGATCGGTTTGCAATTACAACCGTGCCGACTCGAAGTGGGAATGCGGAAGGAGTTTTCGTTCTCGACTTCCTGACCGGGCGTCTGCAGGGCGCTGTTTTGAACTCGCGTACGGGCAAATTTACCCATGCCTATTTTCGGAATCTGGCAGCCGACTTTAGCGTCGATCCCACTGCGAAACCACATTACGTCATCGTTTCGGGGGATGTCAATTTACCCGCGCAAGGACGTGCCCAGTTTGCAGATGGCGGATTGTATGTCGCAGAGATGTCGTCAGGCATGGTAATCTGCTACGCCTTCTCCTTCGTGTTTAATACCACACCGGGGGCTCCACAACAATTGCTGCCCATGGATAAATTCCAGTTTCGACAGGCACAGTAATCGAGTGTGGAACAAACCGGAAGTTTTATAATGAATCAAACGGGAGTCAGTCATGGCTCCCGTTTTTTATTGATGCCGTGACAGAAAGCAAACGACGATCTTACTCGCGTTCACAAATCAGAGCGCGGGCTTTTCCCTGCAGGCGGGCGATAATTAAAACTCCCGCTGCATCCCCTTTCAAAGTCAATTTGCGACGCAGGCTTTCAATCGCAACGGGAATCCGGCGACATTTGATTTCCAGTTGCCCGAAAGACGCAGTCCGAAAATACTTTCGGATCTCGCGTTCATTGTTCGACAACTCTGCCAGAATTTTGAAGCGTCGGAAAAAGGGAGAGTCGACAGGTTCGGTCGATGTCAGATATTCTTCTTCCGGATCGAGTCGGCTCAGCGAAAGCGGGGCTGCCGCCACATCCAGCAAACCGGAACGCACAACCGAAGGATCGGGATCGTAAATATAAGCCCCCGGTTCTGTAATACTCACAAACGCATCGAGCGGATGGCCTGCGATACTCTCGACTTCACCCGTTTTCGAAATGGCAGTCGCCCGGTACTCCTGCTGACCTGCCAGATCGCCAAACCAGATGGTCGCTTCTTTACATTCGCCGTTCAGGCTGATCAGTTCCACTTCAGTTCCGGGAAATTTACCCGCAAAATTGCTGGCCGGACTGAGTTTGATGGCCCCGCCCTGGAACTCCTGAATCAGCGTCAGTAACGTCTCCAGTCCCGGCAGATAATCTTCAATTCGAATGACTTTTCCGCCCGAATGAGGCCGCCGGTCGGGATCGATGTGCAAACGCCCCTCACGATCCTGGATTTCTTCAAGGGGAGAATTCAACACACTGACCTTTTCAGAAATGCCAACCACTTCACTGTTCCATAACGCGAACTGGCACAACACCGGGTCCAGATCAACGCCGATGACGGTCGCCTGTTTTGCCAGTGCAATCAGATCGCCTCCCATACCGCAGCAAAAATCGTAAACCGTTCCGGAAAAGCGTGCTGCTTTATGACGTGATACCAGTTCCGGCGTTGACTGTTCCAGACTTTTGCGGTCGAACCACATCTGGTCGGCCTGGGAAAATTTCGCCCGACCGCGGATCCGTAATTCCGCCAGGGTCAACGCGGCACGCACCAGATCGTCCGGATACTTTTTCCTTAACTGAGTCTGCAGATGGAATTCCGAGCCGGTATGCTGCTGAATTAATGCAAAGATTTCAGGAGTCTGATAAAGCTGCTGAAAGCAATCAAGTTCGGAAAGTGACTCGCGGGACATGGAATTGGTTAACGACTTTCTGTCGCTGGCATAGGTTGATTCAAGTGGGAAACAGCTTGCGAAAGCCTTCCGGAGATCTCATCGAGGCGTTTTTCATTCCACTGGAATTCGACCAGGCGAACGGTATCATGTACCACCGCCAGACCTGTCAGATCAGGCTTGCCTCCAATAAGTTGTTCTACCGCCAGTGTATACACTCCCAGCTGAAATTCATACTCTTCTATCAGCTGTTCTTCCGTCATTTGCGCAAGGCGTGACCCGGTTTTATAATCAAGCAGCACCCACCGGCCATCACCCGTCTGAAAAAGCGCATCAATCGTCCCGGTAACCGTAAGCGGCGTACTTGCTCCTGCTGAGTCACTTCCAGGCCAGCGCAACAGAAAGTCGAGTTCCCGGTAATGTACGCTGGCAGAGCGCAACATCTCACACAGTTCAGAATCATACCAGGCTGAAATCTGCTGCATGATGAAAGGCTGCAGTTTCTGTTGAACCAGTGTCGGCTGCTCGAACAGAACCGACTCCACAATCTGAGTGGCCCGTTCGCGACGATCGGGTTCCAGTCGTTCAATGACGGCATGCGTCAATGTCCCCAGTTGTGTCGCTTCCTCCGCTGTGAGCAACGCATCGGCAACCAGCTCTCCCTGCCAGCGGGGAGACAATGTTTGCAGATCCGCGTCAATCACTTCCAGCAGCGAGACGCTGACATGCGTGCGTGCGCCACGCTGAGGCAAGAGTTGCCCGTATGCGTTCGGTAAGTCTGCCGGAGCCGCCTGTTCCAACGCGGGAATAAACTGACTCGGTTTTAATTCCTTTTGTTTTTTCGCTGCTTTAAATGTGAAGGACGGCTGCTCATGATGCACGCGGATCTCCGGAATTTGGGCGGCGGGAGTCGACGCCAGTGAAAGCCGCCCCAGGTACGGATCGATGGCGGGAGTTCCGGTGGTTAAATCAAAGTGCCTCGCGAGAAGTTTCATCCAAGGCGATTGATATCTGCGGTCGTAAGGTAAACCGGCCGAAAGGATCAGATAATCGGCGGCACGCGTGACGGCCACATACAACAGGCGAACCGTCTCTTCTTCATCGGCCCTTTGTTCCAGCGCGCGGTGCATCTTAAACGCATAATTCTCCGGCACGGTTCCCCGCTCCGCAGGCAGACCCAGTAAGGCTCCCCATTCAGGGTGCAGAAACGGGTCACTGCCCGCGCCCGGAGATTTGCGATCCAGATCCGCGACAATCACAATCGGAAATTCAAGCCCTTTCGACTGGTGAATGGTCATCAGGCGAATCACATCGCTGGTTTCCGGCAGCGTCGCCGCCAGCTCTTCTTTACTTTCTTCCAGAATCGAATCTCTGATCCGCTGCACAAAATCTTTCAGCGTAAACAGACCCGTCGATTCAAAATTACGAGCCAGCTCAATCAGCTTCCGCAGGTTCGCAATTTTTCGATCTCCCAGAAATTCATTCAAAAGACTCGCATCGTAGCCTGTTCTTTCGATCGCCAGATTCAGCAGTTCCACCAGTGACAGCCGGTCTTTTTTCGAACGCAACTCCCACAGCACACTCTGCGCATAATTCACCTGGCGTTTCTGCTGCGGCGGTAACTCCTCCGGGGGGGTGACCTGCATTGCTGCAGACAGACTCTCTGCGTTGCGCACCATTGAATAAACCGTATCATCCGACAGACTGAAAAAAGGCGAACGCAACACGCCCAGCAGACTCAATTCGTCATCCGGATTATCCAGATACTGACAGAGATTGCTCAGATCATAAATTTCCTGCTGCGCGTAAAAAGCACGTCCGCCAACCAGATAATAATCCAGGTCCAGTTTCTGCAACGCTTTTTCGTAGATGCTGACACTCGACAGGGAGCGAAACAGAATACAGATATCCCCCGGCTCTGCCCGTCGTAA
>CAXBFD010000046.1:0-49324 GCA_963974925.1 uncultured bacterium | reverse complement strand
ACATCAACTGCCCGATGGCGGGTGGTCGATTCGAACTTTTGCGGCTCCGGAAGCCTGGGGGCGGGGAAATCGAGCGGAGAAGTTACGCGAAGAACCCGAGTATGATCAAACGGCGAAAAGCTGGAAGAACCTGGCCAGCGACGGTCATCAGACCGGGCTGGCGATTCTCGTGTTACGTGAAAGTGGGGTGCCTGCCACTGACCCGCAAATTCAAAAAGGAATCGAGTGGTTGCTGACGCATCAGCGCGAGTCGGGTCGCTGGTGGACGCGGTCGCTCAATACCGATCGCTGGCATTTTATCACTTACAGCGGGACCTTTTATCCTCTGGTGGCACTTAAAAAGTGCGATGTACTCCCGCCGTTGAAGCAGACAACGACGAGATGACAGTCTACGGTTTCGGGCTTGCCGGTGGCTGGCTCGCTTGCCATTTTTTGAACTGGGGCGAAGCCGTGAACTTGTCAACGTTTTCCAGTTCGCTGAGGTCGAGGTCTTCGTAGGTGAAGCCGAATTTGGCGTTTAAAGTATCCAGGTGTTTGATGGTTTCATCGAAGTTATTTTGCATTACCGTAATATTGATCAGGTGCAGGTAAGGCTGCAGCAGATCCGGTTCAATTTCAGAAGCTTTGCCGGCGTATTTTCCGGCCAGGTTGATGTCTCCCATTTCGATCAGGATTCCGGCTCGCAGGGAGTAGAGAAAGGGGTCGACGGTTTTGAGTGAGGCGGATAACCGATCAAGGCTTTCCAGGGCCTGCTTGTAGTCTTTCAGCAACGTGAAGTATTCGACACTCAGCATTTCTGCAGCAGGATCGTTGGGATGGTTTTTTCGCAGGACATTTAACACCTGCTGATATTTTGGGGCGTTTTCTTTTTCGATGGTGTCATGTGCCAGTAACAGCAGGACATTTTTGTCCCCCTTGTATTGGCCGGGAAGCTGTTGAAATGTCTGGAAGGGGTCCGTTTTGCCGTCAGCCGCGACGAGGAAGTCGTATCGTTTTTTCTGATCCAGGATGTTGGTTTTTTCCTGCGGGCTGAGTTTCTCCGGAACAGCCAAATGTGCTTTATAGATTTCCGGCAGGTACAGCCGTTTCAGAGACTGCGAGATGGATTCGCCTGTCCCGAAACTCTCGATATCAATAATTTTCAATTCGCCAGACTGCTGTTTTTCCACGATCAGGGCATGGTAATTCAGGCTCCAGTCGGTTCTGAGAAAACGGATGATGACTTTAAACTGATCCTGCTCTTTTCGCATCGCCAGAAAACGATAGTCACCCCCATTGATGATTTCGGCAAGGATTTCCGAATCGATCCCCTGATTATTCCCGGTATAAGCTGTTTCCAGCTGCGAGCGGATCGGTACAATGGCTTCTTTCAGAGCCGGATTCTGTTCGTATTCTGCAAGAACTCTGTCGACAAATGTTTTCCAGTCGAACAACGCCCGGAATTTGACAGCATCCTGAGAATTGGCAGTTTCCTGGATCTGTTTGCCAAACGCCTGCAATTCCTGGGGAGTCATCTGCTGAGAAGCGGCAGGGCTGGTCTGGGCGACGGCATTCCACTGTGCGGGGAGAATGACTGCTAAGATAGTGAGGCTGAGCAGAAATTGCCGACGTGCAGGGCGATTGAAACGATGATCCTTCATAGCGATTCTCGATTTCCTGAGTAATTAGCTGAGCGATGTGTGTACTGTTGTTTTAAACTTTTGGCTTTATATAAAAATATCACTTTAGATATCGTCTGTTCTGTGCCCTGTAGCTTGACAGTTGTTTTGAAAATTGCGTAGTATGTTCGATTCCTGTCAGAAAAGCTGGTAAGAGAGATCTCCGTGCGCTCACAGGGCGATTAATAACGTTAAGTTGTGTATTACGTATAGTTTAAGTTAAGTATGGTGTTTTAAGGCGGTCTTTTTCATGGCAGTTCCTAAAAGGCGAATGTCAAAATCTAATTCTCGTAAGAGACGTAGTCATAATGGTATCAAGGCTGCTAAGCCAACATACTGTCCACAGTGTGGAACCGCGTCTCCGTCCCATGCCATTTGCCCTCATTGTGGTTTTTATCAGGGTCGAACCATCATTGATACTGAGGACTAGTCATCAATGCGGATTGCACTGGATGCAATGGGTGGGGATTTTGCCCCCGAACCGAATATAGCGGGAGCAATCGCCGCTTTGCAGTTGGATTCTGCGCTGAATGTGGTACTGGTTGGTCCGCGGGATCTGATCGAAGCACAGATTGAAGCTTCCGGTTATTCGGGAGATCGTCTGTCGGTCGTCCATGCCAGCCAGGTTGTCGGCATGGAGGAGAAACCGACCGATGCAATGCGTCAAAAGCCAGACAGCTCGATTTCGATCTGCTGGAAGTTGATGGCGGCCCGCGAAGTGGATGCGATTGTGAGTGCCGGTAATACCGGGGCTGTGGTTGCATCGGGCTTGAAAACGCGGCTGTTTTTGAAGGACGTGAAACGTCCCGGAATCGCTGTTACCTTGCCGACCACTGCCGGTCATGCGGTCTTGATGGATGTCGGTGCGAATCCGTCAGCGCGTCCTTCTCACCTCTATCAGTATGCAATCATGGGCGAAATTTACGCCCGCGAAGTGCTGAGGATCGAATCTCCCAAGATCGGTCTGATCAACATCGGCAGCGAAGACGTTAAAGGGAATGACCTTTACCGGGATACGTATCGCCTGTTGAATGAGAGCCCCTTGAAACACAGCTTCATCGGCAATGTCGAAGGGCGTGGTCTCTATCAGGGAGAAGCCGACGTTTTGATCTGCGAAGGTTTTGTCGGGAACGTGGTATTGAAGGTCAGCGAAGGTATGGCTGATTTTCTGATGCAGGAAGCTTCCCGGCAGATTTTAGGCAGTCTCGATACAGAGCGTAACAAGGCCAAACAGGCATTTCAGGATATGGGTAAGCGGTTTCGATATCATGAAACCGGGGGAGCCCCCCTGTTGGGAATTGACGGAATCTGTATTATTTGTCACGGTTCCAGCGATGCGCATTCGATTTCCAATGCTTTGAAGGGGAGTGCCATGTTCAAGAATCGTGGTATTAACTCTCAGATCGCCGAACATCTGGCTCAGAAGCCAGTCGCCTGACGCGACATCAATCAATATCAGCGCAATCTATTTATAGAGGGATCGACCCGTGAGCAGAATCGCTTTTTTGTTTCCCGGACAGGGTGCTCAGCATGTCGGCATGGGCAAAAAGATTGTCGAACAATATCCGGCGGCCCGCGAGCTGTTTGATCGTGCTGCTGAAATTCTTCAGTATGATTTGGCCAGGATCTGTATGGAAGGTCCCAGCGAAGAGCTGGACTCGACAGTCATCAGCCAGCCTGCTTTGTTTGTAACCAGTCTGGCTGCGCTGGAAATGTTACGTGCGGATTCTCCCGACAAAGTTCTGGCCTGCGAAATGGCAGCAGGCTTGAGCCTGGGGGAATATACAGCGCTGGTTTTTGCCGGTGCGATGACCTTTGAAGATGGCCTGCGTGTTGTGCAGCGTCGCGGCGAAGCCATGCAGGCCGCTGCCGACGCCAATCCTTCCGGAATGGTCAGTGTGCTGTTGCTGGAACGCGAACAGGTGGCTGAGATCTGTAAAGCGGCTTCTGCAGCAGGGAAAATCTGGATCGCGAATTACCTGTGCCCCGGAAATATTGTGCTTTCAGGTGAAAACAGTGCCTGTGAACGGGCCGCAGAATTGGCCGAGCAGGCAGGGGGGCGCGCGATTCCTTTGGCAGTTGCCGGTGCATTTCATACGGAGATTATGAAACCGGCTGACAGCCGACTCTCAGAGGCGTTGGGGGGAGTAGGGCTGAAAAAACCGGAAATCCCCGTCATTTCGAATGTGGATGCAGAAATTCATGAAGATCCGGACGAGATACGCGAATTGCTGATACGTCAGGTCATCAGTCCCGTTCTTTGGGAAGATTCCATTCGGAAAATGCTCGATGACGGTTTCGACGAATTTTACGAAATCGGGCCGGGTAAAGTTCTCAAGGGATTGATGAAACGCATTAATCGGAAGATTTCCTGCGAAACGGTTAATGATTCGTAAGGAGTCGAAGCGGGTTTGACTCGAATTCCAGCGTTGCGTTGCTTTGTCTGAGGAACGCGGTGGTGTATTCGAGTACATTTCTACCTGGCCAGTCAGAGCTTGATCTAATCTATCAATCTGTGCTACAACAACTTACCAGGGACTCTGAAGAAAAAGCACGAGAACCAGAAATCGTGCGTTCCCAGACTGGAAAAATCAGCCAGATCCAATTATGAGGTAACTTTGGCGAAGTAGACAAGACTCATAATTCTTGTCACATTTTAAGGTTTACAGAATTGGGGAAACCGGATATATCATCGCTACTACTGTTGGTGAATCCATCCAAGTTGGTTTGGTAAAGATGTTTCCGGCTATATAAAAAGTTAAAAAACTCACTAAGACGGTGAAGGAGAAGAAGAGTGTCAATCGAAGAAAAAGTGGTTGGTATCGTTAGCGAGCAATTGGGCCACCCAAAAGAAGATATTACGCTGGACAGCAAATTTATCGACGACCTCAAGGCCGATTCATTGGACATCGTTGAACTTGTCATGGAATTTGAAGACGAGTTTGATGTCACGATTCCGGATGATGATTATGACAAAATCAAAACTGTAGGCGATGTTGTTGGTTATATAACTGAAAAAGCCAGCTAATCAGCGGCGGATAATTTTCAGTTCACACGTCTCATGGTTTGATCATATAGAGTCCTGTCTTTTCATTGTAGGAAGTGTTCACGAATGCGCAGGCGAGTTGTCGTCACGGGTATTTCTGTTGTAACGGCTCTGGGTTTGGATGTCTCAGAGTTTTGGGACAAGTTATGCGCGGGCAAAAGTGGCGTTGGTCTGGTGGAACGCTTCGACTGTTCCGACTACAAGGTACGCTTTGGTGGCGAAATTAAAGATTTTAATGCCTCCGAATACACCAATATCTCAGCCAAAGATTTGAAGCGCGTCGATCGATTTGTGCAATTTGGTCTTGTTGGCGCTCATATAGCCTACCGACAGGCTCAGTTGGAAGATTTTGACGGCGACCCTTACCGCAGAGGCGTGATTGTGGGGAGCGGGATTGGTGGTTTGAATGAAATCGAAAGCCAGCATGATCGCCTTTACAATCAGGGGCCCGCGCGCGTTTCTCCGTTTATGATTCCCAAGCTGATGGTGAATGCCGCCAGTGGAAATATTTCGGTTACTTATGGGCTGAAAGGTCCGAACAGCGCTGTTGCGACTGCCTGTGCCTCTGCAACAAATGCGATCGGGGATGCCTTTAAGCTGATTCAAAATGATATTGCCGATATTATGGTGACAGGTGGTAGCGAAGCAGCTGTCACGCCGATGGGCTTGTCCGGTTTTGCCCGGATGAATGCCTTGTCGACCCGTAATAATGATCCTCAGTCAGCCAGTCGTCCGTTTGACCGCGATCGTGACGGATTTGTCATGGCGGAAGGTGCCGGAATTATTGTGCTTGAGGAATATGAACATGCAAAAAAACGCGGCGTTCCGATTCTGGCAGAAATTACCGGGTATGGGATGTCGGCTGACGGGACGCACATGACGGCACCTGATCCTGAGGGGCGCGGCGCGGCACGTGCCATGCAGCATGCGATTAAAGATGCCGGTTTGAATCCCGAAGAGATTGATTATATCAATACGCACGGAACGAGCACTCCTTTGGGGGATGTGGCAGAAACGGTTGCAATTAACTCCGTGTTTGGTTCTCATGTGAAAACGATGCCTGTTTCCAGTACAAAAGGGCATTTAGGGCACCTGTTAGGGGCCTCTGGTGGGGTGGAATTTGTGGTGGCAGTTAAAGCGCTTCTGGAACAAGTCGGACCACCGACAATCAATCTGGATGACCCCGATGAAAGATGTAACCTTGATTACATTCCGAATGAGCCGCGCGAGATGAAAATGGAGCGCGTCATGAAAAACAGTTTCGGGTTTGGTGGACATAATGCCTGCTTAATTCTGCAAAAAGCACCTTAAACCAAATTCGGGTTTATCGCAGCGCTCCCAGAGCCGTGGGAACCGGGTATAATTGAAGACGGATTGCTGCGGTTTCGTTGAACCCGCTCTGGAAGGTTTCCATGGTGAATTATGGAATATTGCCGGTTACATGCCTATTGTCTGCCATGTTTTCAGCTCATCCGTAATTAAGTGGAGTTTTCCCGAATAATTCTTGATCTGATTGTCGCTTCAGGGTTGAAAATCAGGCTTCGATTGTCTTAGCTATCCCGTGTTACAGGTGTTTAATTGGGTCAGGATAGTGTATATTTGGTTGTCTGGTACTGCTGAGCTGGGTTCAGGCAGAGAGGCAGACGATCGACGTGTCGCTGAAGAAATTCTTTTCAGGCAATGCTGACTGCTTCAGGGCTTTTTCGATGCTGAGGTGGTTGAGGGGTTGTTCAGAAAAAAAATTATTCTACGATGGAAGTACATTAATTCCAAAGCAGCTGGCGAAGTGTGTAAGCGGGACTTTCTAAAGAGATTCAAATGAATACAGATTCAAAACGACGAATTCTGATAACCGGAATGGGGATTCTCACTCCGATTGGGATCGGCGTGGATGCGTTTCAAGATAGTTTGATTTCCGGAAGATCAGGCATCAAAAAATCCGAATTATACCCCTACCTGGGAGTCCCTGATTCCTGCGTCGGGGAAATTTCAGATTTCAACGACTCAACGATTAAAAAACAGTATCTTAAAGATCAGCGGAAAAGTCTTAAGGTGATGTGCCGCGAGATTCAACTGGGCGTGGCTTCCGCTAATCTGGCGATGGAAGATTCAGCTCTGGATCTGACTGCCGTCGACAGTGAGCGTTTTGGGATTGAGTTTGGCGCAAATTTAATGTTGAGCCCACCTGATGTGCTGTATGGTGCATGTGTCTCCTGTGCCGATGGTGCCCGGTTTGAATACGAACGTTGGGGCGCCGATGGATTGGCCAGGATGGAGCCGCTCTGGTTATTGAAATATCTTCCCAACATGCCGGCATGTCATATCGGAATCATCATTGACGCGCGTGGTCCAAACAACTCAATCACACAGGCAGAAGCATCTGGTAATCTGGTGCTGGGGGAAGCGCAGAGTGTGATTGAACGCGGCTGGGCTGATGTCATGATCGCGGGGGTGACTGGAACCCGGGTGCACGAAGTGAAATCAATTCATGCCAAATTCTGGGATGAGATGGCAGATTCACCAGCAGAGTTTTCAAAGCGTTCGCGCCCCTTCGATAAAGGGCGAACAGGTCAGGTTGCAGGTGAGGCGGCTTGCTCACTGCTCCTGGAAGAAAAATCACATGCGGACAAACGAGGCGCGAAAGTCTGGGGCGAGCTTTTAGGGGCTGGTGCTTCATGCGTCATCAACCGGGATGGAACAGCAGATGTCAGGGCTGCCATTGCCAACGCGATTCGATCGGCACTGAAAAACGCAGGGGTAGAGCCTGGCGATATCGGTCATATCAATGCGCATGGCCTGGGAGAGCGATTGTTTGATGTCAAAGAATTTCAGGCGATTCAGGATACCTTTGGTGATAAAGCCACAACGGTTCCAGTGACAGCACTCAAGAGTTATTTTGGAAATTCCGGTTCAGGGTGTGGGATCGTTGAAGCCAGTGGTTCGCTGGTTGCTCTGAAGAAGGGCGTGGTTCCCGCGACATTGAACTACGAAACTCCCGATGCTGACTGTCCATTGAATGTGGTTCGAAATGAACCTCTGGTAACGGATAACAAGTTGTTTTTGAAAATCAGCACGACAACATTTGGGCAAGCCAGTGCTTCGGTTATTTGCGGCGCATAAACCCGTAACACCGAACGATGAAATATGAACAGCCTCGGAAAGTATGTATTGCTTTCCGAGGCTGTTTTATTAGTTTGTCTCCAGTAAATCTGGATGCAGTCTAGAATTTCTTGAGTGCGTACTGGGCACCACGATAAGCCGACAGATTTTTCATATTGGTATTCAGGGCTTGTTGGAAATTCTGAGTGGCGGTGGCATTGTCGCCGGCGATGAGCGCCTTTTCCCCGATGAAAAAGCGTGCTTCGCAGGTTTGGGCTTTGGCACGCTCCATATCTTTGAGGTCGATGGCTTTAATCAGATCTGCTTCCGAGATTGTACCCAATAAAAAGGCGAGGAGTGTGTCGACGGAATCTCGCATGTCAGGTGATTGTGAAAGGGTCGATTGAAATTTGGCATCTGCGGCAGCTTTCTGGTCACTTCGTACCATCGCCACATACAGCCAGGGGTTTAAAACTTTCATTTGTTCTGGAGCCAATTGTGCTGCCAGATTGAATTCGGCAATCGCTGCGGGAAAGTCCTGACTGAAAAAGTAGGAAAATCCAAGGTCCGAATGCAGGGCTGCATTTTGTGGGTCTAGTTGAACGGCCTGTTTCTGATCTACGATTGCCTGGGTAATATTCCCCTGCAGGAGCCGTGCTTCTCCTCGCATTCCCAGCACAAACGGTTGGTTCGGAGCGATGGTCAATGATTGTGTCAGATCTGCTTCAGCCGTTTGGGGGTTGCCACCTTCCAGGTAGGCAAAGCCTCGATTGGTAATCGCGTGGTGGTATTGAGGGTCGATCTGTATGGCACGGGAAAAATCGTTGACTGCTTCCTGAAGTTTTCCCTGCTGCTGATAAAACATGGCCCGGTTGTTATATACAACGGGAGAATTTGGCTGTTTTTCCACAACCTGATTGAAGCTGGCCAGTGCCATTTCATTATTTCCAGCCAAGGCGTAAGCGTCCGGCAGTGCCAGCTGAGCGGCAAAATGGTCAGGAGAAAGTCTGATGGTTTCCGCGAAGTCTTTCGCTGCGTCCTGTGGTTTATTCAAAGGCAGATAAATCATCCCGCGCTGATAGTGAAAGTTGGCTTGCTCTTCCGGCGTCAGGTTCGGACGGGCCAGAATCTGATTGGCGACGTTTAAGGCTGTTTCTGCATGGCTCTTTTTGTTTTCCATGACAGCCAGATTCATCATTCCGTAGAGGTAAGGGAGATAGTAATTCACATTCTGGTTTTGGCTGAACCGGATCGCCTCACGTGCATCGCCGACGCCATCTCGGATGGTTTGTGCATTTCCCTGCTCGCGTCCTGCTTCAACTCGCGCACTCGCACGTAAGTAGAAGGCGATATGGTCGTCGGGTTTTTGCTGGATGACCTGAGATGTCAGTTCAATCGATTTCGCATAGTCTCCCTGCTGCTGGGCCTGGTCGGCCTGTATTTTTTGTTGGGCAAAAGGATCGTTTGCATCAGGTGGTTGTGCAGCCGCGGTGAGCGGAATTGCGACGCAGAAAATCAAAAGGGGGATTAAACGAGCCATTCCGGGAGTGTCCTTCAGAGGGTGAGGATGTATTTTTAGATTTACAAACCCGGCAAGATGCAAAAAAGATCGCTCTGACCGGGATATCATCCAATACTATATTAGTTTTCCGTTTTGATGGAGGTCAATCTTTCAACATCAGAAAGAATCTGGTCAAAAGGCGGGCTTTTCTGAATGTTGAACCTTTAGTTTAAATTACTTGCGGTTACCTGTAAATGGTAACAGTAATTGCTCCTGTTTGACGCTTCTGGAATACAGGAACTGAGTCGTTCTGAAATAGTTGGCTGCGGTGCTTGACATCTGAGCGCGCGGACATTAATTTTATGGATAATAGAGTACTCTCTTTAAGGGGTATTTTATGCGCAATTGTTTTGCGTACTGGTGTTCAGTACGCAGTGTGTTTGCAAGGGGTAATATGCCTTTGAGGCTACTTGCTTCTTTGTGATGAATCGGCATTCGTAAACTCGAATGGAGTCCTCTGATATGTAGGCTGGTTGGAACTCGAGCATTAGCTCACCAATCCGATTGTCGTGATTTGTTGTATTGGAAATAACAATTGCGGCTCTGCTGAGCTGCCGTTTTACGGTAGTTGAGGTAGTCATAAAGTGGGCATGTTCCCGCTTTTTTTTGTTAATGGTGATACCGTTAAATGTTTAAATGTTGGCTTTTCAACGGTATCAGAAGTCTGGAATAGATTTGACCGGTTCAGGTCTTGTTTGAGTAGTTTTCGAGTCAGTTGATCCGAATCAACTGTCGAATGAAGGAAACACAATTATGGACGGTAAGGAAGTTCTCCGCATTGTTGATGCCATTCAACGCGATAAAAGCATTGATAAAGAGATCGTGTTTGGTGGAATTGAACAGGCCATCTTATCTGCCGCGCGCAGGCACTTTGGGGATGATCACGAACTGACTGTCGTTATTGATCGTGAATCTGGTGAGCCGACCGTTTTTTGTGATAGTGAAGAGCTGGATCAGGATGTTCTGGGCGAAATTCTGGGACGTGTGGCAGCTCAAACGGCCAAGCAGGTCATGATTCAAAAGATCCGTGAAGCCGAACGTGATTCGGTTTTTGATGAATATATGGAAATACAGCATCAGTCGGTTTCGGGAACCGTTTCCCGGGTCGAAGGTGGTGCGGTACTGATCAACCTGGGGAAAATCGAAGGTATTCTTCCTCGTGGCGAACAGATTCCCGGTGAATCATTTCGGGTTGGTGATCGTGTGCGTGCGATTGTTCTGGACGTTCGCAAAGCGGGCAGTCGCGTAAAGGTGATTCTCTCACGAACGCATCCCGATATGGTACGCCGCTTGTTTGAGCTGGAAATTCCGGAAGTTTCAGATCGTATTATTGATGTTCGTTCTCTGGCCCGCGAAGCCGGTTATCGATCAAAAGTGGCCGTATCCTGTATGGACAGCAGCATTGATTGTGTTGGTGCCTGTGTCGGTATGCGGGGGGCCCGGATCAAGAATATTGTGGATGAACTTGCCGGTGAGCGGATTGATATTGTCCGCTGGAATGACTCGTTGCAGGTTCTGGTTCCCAACTCATTGCAGCCTGCGGAAGTGGAAGATGTGATTCTGTGTCCGATGTTAGGGCGTGTGATTGTGCTGGTGCGTGACGATCAACTCCCCCTGGCAATTGGTAGAAAAGGACAGAATGTGCGTCTGGCTTCCAAGCTGGTTGGCTGGGACATCGAAGTGATGACTCAGACTGAGCTGGATGAACAGTTAGATAAAACAGTAGAAGCTTTTTCTGCGATCCCCGGCGTTTCCGAAGAACTGGCTGAAAGTCTAGTGTCACAGGGATTCTTCAGTTACTACGATTTATCGGTGATTGAACCAGATCAGCTGGCAGAACTTGGTGGTCTGACTGCAGAGCAGTGCGAGCAGATTGTCGATGTTGCTGATCGAGAAAGTGAGCGTGTCGAAGCGGAAGAGGAAGCGATGCGTACTGCCAAGAAGAATCATCAAGGGGCTCCTGCGGTAGAACCTGCAGCGAAGAAGAGTGAAGCGGGTGATACAGAAAATGGTTCTGAACTGGCAGCCACCGAATTGGAAGACACTGCAACCGTATCAGAGGAAGATGCACCTGCGGCAGAAGCAGAGGTCGCAGCAGAAGGTGCCGTTGCAGTAGAGGAAGAAGTTGCTGAATTAGTGGAAGACGCGACAGATTCAGAAAATGCGATCAGTTCTCAGGAAGTCCCGGTGAACGCAGAAAACGCAGCGGAAGAATCGACAGAGAAACAGGAATAAATCGTTTTATTACGAATAAGTGTTATGAGGCAGTAGTCTCATCAGGCAGTATGTTTGAGTCCAGTTCGGATTTGAAAGCGTATTGCAGAATTGTTCACGGGAGAAGGGCTGTTGAAGATACGTATTTTTGCTCTTGCAAAAGAGTTGGGAATGGACAGCAAAGTGCTGATCGATGAATGTAACCAGGCGGGGGTGAAGTTGAAAAACTCCGCTTTGGCGAGCATCACGCCCGACGAACGTGATATTGTGATTGCCTATTTAAACAAGAAGGATCAACCTTCTGAGAGTTCAGCAGAGGCCGCAGATCAAGCATCTCTGGTACCTCAGCGGGAGCAGGCAACACAGCGGACCATCAAAGCGATGTCATCCCGGGCTCAGTCCTCACGGGCCGTAGTTCAAAAATCATCTCATGCATCCGAGGAAGAGGAGCTTTCTGACGAGGGGGACGAGGGCGCCTCGGGAGTCGCTGTAGAACAGGAAGAAGACGAACTGGAAACGGCTGATTCCGATAGTGAGCTTTCTCCTGCAAAAGACGAAGATGCTGAAGCGGCAGCCGATACTGTGGAAGCGCGTTCTGGTCTGCTCAAACGCAAGTCCGGGGGAAGCGTGCCCACGGATGCCGAAAAGGGAGATTCGGACCAGATGTTCAGCCGCGGGGATTATGTTCCTGGCGGAGGCGGAAGTTCTACAATTCGAGAAATGAAACCACGGGGTTCCACTCGTTCCGGGAAGCAGCAGCCCAAGTCAAAGACCAAATCGGCTTTGCCTGCGGTGGCAGCTCCTCCTGCTTACAAGCAGCCTGTGATTCAAAAAGCAAAGAAAAAAGAAGAGAAAGCTCAGAAGCCTGAAGTTCGATTAACTGCTGATATTCTGGAGCAGAAGAGTCCGCTGGCGGCTCATCTTGCACAGCATACGGAGCAGAAAAAGCGGGATAAAGACCGTGATCCATCGGATTCAGATGATGATTCAAAGGATGAACGTCGAGGAAGTCTGAGTCTGGTTGAGGCGCGTAAGCAGCGTCGTGAGCAGCGTAAAGAAGGGCGCCGGGTTTTTGCGCCTGATGGAACAGAACAGCAGGATGTGGTCGGTCGTCGTCCCCGCCGTTCCAAGCGGAAACACGATACCGGACATATCATCCACAAAACAGATGTGGAAGTGGAAGTGCCGATGACGGTACGCAGCTTATCAGAAGCAATGGGTCGCCCTGCCAAAGCAATCATGTCTATCATGTTCAAAGAATTTGGTGAAATGGTGACCATTAACCAAATCGTTGAAGAAGAGATGGCTCTGGCCGTGGCAATGGAATTGGGGGTTGACCTGACCTTCAAACGGCAAAAAGGAGCGCTGGAAACGGTCAACGAAATTGTCGAACAGAAAGACGCGCCGGAAGATCTCGTCACCCGACCACCGATTATTACAGTATTGGGTCACGTCGATCATGGTAAAACGACACTCGTTGATGCACTGCGAAATTCCAGAGTGGTTGAAGGTGAGGCCGGTGGAATTACGCAGCATATTGCCGCTTATCAAGTCGATTATAACGGACATAAACTGACGTTTGTGGATACGCCGGGGCACGCTGCTTTCAGTGAAATGCGGTCACGTGGCGCGAATGTGACCGATATGGTTGTCCTGGTTGTTGCAGCCGACGATGGTGTCATGCCTCAGACGGCTGAAAGTATCAGCCACGTCAAAGCGTCAGGTGTGCCGATGGTCGTGGCAATGAACAAGGTCGACCTGCCCGAGATTAACGAACAAAAAGTCCTGACGGATCTGGCGAGCCACGATGTCCTTCCTGCCGAATGGGGGGGAGAAACCGAAGTCATACGCGTGTCTGCTTTGAAGAGAACCGGACTGGACAATCTGCTCGATACACTGTTGTTGACAGCGGAATTGCATGAACTCAAAGCAAATTCGAATCGGCCTGCGGTTGGCGTCTGCCTCGAAGGTTTCCGCGACGAAGGTCGCGGCTCGGTAGCCTGGTTGATTGTACAAAAAGGAACATTGCGAATTGGTGATGCCGTGATCTGCGGTAAATCGTATGGGTATATTCGTGCCATGTACGATGACAAGGATCAGCAAGTGGATGAAGCCGCACCTTCGGTACCTGTTAAAGTTACCGGTCTGGATTCTGTGCCAGGTGCCGGCGATCACTTTGCTGTGGTCGCTGACATTGATCAGGCGAGAGCGCTGGCTGAAGAGCGACGTCATGAGGGACGTGCCGATAATTTGTCCAGGCACAGTGGTGGTCCGCGAACTCTGGAAGATATCATGGGGTCTGCCCGCGAAGGGTTGATTCAGGATTTGCCGCTGATTATCAAAGCGGATACTCCCGGTTCTCTGGAAGCAATCCGAAGTGAAATCGGGAAGTTTGAGCACCCTGAAGTACGAGTCAAAATTCTGCATGAGGGAGTGGGCGGAGTTAACGAAAGCGATGTTTATCTGGCAAGTGCATCGAATGCCATTATTATTGCGTTCCATGTGGTCGCAGAGGATCGAGCCCGGAATCTGGCATCACAGGAAGAAGTGGAGATCCGTCGCTACAGTATCATTTACGAAGTTCTGGATGATATCAAGTTGTCGCTGGAAGGGATGTTGCGTCCTGATCTGGTTCAGGAACAAACCGGACGCGTCCTGGTTCTGCAAACGTTTTCAATCAGTCGGTATGGGAAAATTGCGGGTTGCCGGGTAATAAACGGAACGATCAATCGAAATGATCGCGTTAACCTGATACGAGATCAGAAGATTCTCAATCAGTATGGGATTGCTTCGCTGAAAAGAGAAAAGGACGATGTCAAAGAAGTTCGTGAGGGAATGGAATGTGGGATTTTGCTGTCCGGGTTTAATGATATTAAAGAGGGTGACCTGTTAGAAGCATTCCGAATCAATGAAGTTAAACGAACTCTCGAATCCTCTACCTAAGATAAACACAAGCCAACCAGTGCATGCTTGCGGGGACTGAATGACATCACGTCGATTAGCAAAAATCGCTCAGGCGATATTAGAAACAGTAAGTACAACGATTCTGTTGCATTTGCGCGATCCTCGTATCAAGAATGTAACAGTATTACATGTTGAAGTGGCTCCGGATGTGCAGTCAGCCAAGATTTATATTTCGATCATGGGAGATGAAAAGTCAAAAGCGCTTTGTATGCACGGCCTGGAATCAGCGAAAGGATTCATTCAATCCAAAATCGCAGATCGAATTCAGACCCGTTATACACCATTGATCAGATTTGTTCAGGATTCTGCTGTGAAGGATTCGGCTGAGGCACTTCGTATATTGGATGAATTACAGGTCGAGCGAGAAACGGAAGAGCTGGCGAAGAAATCTTCTTCAGAAGAGAATCAGAACACTGGAGAATCCCAAGGGGATTAACAGACAGTGTTTTCGTAACTGAAAGAGTTGTTTTCATTACTTTCCATTTGAAATATCTCAAGCATTGCACAGACAGATATGGTTGCCAAAAAAATTTCGACATCAGAAAAACAGACTGTTTGTAAGAAGTTGATCGCGCTGCTCAAGAAGCGATATTCAGCGACGTTACCGAAGTATGATCGTCCTGTACTGGAGACAATCTTACACGCCATCTGTCTGGAAAATACAACAAATGCCCTGGCTGATGAAGTTTTCGATTCACTTCTGGAAGGTTTTCATGATCTGAATGAAATCCGGGTCAGCACGATTTCCGAATTGGAATTAGTGTTTTCGGCATTGGGTGATGCAGAATGGCGGGCGTATCGGATCAGGTCCGTCCTGCAATATGTGTTTGACAAAGAATACTGTTTTGATCTGGATCTGTTGAAAAAGAAGACGTTGGAACAGGCGCAAAAACAGTTAACAAAAATGAAAACGTTAACGCCCTTTGTGATCAACCATACTTTGCAGGTTGTCTTAGGCAGTCATGCAGTGCCGGTGGATGAAAAAATCCTGAATGCAAGCAAGTGGCTGGGACTGCTGCCTGCCGAAGAATCCATCGAAACGGCGAGTGACAGTCTGAAGTCAAGTGTCCGAAAATCGGATGCCCCTTTATTCAGTCATTTATTGCGATGTCTGGCGACGGACGAAGAGCTTGCGGCTGACTTTAATTTAGCCAGGAATCCCTTGCCGCAAGAAGGTGTCGATTTCACGCAGGCACCAAACCGGTTGGAAGGTTTATTTGCGAATCCACTTTCCAAACAGAAAAAAAAGGTGACAAAAAAGAAGGCGTCTGCAACAGCAAAAAAAACGGCTTCAACCGTCAAGAAAAAAGTGCCCGCCAAGTCTGTTAAAAAGTCAACTAAAAAAACGGCCAGCAAAACTGCCCCCGCTAAACGGGCGACTACCAAGAAAAAAGTTCCTAAAAAGAAATCATCCTCGACCAAAAAATAGGTTATCGAAATTTGATTTATCCTTGGCAGCCAGCCTCTCGTATCGCCACAAGCCGCCTGCATGATACCCGTGTCAGAGAAATTCTTCTGTTTCCCGGTACTAAAATGATGGATTCCGCAGAAAGCAGCCTTGGAGAAGGTGTTGAATAGGCGTTACAATAAATACCCTCTGCACCTGTTCATGCTAATACTGACAACAGTTTCAGATCGAGAATAAATAATCTCTGTTTCAAATAATGGAGTTTGATGATGAGCGGTTTTCCAAAGACGGCAATCAAATTAACCAGCCACCTGATTTTGTTACCTGCTTTGATGGTTTCATTGGGGCTGTCTCCTCTTGCAGCCAAGATGCCTGACAAGAAGAATGCTGAGAAAGATTCTCCCAAACAGCCAGTGCCCAAGGTCTTCACTCTGGAGCAAGGGATTGCGGATGATGTTGTGCTGCCCTTAATCCCTGCAAAACCACGTACTCCCGGCGAACAGAAACAGATCGATTCGGCTGCCTGGTACATGACGGGCCGCATGCGCGAGGCGCGAAATGATTTTATTGGAGCCTATGACGCTTATAAGAAGGCGATGGAATTCAATCCGAATTCCATCGAGATCTATCGTGTTCTGATCAGGTTGGCTTCGGGACTGGACAAAACTGAGGAAGCGATTGAATTTGCTCAGAAAGCCGTTGAACTGGATCCGGAAGATTATGAACTCATGCGGAAACTCGGTTTGCATATGGCCGGGCAGGGACGTTACGAAGAAGCAGTGATGTTTCTGAAAAAGGCAACTGAGTCTCCTTCGATTGATAAAAAATCGGGCGTGTATGTAGTTATCCTGCATGATCAGGCCAATCTCTACGAGCGGTTAGGGAAAAAAGAAGAAGCGTCTCAATGCTGGGAAGTCGTATTTGATGCGCTGACCAAACCGGATCAATTTACGTTTGAATTTAATACCCTTTCTCAGCTCGAAGCCAAGCAGGGAAAACTATACGAGCGGATGGGGCAGTCATTTCTCGAAACAGACCGTCTTAAACTGGCAGTAGAAGCGTTCAATAAAGCAGCAGAATCGCAAAAAGGGCGTCCCGGTATTCTGAAGTACCATCTCGCCCAGGTTTATTATCGATCCAAGCAGTATCAACAGGCGCTAGATTCTCTGCAGGCCTATTACGATGAGCAGCTACAGTCGAAAGGACGCCAGGCTTATGAGTTTCTGGCAGACATTTTAAAGGCTCTGAACCGGTCAGATGAATTAATTCCCAAACTGCAGACGCTGGCAGAAAAAGACCGTTTTAATCGAACGTTGCACTACTTTCTGGCTGAGCAGTATGGAAACCAGGGACAGTTTGACGAAGCTGAAAAAACGTATCTCGATTCGATTGGAAAATCCTCTGATTCAGAAGGTCTGGCAGGTTTGCTGGATCTGTATCAAAAGAATCAGAAGTATGAAAAACTGATTGAAACACTTTCCCAGATTGTTCAGACCGGAGATGGAATTCAGAGAATTCAAATCAATCTGGAAAGAATGTCGAAAGATGAAAAATTTGTCAAAGGCCTGATTGCAGAGGCAGAGAAACTGAAAGCTCAAGATCCGCCGGGAGTGGATGTTTTTTCCGGATTTATCATTGCCAAACTGGCTGCAGAATCAGACCAGAAAAAGGCGGCACGAGAATTTTATCAGTTTGCCATGGACGCGGCAGAGAAACACGCCAAGCCTCAGATCAGGGGTAACTGGACATTGCTGATTCTACAGGAATACAGCCAGCTCTTGAGAGAAGAAGATCAGTATGGTGAACTTGCAGAGCTGTTGAAGAAATCTGTTGAGAACCCCCTACTGGCACCTCAGCGAATTAATCTCATGTATTTTTTAGCAGACGCGTATGAGCGAAATGGTGAAACCGAAGCCGCTCTGAAGGTGAATGCAGAAGCGCGACAGGCAGCCCCCAATTTTCCCTTACTTGATTACCAGCATGCCTGGATCTATTACCACAATCGCGACTGGGAAAAAGCAATTGTGCAAATGCAGGATTTCCTCAAAAAGTATCCAGGTCAGCAGGAGCGAATCTATCAGGTGAAGATGATGCTCTCTAATACCTATGTGCAACAAGGGGATATTGGCAAAGGAGAAGCAGTTCTCGAAGAGATGCTTGCCGACGATCCGGAAAATCCATCCATCAACAATGACCTGGGATACCTGTATGCCGACCAGGGGAAAAATCTGGAAAAAGCAGAAAAGATGATTCGGATCGCGTTGAAATCCGAGCCCGATAACATGGCTTATCTCGACAGTATGGGGTGGGTTCTGTTCAAGCGGGAGAAGTATGAAGAGGCCCAGAAGTATCTTGAGAAAGCCAGTAAACTGCCCGGTGGTGGGGACAGCACAATCCTCGATCATTTGGCAGACTGTTATCACAAATTGAACAAGACAAAAGAAGCAACAGACCTGTGGAAGAAGGCATTGGAAGAGGCACAAAAATCAGCGACTCCCGATGCAAAACTGATTGAACAGCTTCAGAAGAAAATCAATCAGTAATCGATTGAATCCTACCCGGAACGTTGTCATATTGAATCCATTGATTCTGGACTATGTTGTTTTGGCGTAGATGTACTACTTTTATTTATTGAGTTGAGCGAATCATAAATGGCAGGGCATTCACACTGGGCTAATATCGCCGCCAAGAAAGGGGTGATAGATAAAAAGCGGGGTAAACTGTTTGGCAAGCTAAGCCGCGCGATTATCGTGGCAGCACAACATGGTGGGGGAGACCCCGGCATGAATCTGGCCCTGCGGTATGCGATCGATAAAGCCCGCAAAGCCAGTATGCCTAAAGACAATATCGATCGCGCCGTGAAAAAAGGGTGTGGAGAATTATCGGGTGAGAGATTCGAAGAGTTAGTCTATGAAGGTTACGGAGCGGCCGGTGTTGCAGTCTTGTGTGACATCCTGACAGAAAACCGGAATCGAACCGCAGGCGAGATCCGCAAGGTCTTCGAAGTTCACGGCGGAAACCTGGGCAGCACGGGATGTGTTGCCTGGATGTTCGAGCGAAAAGGCCTCTTTCTGGTCCCCGCAGAAAATGTCGAGGAAGACAAACTGTTTGAGATTGCATTGGAAGTCGGTGCCGACGACGTCTCTGCGAACGGTGATGTATATGAAGTCACCTGCGGTATTGAGTCCTTTCAGCAGGTTTCCGAAGAATTTGAGAACAAGAAAATTCCCACGAATCTGGCAGAGATTTCCCGTATTCCTGCCAATACAGTAGATCTGGGAGTAGACGACGGGAAAAAAGTGCTCAAACTGATGGAAGCACTTGAAGATCATGATGATGTGCAAAGTGTCACAGCAAATTTCAATATTCCTGATGAAATCATGGACGAGGTCATTGCCGGTTAAATAATCAAATGGTTTTTACGGGGGGACAGAACTTTGACGATTGAATTCAGTTGTTCGCATTGTAATAAAGTTCTGAAGACCTCAGATGACAAAGCCGGACGCAGAGCCAAGTGCCCCCAATGTGGCGAACCGATTGATGTTCCGATTCCACAGGCCGCCACTGAGGATGGATCCGATGGCTTTGACGAATTTGACGATACCGTTCCGGAAGAACAGAGTTTTCTCGCCGAGAGCCCCGTCAGAGAAGAAGACAGTTTTCTGGCAGCAGGAAATATCGACTGTCCCATGTGCGGTGCTGCAGTTCCTGTTAATGCAAAAAAATGTCAGGCCTGTGGTGAGACCCTCAAGGCATCCCCGCATTCCGGGACAAGTCGTTGGGAACCGCGGGTTTTCAGTATCGGAGAGGTTCTTTCTCGCGCATGGAGTATCTATAAAGCGAACCTTGGAATGGCACTCGCAGTGCCACTTTTGGCAGGGGGCATTTACTTTATTGGTTCATTAGTGGTTGGCATAGCATCGGGGGTGCTGGGTGTTGCCTTAGTGACGATGGTGGGAGGGGATCATGCTCAATTGATTCAGATTCCCGTCGCGCTTGTACAAAACATTATCGTCTATTGCCTCTTGTTCTACTTGCAGCTGGGAGGCCAGTTAGCCTTCCTCAGGATTGTGCGGGGGGAAAACCCTGAACTGAGTGTCATGTTCAACGGTGGTCCTTTTTTCTGGCGCATGTTTCTCTGCAGTTTCATTTATTTTATACTCTGTTTTCTGGGGCTGTTAGCTTTAGTTATTCCCGGGATAATCCTGGGACTTATGTTCTGGCCATTCTCGTTTATTCTGGTTGATCGGAATTTACCCGGAATTGCCTCACTGTCAGAAGCACGGAAAGTGACATCTGGAAATCTGTTGAATCTGTTCGGTCTTTCGCTCGTGTTAGGCTTGATTACGATACTGGGGGCTGTAGTTACATTAGGGATCGGTATGATTTTCCTCATTCCCTTTGCTTATATGGCCCAGACAGTCGCCTATGCTGAAATGACCAGCCAGTGAGCTGAGTACATTCAGAGCAACAGTCGTGAAGACTTCTCACAAAACGAACCGACGGCTGACGAGAGGACAGAACTTTGACGATTGAATTCAGTTGTTCGCATTGTAATAAAGTCCTGAAGACCTCGGATGACAAAGCCGGACGCAGAGCCAAGTGCCCCCAATGTGGCGAACCGATTGATGTTCCGATTCCACAGGCCGCCACTGAGGATGGATCCGATGGCTTTGACGAATTTGACGATACCGTTCCGGAAGAACAGAGTTTTCTCGCCGAGAGCCCCGTCAGAGAAGAAGACAGTTTTCTGGCAGCAGGAAATATCGACTGTCCGATGTGTGGTGCTTTGATTCAGCCGGGGGCAAAAAAGTGTCAGTATTGTGGTGAAACGCTTCAGGCTTCTGTCAGGAGTTTTCATCACTGGGAGCCCCGCATCATTAGTGTCGGCGAAGTTTTTTCCCGTTCCTGGGAACTATATAAGGAAAATCTGGGGATGTGTCTTGCCGCCCCGCTTCTGGGGAATATCCTCACTTACGTTGCATCCATCGCCGTCTATTTATTTTTTATTGTGATGTTTTTTGTGGCCGCAGCGATAGCAGGCCAGAATAATCAAGCCGTGATCATTCCCACGCTGATTCTGTTCTATCTGGCGGCTATCGCAGGAGTGATCATAGTCAGTCTGTTTTTTCAATTAGGTATGCAGCAGGTCCTGTTGCAGATTGCGCAGGGGCGAAATCCGGGAATGAGTGAGCTGTTTAGTGGTGGACGTTTTCTATGGAGAATGGTGGCCTGCTCATTGTTGCTTGGCATGGCAGTGATGGTGGGAATGCTTTTACTGGTGATTCCCGGAATCATCCTGTTGTTGATGTTTTGGCCTTATTCCTATGTTCTGATCGATCGTAACTTACCGGGAATCAAATCCTTTTCCGAAGCGAGGAACGTCACACGAGGCAACCTGATGAGTCTGACGGCGATTTTTCTGCTGATATTTGTGATTTACTTCGTGGGGACGATTATCACATTGGGCATCGGCGCCATTTTTGCTTTGCCCTTTTGCATGTTAGTGATGTCTGTTGCCTATACTGAAATGACCAGTCAGTGAGATCGTTTTAAATAAAGCATCACTGAACTTTGAGTAGGCCCTTGTCTGGGTTTTACGGCGGGGGAGTTCTTTTGCTATGATACCAGCCATCGAGCAGGGGCTGAGTCAATCCGGATACTGTACAAAAGAATGTGAATGCGAGCATGGTGCGTGAGCCTGTCATTAGAGGGGGGGATGAACCGGAAGAGGATTTTTCCGGTGGAGAAGGTGGCTGGGATTCCAGCTTTCTGGCCGATGATGCGGAGTACGATGATGCGCTACGACCTCAGCGGCTCAGTGAAGTCGTCGGGCAACGGCAGGTGGTGGAGCGGCTCCAAGTGATTCTGGATGCGACCCGCAAACGGAATGAACCTTTGGGGCATCTCTTGCTGGATGGCCCTCCCGGATTGGGGAAAACGACGCTCGCGTCTGTGCTGCCGAAAGAGCTGGGAACCGAATTGCAGATTACCTCTGGTCCTTCTTTAAGTGCGCCTAAGGATCTGTTGCCTTATCTGACAAACGCCAGTCATGGTTCGTTTCTGTTTATTGATGAAATTCATCGATTGCCGGCCACAGTCGAAGAATTTATTTATCCGGCCATGGAAGACTTTCGCGTTGATATTACGCTGGGTGAAGGGATCAATGCCCGCACGGTGAATATGAAACTGCAGAAGTTCACACTGATTGGAGCAACGACGCGCAGCGGGATGTTAACTGCTCCCTTACGTGATCGATTTGTCCGTAGAGAACATCTGGATTTTTACGAAGACAGTGAACTGGTCGAAATCGTTCGCAGAAATTCGAATAAGCTACGGACAGAAATTTCCGATGTCGCTGCATTTGAAATTGCCAGGCGCAGTCGGGGGACACCCCGTAAGGCCAACAACCTGTTACGTTGGGCGCGTGATTTTGCCACCAGTAAAGCAGACGGTAAAATTACAAATGATGTGGTGACCAAGGCGTTTGAAATGCTCGAGATTGATCATCTTGGCCTGGAACGCCAGGACAGGCGCTATCTGGAAACATTGATTAAAACATTTTCCGGGGGGCCTGCGGGAGTTCAGGCACTCGGTCACAGCTTGAATATTCCTGCGGATACATTGGAAGACGAAGTCGAGCCGTTTCTGTTGCGTTGCGGGTTTATCCAGCGTTCGCCTCGCGGCCGTGTCGTTACCATGACTGCATTAGAACATCTGAAAATGACGTTACCCGATGCGGGCAAACTCTTCAGATAAGCCAGATCAGATTCACTTTATTTCACAAAGAAGAACCATGAGTCAGTCCGTTTACTATGATTATGATGTTGTTGTTGTCGGAGCCGGCCATGCCGGCTGTGAAGCGGCACTGGCGTCCGCGCGGCTGGGAGCAAAAACGGCCCTCTTAACCATGAACTGCGATACCGTAGGCCAGATGAGTTGTAACCCTGCGATTGGTGGGGTGGCAAAAGGACAGATTGTCCGCGAAATCGACGCTCTGGGCGGGGAAATGGGACGTGTGATTGATGAAACCGGGATTCAGTTCCGGATGCTCAATCTCTCTAAAGGGCCTGCCATGCATAGTCCGCGTGCGCAAGCGGATAAAAAGGCCTATCAATTCTGTATGAAATGGAAGGTCGAGCAACAGGATAATCTGGCACTCAGACAGGAGATCGTCAAGAGTCTCTTAGTAGAAGAGGGGCGGATCACCGGAGTGTTGGTTCACGGCGATGCGACTTATCGCGCGCGTGCTGTGATTCTGACAACGGGCACATTTCTCCAGGCGATTATGCATACCGGCGAAGCCAAAACAAAAGGTGGTCGCGCCGGAGAAGGGACTACAGGCACGCTTTCGGACAGCCTGGCCGAGTTGGGGTTTGAACTCCAGCGTTTTAAAACGGGAACCCCCGCGCGACTCAACGGCCGCACAATTGATTTTTCAGTTCTGAACGAGCAGCCAGGAGATGAGAATCCTCAACCTTTTTCTTATATGACGGAGAAAATCACTCAGTCGCAGATGCCCTGTTATCTGACAGAAACCAATGCCGAAGTTCATCGTCTGATCAATGAAAATCTGCATCGCGCGCCGATGTATTCCGGTCAGATCAATTCCACTGGTCCGCGTTATTGTCCTTCGATCGAAGATAAAGTTGTACGATTTTCAGAGCGCGACTCGCACCAGATCTTTCTGGAACCTGAAGGTCGTTACACCAACGAGTATTACTGCAATGGCATCTCCACCAGTCTGCCTCGCGATGTTCAGGATCAGATGATTCATGCGATTCGGGGGCTGGAGCATACGGAAATCATGCGTTATGGTTATGCTGTCGAATATGATTTTGCCACTCCAACGCAATTGAAGCCGACGCTGGAGACCAAACTTGTAGAAGGCTTGTATTTTGCAGGCCAGTTGAATGGGACAACCGGTTATGAAGAAGCTGCCGGCCAGGGATTGCTGGCCGGGTTAAATGCGGCATTAAAAATTTCCGGCAAAGAAGACCTGATCCTAGATCGTAACGAGGCATATCTGGGAGTGCTCATTGATGATCTGGTGACCAAAGGCGTGGATGAGCCTTACCGGATGTTTACATCGCGGGCGGAGTTTCGATTGTTACTCAGACAGGATAACGCTGATCGACGCATGACGCCCATCGGACACCGCGTCGGATCTGTAGATCATGAACGCTGGCAGCAATACCAGACGCACGAAGCAGAAATTGCAAAAATCATGCAGTTCATTCGGAGCACACGTTATCAGGGTAACACTCTGGAAGAATGGCTTCGCCGCCAGGATATCAGTTGGCCGGAAATCTGTGAATTTGCACCGGAATTGAGCGGCTTTCATTTTTCGGAACGGGCGATTGAACAGACACTGATTGAGGTGCAGTACGCGGGTTATATCCGCCGGCAGACAGCCGAGATCGAGAAGCAGAAAAATGTGGAAACACTGCACATACCTGACCATATCGATTACCGGCTGGTTCCGAACCTGCGTAATGAAGCCAGAGAAAAATTGACACGAGTCAAACCACTGAATGTGGGACAGGCAGGCAGAATCAGCGGGCTGACCCCGGCCGATTTGACGGTATTAGTGCTTTATCTCAATAGCGCCAGCCGCATGGCCACATAAATTCTGATTTTCAGACGAATTCGGCCTTTCCGATACGCGGTAATAACTGCCTTTCTTACCTATTCGCCATGTGGCTTTCGGGGGTTTATTGTGACTCTAGGGGAGCTCGGGGCTGAGTCGGCTTTTTGCAAGTGTATGCCTGATAACTGTTTATTCAATTATTTGGGCAACTGGGCGAATGCGTGTTGACCATATCGTCAGAATAGATACAATCGGAGTTATTGATAATACTGGTAAAGTCAAGCGGTGTTGAAAGTCTTGGCGTTTGTATCTAAGTGGGATACTTGTGGCGTCTGGAAAGTCAGTAGCGTTTGGCAAGTCAACGGGCCACAGAACTGCACCTTGGAGGATGCGGTTTATTATCACTTTACCTGTTTTCAGGTAAATAGATAAGAGGCTGATTATGGAGATGTCAGTTTCATGCAGCGAATCTGATGAACGGGTCATCGGTTTCACTGCGCAGGGGCTCGGTTATTGCATGTTGTAATAGCCTTACAGCGCTTGGTCTTTCCCGCACAAGTAGCGGGTCTTCAAAGGATGGATGAGCAATATGAAAACGGTCTTTACCACAGGCGAAGCCGCAAAGATTTGCAAAGTGAGTCAACAAACGATTATCCGCTGTTTTGATTCTGGGCAGTTAAAGGGATTTCGGGTCCCCGGCTCCCGCTTTCGCAGAATACCGCGTGACGTCCTGTTTAAGTTTATGAAAGACAATGGAATTCCCACTGATGCTTTGGAAAGCGGGAAACGCAAGGCTTTGATCGTTGATGATGATGAAGAGTTGGTAGAACTGATCCGCGACATTCTGGACGCTGATTCCCGGTTTGAAATCCGTGTTGCCAACAACGGGTTCGATGCGGGAATGATGGTCAAAGAATATCACCCTGATATTATTATTCTGGATGTCATGCTGCCTGACATCAATGGCAAGGAAGTCTGTCAGCGCGTCCGTAGTGACTCGTCCATGGACGATGTGAAAATCATCTGTATCAGCGGGATGGTTGAAGCAGACAAGATTGAAGATCTCAAAGCTGCCGGTGCGAATGATTTCATGCAGAAACCATTTGAAGTCGAGCAATTAGCAGATCGTGTTTGTACGCTTCTCAATCTGGAATCCGTTCACGCTGCGGGTTAATTCCGGGCTCGAACAGTCATCAGTTTCATGACGGTCGGAGGCCTGCATTTCCGATCGTCGTGGGTGCTGTTTCATGGAGTGTCAGATGTCGAGCGAAACCGGTACCGCAAACAGGGAATTACCGGACGCTTATTACAGACGTCTGTTTTCTTTAATTCCTGCCCGGTCACTCAAATCAGTCATCAGCGAACTGTCTGCTGTCTGGTGCGAAGCTACCGGTGCGGAAGCCGCCTATCTCGCAGTTTTTGATTGCGGGACTCAAAGGCTGACTGCAGGCATCTTTTCGTCTGCTCAAAATGAGACGGAATGTTTCATTTATGAATCGATTGAGGTATCGAAAAATCGGCCGGTTAAAGAACAGGTTCAGTCTGTGTTCGAGCAGGGGAGGCCTTTTCAGCAGATCTCCTGCGGGCCGTTCGACTACTTTCCAATTCCTTGCGACCAGTTCGAGATTGCGGGAGTTTATCTTTTTTCTTCCACAAGATGGACTTCAGAACTTCCGCTCATCGCGCAATTGATTCATTTGAGCCGCTGTCTGCTGGCTCAGGTGACCGAGCAGAAATCTCAGACTCGTTCGACAGAAGGGCGCGTGTTTCCCAGCACGGAAAAGCTGGAGGCGATGGCAGAATTTGCAGCTGGCGCAGGGCACGAAATTAATAACCCCGTCGCTACGATTGCTGGACGCGTGCAGATGCTGCTCAAAGAGGAAACGGACCCCGAACGTCGGCGGTCTCTGACCACGATCGGCGGTCAGGCATATCGCGTGCGGGATATGATCGGTGATGCCATGTTGTTTGCCAGGCCACCTGTTCCACAGCCGACATCACTCAATCTGCGGGCAACAACCGAAGAGGTTCTGGTCAGTCTTAAAGATGCCATTTCTGACTCGGGTATTCAAATTTCAGTGGAGATTTCAGACGCGCATGCAATCTGGGCTGATGAAGTTCAATGCAAGGTAGTTCTGAGTAATTTGATCCTGAATGGTCTGAATGTCCTCGAAGCAGGTGGTCATCTCCGGATTGTTTCAGAAGAAGTGGCTGCAGGCTCAAACTTTGTCCTGCATATTCGTGTGATTGATGACGGTCCTGGCTTAACGGAACAGGAACGGGAGCACTTGTTTGACCCTTTCTATTCGGCAAGACAGGCAGGCCGAGGTTTGGGCTTTGGTTTGTCGAAGTGCTGGCGCATTATTTCTCTGCATGGTGGAACGATTGAAGCGGAATCCAATCCTGATCGCGGAGCGACTTTTCATCTTTTCTGGCCGAGGGAAAATCCCTCAAAATCGACGGCGAATTGAGAGTGGCTGGCCTGTCAGACCACGAAAACAAGCGACTTTCTGGAAAACAGCGCTTGCGGATCAGAGAGATATCGGTTTCAATGTAGGCAGCAGGATGTTTGGGAAGTATGATTTTGCGCGAATTCAATCTGCTTTACACCCTTCACTTCATCGATTAAGCAGCCTGAGGGACGATGGCGGCGATTCATTTCTATCTGATTATTTTGACCAGCTTCTTAGCGCAATCTGAGAAGATCTCGGATGTACCTCTGCTTAAAGAACCGGCAAGGTACACAATAGAAGCGCCTGAAATTGCCGTAAGAGGAATCCCCGTCAGTAAAGTAACCATCCGCGCTCTGGCTGTGAATGGAACACTCGATACTGAATTTTCGGGTCATCCCCAACAAATAATTGGTCTGGAACTATGGGTTGATGGCGTTGATACCGCATTACCGGCCTTCCAGAACGGGGTACTGGAATTGAAGACGGATTTGGCGCAGAACCAAAAAGTCTTTATTACCCAGGATACGATCGTTGTTGATCCAAATATTCGTGGCGCCGCTTCGGAAGAAGTTTACCGTATTTCAAAATGGTTAAGTCTGTTACCGCCCGTGATCGCCGTTGTACTGGCGATCTGGTTTCGGAATATCATTCTGGCGCTGCTGGTAAGTGTCTGGTGTGGCGCTGTGATCTTATCTCACGGGAATCTGTTTTTGGGGTTTGTGCATACTCTGGATACTTTTGTGATCCATGAAATTGTCGAACCAGGGAGTCCTGACAATTCCCATATGATGATTATTTTATTTACGATGTTCCTTGGCGCCATGGTGGGGGTCATGTCTGTGGGAGGAGGCACAGCGGCATTAGTGGCCCGACTGGCGCAATATGCGACAAAACGCGAGCATAGTCAGCTCATGACCTGGTTTATGGGACTGGTTGTTTTTTTTGATGACTATGCCAATTCGCTGCTGGTAGGAAGTTCGATGCGGCCTTTTACTGACCGTATGAAAGTATCTCGCGAGAAGCTTGCATTTTTAGTCGATTCTACTGCCGCTCCCGTTTCTGGAATCGCCATTATTTCAACCTGGGTGGGAGTCGAAATCGGTTATATCGCGGACTCGTATGCCAGTCTGGGAATGGCCGAAGATTACTACACCACATTTTTATACAGCCTCCCATATCGTTTTTATCCGTTGCATTTATTAGCGTTCGTCTGGCTGGTTGCCTATCTGGGACACGATTATGGTCCGATGTTGAAGGCCGAAGTTCGAGCAATTGCCTTTAATCAGGTTGTTCGACCAGGGCGGGTGAAAGTGATTGAGGCAGAATCGCTAGCGGAAAAAGGGGAACTGGCACATCGTCAATTATTACGAAATGCGCTGATTCCTTTATCCATTCTGCTGGGGCTGGCAATAATCGGGCTGTGGTGGACGGGGGCTGTGGCCGTCGAGCAACTCAACCTCGCGCGATTTGAGCAGGGGCAACCGGCACTGGAAAAGAATTTTCGTACAATCCTGGAACATGCTTCCCCGAATCGGGTATTACTGATATCTTCGTTCCTGGCTTCGATTGCCGCCATTGCCAGTTGCAGTTTTTCAAAAGCGCTTTCACTGAATGAGTGTGTTGAAGCCTGGTCAGTCGGTGCGAAAAGCATGTTTCTGGCAATCCTGATTCTGGTTCTGGCCTGGTCGGTTGCCACAGTTTGCGATGAAAGTCATCTGAATACCGCAGGAGTTCTGGTCGAAATGCTTTCGGGAAGTCTTTCTCCGAACTGGATGCCAACGATCACCTTTCTCTTGGCTGCAGCGGTCAGTTTTGCGACCGGCAGCTCCTGGTCGACGATGGGGTTGTTAATGCCTTTATCGATCTCGGTCACGTATAGCCTGTTGGTTCCCTTGAATGAAGCCGGCCCCAACCATCATCTGATGCTGGGCACAATCGGGGGCGTGCTGGCGGGAGCGATCTTCGGTGATCACTGCTCACCTATTTCTGATACGACGGTACTTTCCTCGGCTGCATCTGGCTCTGATCATCTAGATCACGTGCTAACACAAATGCCGTATGCACTCACCGTTGCCGCGGTTTCTGTCGTATTTGGCTATATTCCAGTTGGGTTTGGCATTCAACCTTATATTCTCTTGCCGGTTGGTCTGGTCATATTATTCCTGATCTTGCAGTTTTATGGACGCTCTGCAGAGGCCGAAGCGGCCAAAGTTCTGGAGGCAGGGATCGATGCTGAGGAATTTAATACTCCCAGGGGAAACGGGAATGATGAAGAGAAATCAGCCAATAAAAAAGTTTTGGAAACGGAAGAAACCGAAGAAACCAAAGAATCAGATAAGTCCCGGGAAGAGTCCGCAGAAGAGGGCTGAAACTGTGTCTTCCCGCTGATTTGTATGCTATAATTTTCCTATATCCTGTAAACTCGCAACTGTTTGTATTTATGTATAGGTGTTTCCCCGCATGCAGCCCCAGTCAAAACTCAGTGGAATTTTTACTCCGAATCTGGTTCCTTACGATTCAAAAGGCGAAATCAACGAGCCGGAATTACGTCGATATATTGATTGGCTCATTGAAAAAGGAGTTCATGGACTGTATCCGAACGGTTCCACTGGCGAATTCACCCGTTTTACTCCGGAAGAACGTCGTCGTATTGTGGCGATTATTGCTGACCAGACACGCGGGCGTGTGCCGATTCTGGCGGGAGCAGCGGAAGCGAATGTACGTGAAACGATCAAAGCCTGCGAGTTTTACCATGAACTGGGAATCCGGGCCGTGGCGATTGTGGCTCCCTTTTATTACAAACTGAGTCCAGCTTCTGTTTATGCTTATTTTAAGGAAATTGGCGATAATACACCCATTGATGTGACGTTATATAACATTCCAATGTTTGCCAGCCCCATTGATGTGCCGACGATTCAGCGTCTTTCCGAAGAATGTGAGAAGATCGTTGCTATCAAAGATTCATCGGGCGATATTCCCCATATGATTCGCATGATTCAGGCCGTGCGTCCTAATCGTCCTGAGTTTTCATTTCTGACCGGCTGGGATGCGGCGTTGATGCCTTTATTGCTGATCGGAGCAGACGGCGGAACCAATGCAAGTTCCGGCGTAGTCCCAGAACTGACACGCAAGCTCTATGATCTGACGATGTCATCGCAGCTGGATGAAGCCCGCCGTGTTCAATACGATCTGTTAACTTTATTCGATACGATGATCTATTCTGCCGAATTTCCGGAAGGATTCCGCGCCGCCGTTGAGCTGCGTGGTTTTCAGATGGGGCAAGGGCGCCAGCCGATTACATCGGAACAGAAAACCGATATTTCCACATTGAGCCGCACGCTGCAATGTATGCTTTCCGAACATGGGATTACCAACGAACCGATTGGTGGCTGCTCTACCGGGATTACGGAAGAGCTCGACAACAACGAAGTTTCACAGATTGTTCAACGTGTTGTTGCAGAACTCAATCGCCGCAATTTAATTTAGGTCCACGCAGATTGAAATCGCGGTTAACCTTCCAGTTGACCGCGGTAGTAGTCTGCGCCGGTGGAAAGCGCATCGTCCAGTTTTTCCGGATCTTTGCCGCCGGCTTCCGCCATATCAGGTCTTCCGCCGCCACCGCCGCCGACAACCTGTGCGGCGGCTTTGACACAATCGCCGGCTTTCAACCCTTGCTTGATCAGCTCCTGGTTGACAGCCGCCATCAGAGCGACTTTACCATCGAGAACCGTACCCAGAATCAGAGCGACCTGCTTTCCCTTTTTACGCAGGTGATCTGCGAGTTCTCTTAATTGATCCCGGGAAGCATCTTGGGCATGATAGGCAACAATTTTTACGCCATTGACTGTCGGGGCCCGTTCCAGCAATTCATCTGCCGTGCCTGCCAGTGATTTGCTGGAGTACTTCAGGAGTTGTTTTTTTGTCTCCCGTAATTCTTCCTGCAACTGGTGGATTCGTTGAGGCAGCTCATCCAGTCGCGGCGCCTTGAGTTGTGAGGCGATTTCCTGCAGAAGTTGTTCGGTAGCTCTGGTCTTTTCGAGTGCTTTGGAGCCGGTGAGTGCATGAATGCGGCGCACGCCTTTGGCAACGGGTTCTTCGTTGACAATTTTGCATAACCCGACTTGCCCTGTATTTGAGAGATGAGTCCCCCCGCACAGTTCAATACTGAAATCTCCCATCTGGACAACACGCACATTGTCCGGATACTTTTCACCGAACAAAGCCATTGCTCCCAGTTCACGGGCTTTCGGAAGTTTCATCAGTTGCGTACTGACGCTGGCTCCCTCCGAAATACGCTGGTTGATGATATCCTCAATCGTGCTGATTTCTTCCGGCGTGAGTGCTTTGCTGTGCGAAAAGTCGAAGCGGAGCGTATCTTCTTCCACTTTCGAACCACGCTGCATGGCGTTTTCACCTAACACGGTTCGCAGTGCATGATGCAACAGGTGAGTCGCCGAATGGGCACGTTGAATTCCGGAACGTCGAGGCGCAACAACCTTTGCCGTGAGAGTTTGTCCCTGTTCCATTTTGCCTGTTAACAGATGGCCGATGTGAAGAATCAGTCCCCCGTTTTTCTGGGTGTTGATGACTTCAAATTTCACTCCGTCTGCTTCAAGAAAACCAATATCTCCCACTTGCCCGCCGGCTTCTGCATAGAAGGGGGTCTGGTCCAGAACAACGACTACCGGGTGGGCATGCCCTTTTTCCACCATGGACTCGACGAGTCTCTCTTCGGCAATAATGCCGATTACTTTTGATTCGGCTTGTGTGGTTTCATAACCCTGGAACAGGGTGTCGCTGGTGGTTTTGTGTAAAGCGGTCAACGGACCTTCTGACATCACCGAATCCAGAAAGGCGCCGCTCCCACTGCCTTCTTTGTGCCGTTTCATCAGAGTGTTGAATTCGACGCGGTCGACGGCAATATTATTTTTGGCGGCAAGTGCTTCTGTCAGTTCGATCAGGAAACCGTCTGTCTGATGCAGGTCAAATGCGTCTTCCCCCGAGATTTCCGAAAGGCCTTGCTTTTCCGCGTTTTTCAGGAACCCTTCAAAACGGGCCAGCCCTTTTTCGATCACACCCAGAAACTGTTCTTCTTCATCTTTGATAGTCCGCTGGACATTCTGGACCGTTTTCACAATATCCGGATAAGGTGTTTTCATGATCTCCACAACAGCGGGGACGAGCTGATGCAGGAACGGTTCATGCTTGCCGAGCAGGTAGCCTTCCAGGAGAGCGCGTCTGAGTAATTGACGCACGACATAA
This sequence comes from uncultured bacterium, assembly GCA_963974925.1. Classification (GTDB taxonomy): domain Bacteria; phylum Planctomycetota; class Planctomycetia; order Planctomycetales; family Planctomycetaceae; genus Gimesia. Next base: position 17,069 of record CAXBFD010000046.1, on the reverse strand, counting down.
CTCTCTTTTTCGCTGCCCGGATTGACCCCTTCATGGATACTGAAAGTGATAGCCCGGACGTGGTCTGAAATACGTCGGATTGGACGACCGGTCGGCTTTTCAAATTCATATCCGATTCCCACCGTATCAGCGGCTGCGAGGCAGAGCTGTTTGAGCGTATCGATCTCAAAATTGCTTTGAACACCCTGCAGGACGGAAGCAGTCCGTTCCAGGCCCATGCCGGTGTCGATGTTCTTTTTGGGCAGCGGCTTGAGATTGTTGGGAGGATCTCCGACGCGATTGAACTGGGTGAAAACCAGGTTCCAGATTTCGACGTTATCTTTCCCGCCATTGGGGTGATAGAAAATCTCACTGCAAGGCCCACAAACGCCATCGGGACCTAAGGAAGGCGCACCGGCGGGCCAGAAATTTTCGTGTTCATCTTCACGGCTGATGCGGTTGGAGGGAAGTTTGATTTCGTCATGCCAGATATTGTAGGCTTCTTCATCTTCTTTATAGACCGTTACGGAGAGCAGCTTCGGATCGAGTCCCAGCCATTTTTTATCCGTCAGGTATTCCCAGGCCCAGTGGATGGCTTCGCGTTTAAAATAATCGCCGAAAGAGAAGTTACCCAGCATTTCAAAAAAGGTGTGGTGATAGGCAGTTACTCCCACATTTGCAATATCGCCCGTTCGCAGGCACATCTGGCAGGTCGTTGCCCGTGTGAATTCGAGTTTGCCTACTCCCAGAAACTGATCTTTGAACTGATTCATTCCCGCGGGTGTGAATAATACGGTGCGGTCATCGCGTGGGACCAGAACATCGGATGGTCGTCGGATGCATCCTTTTTCTTCAAAGAAGGAAAGATAATTCTCGCGAAGTTCGTCTGTTTTCATTGGTTTTTAAAATTACTTGCTAGGGAGGGGAAGGATTACCTTTCGGCCATCCAAAAGTTGTAATATGACTTGTGAGTTGTTTGTTTTTTGTGCTTCCTGATACAAGGCTTCAGGTGTCTGAACCGGCTGATCATTAATATGGCTGATAAACGTCCCTTCCGTGAGGCCTGCCAGTTGAGCGGGGCTTCCAGGAACAACATGAGTCACGACGACAGCAGGTGGATAACTGAACGGACTGAATGTGTATTTCTTGCGAGCAGTGGGGTAATCGACTCTCAATCCGCGCCAGAGGGGATGTCGAAACTGCGTTTGAACAATTCCTTCATCATCAACCACCGGCCATTTTCCTAGTTTCACTGTCAGAGTCAACTCACGTGGTTTTTTTCCTCTCAAGATTTGAAGCTTTACTTCACTTCCCGCGCCAGCTTTACCCACTTCCCGCATCAAATCGAGTTCATTTGTCAATTTTTGACCATTGATTGAGAGAATCAGGTCGTGTGGCTGCATACCTGCTAATTGGGCCGGAGAGTGTTGTTTCACACTATCGGCTTCCACATAATAAGGTTCTGGTAACGCGAAGTTTCCCACAAAATTGAGACGTGCCTGTTTTTGCTCGATGGTATGTGGCCCAATGCCCAGGAAACCATATTCTGCTTCCAGACCCTCAGAAAGACTGTTGATGATGCGCAATGTTGCGCTGTCGATGGGAATCGCGTAACCGGACGATTTTTCATATCCCTCCAGTGCGGCCAGCGCGGTGGTTACCCCGATCAGATTACCATCGAGATCGAGTAATGCACCACCACTGGTCCCCAGGTCCAGGCGCGTATCGACCTGCATTAAAGTTCCAAAATGATGCAGCGTTTCCTCTTTATCAAGTTCCTGATTGAAAAAGTGTTTCGGGACAGGCACCGGAAACCGATGGAAGTTACTCACAATTCCCCAACTCGCGCTGGGAGAACCATCGCGGGCGATTGCGTAGGGATTTCCCAGCGCGATCACAAATTGTCCTTTTCGAAGGGAATCAGTATTTCCATACATAATCGGAATCAGGGAGCGGGCATATTCATTGGGAAGCTCTCGTTCCGGACTGAGGACGGCGAGATCACTGCGGGGGTCAGCAGCGAGGATTTCTGCATAAAATCCCTGTCGGTGGGAGCTGTGAACATAAATCCGATTTTCAGAAATTATTTTTTTCCCTGCAACAGGTCCTCCCTCTGTGAGATGATAGTTTGTCAGGATCAAGGTCCGGTTCTGTTTTGTCGGATCCGGAATGATAACCCCTGACCCGAACTCGGTCGGAATAAAATTCTGATCCTGTGGGTCTTGAGATATATTTAATCCCTGATTGGGATCCAGGCCGAACGGGGCGGGGATCCGGGTGGGCAACTGTTGTTTTCTTGTTTTGATTTTGGAAATCGCCACTACCGACTGCTCAGCCTTATCAATGGCCTTGATCAGCTGTTTTTCCAGGGCGAATGCAACAGCTTTTGCATCCAGGCCTTGTGCATTAAGTGATGGGCTTTGTTCTAATACAAACAAAAACAGACCAGCCAATAAGGCCTTCGTCAACAAGACGCGGCTGCGAGCAAATTTTACTGGTTGTGCATCAAACATTCATTGCCTTGGATTCAATCAAAAAAGACGTAATGTGAGTCAGGCGAAATTATTGCAATCCGGTCTGCCGATGTTTCATAGCAATTTTACCGTATTTGCAGGGAGAACCCAATGCAAAACGACCTTGAATACCACTGTCGGCATCAAGGTCGTTTCGATCATTTATCATGAAAATTTCATTATACAGAGAGTTTGCTGAATCAGGCTTCAACCGTTTCCACTTCCGGTTTCGCAGCGGGCAGCAGTCCCTGTGCTTCGAGAACTTTCTGCTTGATCTCCAGGCACATTTCGGGGTTTTCTTCCAGAACCACCTTGGAACGGTCTCGCCCCTGTCCAAGGCGTGTTTCTCCGTAACTGAACCAGCTACCGCTCTTTTTGACGATTTTGTTTTCAACGGCCAGGTCCAGAAGATCCAGTTCGAAGTTGATTCCGCCTGTCGTGAGCATGTCAAATTCGGCTACCCGGAAAGGGGGAGCAATCTTATTTTTGACAATCTTGGCTTTCATTCGGATGCCTGTGACGTTATCACCATCTTTCAGAGTGGCGATACGGCGGACATCAACTCGCACGGAACTGTAAAATTTCAGGGCACGACCGCCGGGTGTTGTTTCGGGGCTACCAAACATCACGCCAATTTTTTCACGAATCTGGTTGATAAAAATCACGGTCGTTTTGGATTTGGAAATGGCTCCGGTTAATTTTCGCATGGCCTGGCTCATCATTCGGGCCTGCAGGCCAACGTGAGTATCACCAATTTCGCCGTCCAGTTCTGCTTTGGGGACCAGTGCTGCGACCGAGTCGATCACAATCACGTCAACGGAGTTCGATTTGATCAGCATTTCCGCAATTTGCAGCCCTTCTTCTCCGTAGGAGGGTTGACTGACCAGCATTTCGGATATGTTGACTCCCAGTTTTTTTGCCCAGATTGGATCCAGTGCATGTTCGGCATCGATAAAGGCGGCAATGCCTCCTTCTTTCTGGGCATTCGCAATCACGTGTAATGCGAGAGTTGTTTTTCCACTCGATTCCGGGCCGTACAGTTCAATCACCCGTCCGCGGGGAAAACCTGAGCCACCCAGGGCCAGGTCAAGTGAAAGTGCACCGCTGGAAATTGAGGGAACTACCTGTGCGTTCTCTCCCGCCAGTTTCATGATGGCACCTTTGCCAAACGCCTGCTCAATTTGTCCGAGTGCGTTGTCGAGCATCCCCTCAGAATTGCCGGAGCCGTTGTTATGAGCGGGGGAGGGGGTTGCGGCTCGTTTTGATCGTGACTTTGCAGCCATTGAGGTCTTCCTTCAATAAGATGACATTTGCCCCGCAATTGAATTTGATTTCGTCAGGCGAAGCAAGTGCCTAATTTGTCGAGAATTGCGGGGACGTTATTATTGAACGCCGTCTCGACCCATGGATTTAAAAGGAAATGTCTATTGTGGACGAAAATATACTAGCGGATTTTTTTCCTGTCACAATAGGAAACGTGAGAGAATCTCACGGAGATCAATTATTTCAGAATTCCGCCTGTGTGAAAAGGAATAAATCACGGGAAAGATCTGAAAATCTGTAAGAGTTTCAGGCATTGTCAAACTGATTTTCATTTTCGATCAGCATTCCCAGATACGATATTCGGATGGGATCAGACAGCGTCAAAGATTCTGCCAGCTGGATGATGGCGGATTCTGCCTCCTGAAGTTCCGACTCTTCTGCCAGTAATTCGATTTCTGCAAAGATTCCCAGTCCTTCCACTTCATCGACGGTAATTTCAAATGCGTGCTGACCCTGCAGATAAGTGAAGGGGATACGCCGTTTCTTAACCGATCTCAGAGGTTGAAACCCCAGCAGGTTGAGCATTTCCGACAATTGTGCAAACGCGGGCTGGCCTGATGCAAACGCCAGTTCAATTTCTTTGCGCACCTTACTGACGGTCGCCCGCTTCGGACCTTTGTAAGTGATGCGGTTGTCTGATCCATTGCAGCGGATGCGCAGGGCTTCGTCGGTCTCGGCAAAATTGCGAACGGGATGCATGAAGTAGAAATCCTGTTGCTCCAGGCTGGTGCCCCGTGTGGCGCCGAGCTGCTCGAGTTGCGCAATCAAAGCCTCTTTGTCCGCGATGGCAAATTTTTGCTCTACTTCCAGCATTTGAAGACCATTTGTATCGAGGATGAAATTAATTCGCAGGATTGGGAAGAGAACTAATCTCGCCAGGGGTGTTTGATTTTTTCCCAGTAGGAGTCAAATTCGAATTTGGGGCTGTTATCGAGATCGTGACACTGGTAACAGGTATTCTTTTTTGCTTCCGCGAGTGTGACCCGCATGACTTTTTTAGCTTCTTCGAGTTTGTCCATATCGACGAGCTCGATGTGTCCGCTACCCGGGCCGTGGCAGTTTTCGCATTGCTGCCCTAACAAATGCGGTGATTCCTGCTTGTTGACAAAACCACTTTTGTAGCGAATCACTTCCTGAGGATTCCACCCGGTTACATGGCAGGACAGGCATTCGGGATCATAGATACGGGAAATGACATCCTGGCCTTTCTGGTCTTCCCGACCGGTTATCAGGCTTTCGTACGCATGGGCATGCGCGGTAGTTAACCATTTTTCGTATGCTTTCGTATGACACTCGCCACACTTTTCTGCTCCGACGAATGTGGCGCCACGCGGATGGTCGATGGGGAGTTCTTTCGCTGCAAGGTCTTCCTGTTTCAGGCGGTCCTGATAAAACTGCATCTGCTCGGCCATACGGGGTGTATCCTGAAAGCGTTGCTTATCCAACTCGATCACCGTGAAACGGAACCGTTTTGAAGGATCAGCCTTTGTTGCCACTTGAGGGTAATAACCAACTACGCCGGCACTTTTTCCCTTGTGGCCAACATCGACCATCATCGTTTTTCCGATATATGTTGGTTCTCCGATCGGATCTTCGACGCCACCTGCGGTCAGCAGAATATCAAAAACGGGGAATTTTTCTGCCAGCGATTTTGATTCTTCCTTGTTAGATTGAGACAGCAGGATCATCAGGTCTGGCTTGGCTGCTTCCATTTTTTTGATGAGTTCAGGCAGCACTTTCGCTGGTTCCTGCCAGGTGATATCCGGGAGCTTTTCCATACGGCTTTTGCCGATGAGGGAAGTCACTGCTATCTTGACGCCGCCAACTTCGATAATTTTGAAATGGCTTTTTCCCAGATCGGGAGTTTCCAGAATCAGAATATTGGCTGCCAGGAAGGTGGGGGTTGTATTGGGAGACGTTGGTTCGGGGTTATGTAACTGCAGAAAAATATCAGCACCGAAGCGAAGTTCTTCAGGCCCCAATCCAACTCCGCCGTATTTCATATCCTTCAGGGAAGCCAGAATGGTTTCGTATTTAATCTGGCTCTGGCGGCGATTGCGTTTGACCAGTCCTCCCAGATCAAAGGCAGTCACAGGCCACTTTCGATCTTCAATCTGTTGGAAGAGATTGGCCAGAAGGGAGACGCCGCCGGTTTGATTCTGAGTACAGCCACACGGCTCAAGATAACCATGACGTTCGCCGGTCAACACGATTGCCAGCTTGGGAGCAGGCCAGTCTTTGAACAGCGGTTTGGGCGTGCTGTGCGAGATCGGTTTCACAGCGTCAGGGCTTATTTTAGAGTCTGTTTTTTCAGCAGGGGCGACTTTTTCAGAATGCGTGACATTGGGCTTGTCCGCTGGGGCAGCAGAATGTTGTTTTTCAACGGGAGCCTCAGATTGCGTCGAGGCAGGCTGAGGCGTGTTGTTTTCGCAGCCAGCCAGCAGCATGACTGCAGCGAGTAAGGCAAGCAGGCAATGCGAGTCTGAGATTCGTTTACATAACATTTAATGCGACCTTCCCTGGAGATGACTGAGAGAAATAAACAGAGTAGGGTGTTCCTCGCCACTTATCTTAGCTCATAACATGGTATTGCGTCAAAGTGGATCTGACCTCGGCCCTGAAACGGTTATATTTAAATCAGAGAAACAAGGATAAGTGCTTCAGACGTGGCGTACCGGGATTTACAGGGAAACTGACTTGCCGTTTATAATGAAACAAACTGAACTCGGAATTCAATATTTTTTGCGTTCGGGTGGTTGGTTTGTAATTTCACCTTAGCCAGGTTACCTCGTCCAAATGAAACCGAGGGGAGACCGGCGGGGACGGTAAATTTCAATACGTAGCGCTGTTTCGTCTTGGATTCAAAACTGTCGTCTTTTTTCAATTCAAATTTGAGAAAATCAGGCGAAATTTCCTGATCCACAATTTCCAGTGGTTGTTCTGTGCCTTCCACAAACATGGAGAGAATTACCTCTTTTCCCTCTTTGGCAGAAAATTCTCCGAGGCTCAAAACCATCGATTCGGGATTCCAGTGAACTCCGAATGTCGGGACGATCCGGATCGGTCCCGTATGATTTCCTGAGACCTGGATGACAAAGTTTTTGTTCCCAGGCTGAGATTCGTGCTTGTGATCCTCTCCCTCCGGATGTTTATGGTCTGCATCGGACTGAGGGGCTTCCAGATCGTTGGGGATATCCGTTTTGACAGTCAGGCGTTCGGAGAAACTACCAAGAGGAAATTGACCAGGATCTGCAGTGACTTTGATCGAGTATCCGCTTTTGGCGTCGACTTCCTTTAATTCTTCAGGCGTGAGTGGCTTAAATGACGAGGTCAGACCTGGCTTGCTCGATTCAATTTCTAATAATTTGAACTCATCCATATACTTGGTATGAATGCTTCCCGTGAATGAAACAGGGGCATCGCTCGACATAACGGGCAGGGACCAGTGCGGGCTGCCTGTGGAATCGCCGGTAAAGGCAAACAGATTATTGGCAGTGCCTTCGATCTGCAGCTTGAGTTCCTGATTTTTGGGATCGTTAGTGTAGATCGTCGCCGTTTGCCCAAAATGCTCCTGCGGGCTTTTGGGCGTCCAGGTGAGTTCAATCTCAATGGATTCACCGGGAGCGACCGAATTCTCTTTCATTTCGCTCAGCGTGCATTTGCAGGTGGTACTCCCTTTTTTGACCTCAAGGGGGACTTCTCCCTCATTTTTTAAGACAAATTTATGAGAGAGGGACTGGCCGACCGCCATCTCACCAAAGTGATAGTTTGAATTATCTACGACTGCTTTGGGATAAGGCCCGGATGTTGCTACCTTGGGGCGGTCATCCGCAGAATTGCTGACCGGCCTTGATGGTTTTGCAGAATCGAGATCGCCTTTGCCTCGTCCTAACCAGACAGTACCAACAAGAGCGACAACAAGAACAACCATTGTTGTGAGAATGGTTCGAAGATTCATAATTACACCAGCGAAGAAGATTATGGTTGATAAATATTGAGAATAGAACATCGGGCATTAAGACTCAGGTGCAACCCTTTTGGGCTCCTTTCACCATTATGAACTGAAGAGCACTTGAGTTCAATTCTGATTCCTTTGACTTACGCTAATTATTTGTTTCATTCGACTTAATGTCTCTTCAGTCAGATATTTGTCCACATGCCGCGCACGACGATTGGCCTCATCCAGCGCCATCGCCCGTAGTGCCTGTTCCAGGCTTTCATTGGTTTGACCTGCGTCTGACAGGACTTCAGCCAGAACGGCTCGATAGCGTGCATTATTCGGGTAACCGGTGACTGCCTGTTCCAGATTTATGATTGCGCCGGCCAGATCCTCCTGTATTTTTGAAACTTGATACTGTTGGTAAAAATGGTGGCCTAACTCAAAATAATTCAGTGGATTCACAGGATCCCGCCGGATGACTGCCTGTTGCAGTTTTACCCCTTGTTCAAACGCATCCCGATCATGAGAACCCTGGTTAAACTGAATGGTGGCCAAAGCCTGCCAGGGAGCCGGAGAGAGTGTATCTGCCTGACTGGCCTGACGGAAATACTCTTGCGCAATGCGACTGTACTGACCGCGCAACAGCGCCTGCTCACCTTCTCTTACGAGTTTTTTTCGCTGGATTGTTGGCGCAAATGTAAACATCACGAAGAAAACCATCAACAAGACGCAGACACTCAAAAACAGAGTTTTCAAATGGATCGTTTTGAGGGGAGGTAAATGAACATAACCTTTTACCTTAAATGAACTTTCGTCGGTGTCTTGCCGTTGGGAGATGACAGGAAACGCCAACGCCAGGAGGAGCAGCCAGGTTTGTGTGATCGCCGGCATGGCAATGCCCCCCGCTCCTGAGAGATGAACACAGAGTGCGATAAAAGCCGCCGCGAGAGCCAGAGGCATGAGTGAGGAAGTCGAACCCATCTGGTCTGCACCATTCACGGCTTGCCAGCCTGCATAAAGTGCAAAATAAATCACCAGCCAGCCTGGACAGAAGAGCCAGAGCAGAGATTCATCAACCGACTGCAGGAATAGTTGAACTCCCCATAACAGCGGGAAAGAGAGTGCAAAGCCCAAAACTAAAGCGACCTGTGCGGAGGAAAATGAATGACGGACAGAGGTTGTCTCTGCTTTAGAATCAGTCTGGATTGTCTTCGGACTGATGATCCAGTGAGAACAGGCCAGAAAGAGTATCAGCAGCAATCCTGCGAACGCGGCAATGCCGGCATTGGCCCAGACATCGAGAAACAGATTATGCGGATCGGCAATTTCTTCACTCGATCCGGGCAACTTGTGTTTCAGATAATGGTTGCGGAAATTTCCGGGGCCTGTGCCCCACAGAGGGTTTTCTTTGATGACCTCCCAGGTGCCGGTCCAATATTCGAGGCGATACTGGAGTGATTTGGGAGCTTCCGTCAAAACGGCCCGGTCAAAACCACCGCTGAATGTTGCCAGCAGGAAAAATCCGAGCAGCAGAACCGTACCTGTGATGCCCCATTTCAGCGCCCGTTTTTTCCAGAATTGTCTCTGTGCCGGCGTGTTTTGACGATTTTGAATCAGTTTCAAGAGAGCCAGACTGACGAAGCCGCCCATGACGCCGATCCAGGCTGTGCGACTTTTGGTGAGAATCAGGCAATAGCCAATGAGCAGCGGGGGTAAGACTAAGAGCCAGGCTTTGCATCGATTCCATTTTGAAGTCATATGTTCCGTTTTATAAAACAGAATCTGAATGGCTTGCGCCACTGCAATCAGGAAGCCGACTGCGAGCAGACCTGCAAAAGTATTCGCCAGCGCAAACATGCCCAGTGGTTCTGAGCTGTTCAACAGACGTTGTTCAAATAATTGACGGCCACTGCCTGATAAGGCGTCTGCCGGAACTCCCATTGAAAGCAGTTTTTGCTGAGATTCGGCATGGATTGAGGGTGAGACAGCCGTATCCAGTTGCTGCCGAACCCCTAAGTATTCTTTTGACAGTTGCTCGTACATCCAATGATGCTGCCAGATACCGTAGAGCGATAACAGCACAACGGTGGCCAGGAAACCCTGCAAGAGTGTGGTGCGGAGTTGTGGCGTTACAATAAGTCGTCGCGTCAGTGAGAAGGTCAAACCCATAGAGACCCATTCCCACATCATGTTCAATGCCGCTCGCTGTTGCCCTTCCGAGAAGTAAATCATGACGAATGTGGAACTGACTTGTCCCGAGACCAGCAGCCAGACGCCAATGTCAAAGCGGTCAATGCGGACTGTTCGAGAGCCGTCGATGAGTCGCGTTACGGAAAACAGAATCGCCACAATCAACCAGCCCAGCACGATGTGCAGCGTATCTCCCAGAGGCGCCGATTCGGCAGGCAGCAAATACCGGGCAGTGACAAAAGTGCCGACCAGGAACAGCTGAATCCCTTCGAAAACCCCGGGAAATGTATGGAGCGTGGGGGCAGACGGAGTGGGCTTGGCATGAAATGTCTGTGACCGGTTTTGTTTTCGGTTTTTACTCATTCCCGATTTTTCCGACCTGCGTTCTCCAGAATGGTGACAATGGAAAGCACGCATACGATCATTAGAATGACGAGCAGCGCCGCGTTCCAGGACGAGACTTCGTACAAAATCAGTCCCCCCACTCCGGTAGTCAGAGTCGCCAGATGAATGGTGAGGACGGTGTCTCGTTTACTCAGACCCAGTTCTACCAACCGATGTGAGAAATGGCTTTTATCAGCATGGAACGGGCTGCGTCCCTCTTTCAGGCGAATGATCATCACCGTACAGAAATCATACAGGGGAATCGCCAGAATACAAAGGGGCGCCAGAATGACATGTCGGCTGACAGTAACCGATTCTCCCGAGGGAGCATCTCCAGAATAAAAGGTTCCCAGTATCGTCATAGTAGACAGAAGCAGACCGATAAAGTAGCTGCCCGAATCTCCCATGAAAATTTTGGCAGGAGTCCAGTTATGGCACAAAAAGCCGGCAATTGAACCAGCCAGCACCAGCAGAACGCCGGCCACAAGCCACCGCGGCTCGCCGGTGAATCGCAGCATGATTAAGGCAAACAATACCGCTGCGATCAGACCGATTCCTGATGTCAGACCATCCATATTGTCCAGGAAATTTAAAGAGTTGACCAGCACAATAATCCAGGCCACCGTCAATAAAATGCCGACCCAGGGCTGCTGGATAAACAGCGTCCCCCGCACACCCGCCAGAACCAGTCCAAACGCCACCAGCAACTGGATGAACAGGCGGGGTTTCCAGGAAATATTGAGTTTATCGTCAAGCAGTCCCATGCCGGCCAGGATCGTCCCACCTGCCAGCACGGCCCATAATTGTCCTGAACGATAAAGAACCCCTTCTAAATGGGGAACCAGTTCCTGGGGAATCCAGGTGGGTGTCGCGCCGGATTTTACAATGATCAGGACTGTCAACTGAGCGACGGCAATGGGAACGATCACTCCCAGCCAGATTCCGACTCCACCTCCCAGAGGCGTGGGATTTGTGTGTACTTTTCTTTGTGCGGGCTGATCAATGAGCCCCCATCGGGGGGCCAGTTTGCGCATTGCTGCTGTGGCCAGGAACGAAATCAGAAATGCAGGAACAAGGCAGGCGATTACGAAGAATAACATTACGGATGACATTCAGGATAAGAAATTAGAGAGTCTCGCGATATATGTCCTAGTTTGGCCGAAGAACGGATTTAGTGGTAGCGAAAAATGCATTTCTCGTCAGTTTTCGATTGATATATCTGTCGCATGACTTAAAGTTGATTCTATCTGTATAACCTGTGAAACCGCTATGTCTTATGGAGACAGCAAACTGCTGCAATGAACAAATTATTCGAGGAAGAGTTTCGTTTTAATCAAGCCAGTCGTCCTAACTGGGAGTCGGGAGCCAGCCATCGTGATACGCTCAGGGGGTATCTGGCTGGTCTGGCGGGAGATCGAGAGGGACGATTATGTGTGCTGGGAGCTGGCAACTGTAATGATCTGGATTTACAGCAGCTGCTGCAGGTGTATAGTGAGGTTCATCTGGTAGATGTGGATCAGAGTGCTTTAGACTATGCGGTAGAAACGCAGGCCGTTTCTGATGATCCGCGCGTCTTTCGGTATGTGCGGGATATCACTGGAGCCGGTCAGGAACTGGCTGGCTTCGAAGCGACGAGCACTTCGTCTGAAACCGATTTGACTGAGCTCATCCAGCGGTTCTCACAGCCTGCTGACCTGAATCTGCCCGGTCCGTTTGAGGTGGTCTGTTCGACGTGCGTATTGAGTCAGTTGATTCTGCAGGCGGTAAATGCGGTGGGAGATACTCATCCGCAGTTTGAGCAATTGCTGGTCGCCATTCGCTCCCAGCATTTTCAGACTGTTGTTGATTTCATCAGCGATGGTGGGGCTGGATTAGTGGTGAGTGACTTTGTTTCTTCCGAGTCCGCAGCAGACTTGAAAGAGGTGCCGGATTTTCAACTCACCCAATATCTCTCCCAGTTACTTTCATCACGTAATTTCTTTCATGGCGTGCATCCGGGAGTGTTGTTTTCCCAGTTGAAAGGGAATGCACGGCTGGCAGGTTTAGTTCAGAATGTGGAAATGTTACCGCCGTGGCGCTGGAATCTGGGGGCACGACAATACGCGGTTGCCGCGATTCGATTTCATCGACTGCCGCGTTTCTGATTTCATATCGCGCAGCAGAAGCCGTCGAGTTTATTGTTTCCCGACAGGTTTCTTTTTCTGTACTGCGCCGCTGTTTCGAGGCCTGGAGTAGAGCGAAGGGGGATCTTTTTCTACTGAGCCCGTGTCATCGGGAACCTGGTACTGTGTTTGCAGGCGTTTCAATTCTGTTTTCAAATCTGCGACGACCTGGGCATATTCCGGCTCACTATACACGTTTTTCATTTCGCGGGGATCTTTTTCCAGATCGTAAAGTTCCCATTCTCCGAGATTATAGAAGTCGATTAACTTATAGCGTTTCGTGCGAACTCCATTATGCCGGCGGACCATGTGGGCGGCACGACGGTCGTTATAAAATTCATAATAATGATAGTACAGACTGTCACGCCATTTATCGGCAGTTCCTTTAAAGAGAGGAACCAGACTTACCCCCTGCATGTCATCGGGTATTGCTGCGCCTGCGAGATCCAGAAACGTTTCAGCGAAGTCGAGATTTGAGACCAGTTTGTTATTCACGCTGCCTGGTTTGATCACGCCGGGCCAGCGGACAAGAAACGGCATACGGTAGGATTCTTCGTACATGAACCGTTTATCGAACCAGCCGTGGTCTCCCAGATAAAAGCCTTGATCTGAGGAATACATCACAATCGTATTTTTCGCGAGGCCCGATTTTTCGAGGTAGTCGAGCACGCGACCGACGTTATCGTCTACCGAAGCGACACATCGCAGATAGTCTTTCATATAACGCTGATATTTCCAGCGCACCAGATCTTTACCGCTGAGGTTCGCTTTGCGAAACGCTTCATTTTTGGGTTCATAAGCGTCATTCCAGACTTTCAACTGCTCAGGCGTGAGATTGTTGGGCGGAGTCAATTTCAGATCAGCGGCAGTCATGGTTTTCGCAATTGTCATGTCCTGCTGCTGAGCGGCTGTCCCCCGCCCTTCATAATGATCAAACAGGTTATCGGGTTCCGGAATGGTCATGTCATCATACATGTGTAAATACTTCGGCCCGGGCTGCCAGTTGCGGTGTGGTGCTTTGTGCTGGTACATCAGCAGGAATGGTTTATTCGGGTCCCGGTCTTTTTGGAGGTAATCCAGGGTCAGATCAGTAATGATGTCTGTCGTGTATCCGACGTGTTTGACACGCTCACCGTTGCGGATCATCGGTGGATTATAGTAGGGACCTTGCCCGATCAGAATTTCCGAATAATCGAATCCCGTGGGCTGGGTCTCAAGATGCCATTTTCCGATGATCGCGGTCTGGTACCCGTTTTTCTGGAGGATCTTGGGGAACGTCTGCTGTGAACCGTCAAATTTGTTGCCATTCTGTTTGAAGCCATTCAGGTGACTGTGTTTCCCCGTCAGAATCACGGCACGACTGGGTCCGCAAATGCTGTTCGTGCAGAAGCAGTTGTTAAACAGCATTCCTTCGCGGGCGATGCGATCGAGATGGGGCGTCTGGTTGACTTTCGATCCGTAACAGCTCATGGCATGCGAAGCATGATCGTCGGTGAAAATGAAGAGAATGTTCGGTCGTTGTTGCTGGCTGGCGTTGACTGCTGTAAGGCTGCCGTTTATCAGGATGAACAGACTGAGGAACAGGCTCAGCAGAAGAGAAAAACGGACGGATGGTTTGTAAAACGACAGCATGGAGTTCGTCCTCAGTCTCAATAAATGATAGCTGGTACTAAGCCGGAATAAGGGGCATTGAAGTTTCCCTCTATCATGCAGGTTCAGGAGTGGAAGTGCAAGTTTTGCGTTCATTTTAGAAATTGATTGAATGGAGTGCTGTGAAAAGCCAGGATGTAGAATTTACAGATTGGTATCGAGTAGAAAGTGCATATTCAGCTTTTCTTTGAATACGAGGGAAATTTAATTATGGTGAAAAGGCGTTTGTGGGCAGCGAGATAGGTGAATTCGTCTGCGGACGATTCCGGTTTGGTACGCGTGTTGCATTTAAGCATCTCAATGAATTTTATGTCTCAGAGGATTGAGACCTGTTTTGGAAACACAACTGCAGCCGGGCAAAGGATTGCTTGCCCCACCGGTTTAAAAAGGAATTGATCATGTTAGAAAATGTTTCTCCTAAAGTAATTCACAAAATGATGGCCGCTGAAGGTTATCTGGAACTGGGTATGCCCATTCAGGCGCTGGAAGCCCTGAATACCGTTGAAGATGCCGGTCCACTCGAAGCTCTGCGATTGTATCTGATTGGCGAAGCTTATCTGCGGCAGGAAAAATATCACGAAGCGATCGAACCTTTGCATCAGGCAGCTCGTCTGTTTCCCGTGATGGAAAGCCGCAAAGCCTGGAGTTCCTTGAGTGAATGTTTTCGCCTTAGCGGTTATCAGGAATTAGCAGAAGTTGCCACACTCACTGCCGAGGCGGTTGAAGAGATTGAAGCCAACTACGAGATCCTGTATCAGGAACAGATCCATTCTCCGACTTCAGGCTGGGATACTGTTTCTTCCCGCATGTCTGATTTCAGCGAGGCAAATCGGTTTGACCGGCTCCGGATTCCCCGGTGAAAATGCAAAAAACGATTAAAATTCTTACTTCGGCTAAGATTGTGTAATTGATGTAAGTTTATGCAATACAGTGATTTGCATTATTTTAGTGCAAGGTCAAAGTCATATATGAGTTTCGCGATGTGTTCGCTATACTCCGCCTATCAGTCGATTCCTTAATCCTCTCAATTATGGATTCACTCTGATTGATTTGTGTCTTTGATCGCTTCTCCTGCCGATCAGGACAAAGTTACCTCCTGGTCAAAGTTCCTTCCTGGTTCTGGCCACCTTTCCCACACAATTAAACAGACATACGGATTAAACCTTCAATGCCAGCATTGAGGGGCGGTTCTTGACGTATGGACGTTACATTTCACATCGTGTTTCCGGGCTACTGTCTGCTGGGAGTCTTCCAGGCAAGCAGTGGAAATCGTGTCGACAAACTTTGTGCTGAAAAGACAATCGCCAAAACTCATGTTTCATTTAATTCGGATTATTGATAATCGCCTTCACGGCTGGTCGCTCATCGTGCTGCTGACTCTTTTATCGGGGTGCGGCAAGATGTTGAGCAACAGCGCGACCGAACAGTTATTGACTTCCGATGCCGTCGACCAGACGATTTCAAACCTTGACTTCAGTACGATGGCAAATAAAAAAGTCTACTTTGATACTTCCTATATCAAGAATATCAAAGGGGTGGGCTTTGTGAACGGGGACTACATAATCAGTTCCTTACGGCAGCAGATTGTCGCTGCGAATTGTCTGATTCAGGAGAAACAGGAGGAGGCGGATTATGTGATCGAAGCCCGTGTGGGCGCTCTTGCCACCAATGGACATGAGGTAAACTATGGGATTCCGGCCAGCAATATGTTGTCTTCTGCGGCCACGCTGGTCTCATCGGCTCCGGTGATCCCGACCATTCCTGAAATCTCGCTGGCAAAAAAGAACAATCAGTCGGCGGCCGCAAAAATCAGTGTGTTTGCCTATAACCAGAAAACGCGTGAACGGGTCTGGCAGTCCGGCGTTCTTCAAGCGAAAAGTACGGCCCGCGATACGTGGATTCTCGGTGCAGGGCCATTTCAGCATGGAACAATCTATAAGGGGGGAGCCCAATTTGCCGGCGCGAAGCTTTCATTGCCCGGTGGAGACGAGTTCTCCAATGCCAGCACAGTTGATTATCTGGAACCGGCCCGGTTTATTGAAACGTCCCAGGCACCTGTGCCTGCAGCCAAGAGTGGGGCGAAACAGCGTGCAGTAAAAACGTTAGATGAGTGGATCAAATCAGAGACTGTGGAAAAAGAAAAGCAGAAAACCGCTGCCGCTTCCAAAGAACCAAAGACAGAAAAGAAGCCTGATACCGGTCAGGAGAAAAAGATTAAAACGGAACCCAAAGAACAGCCCAACTCCGAACCAAAGGTTGAACTTGATCCATCCAAGATTAAAACGGTTCTCTTCCTGAAACCGGATAAAGCAGGCAGTCATCAGGACTGGTTGCAAGGTGACTCTTCCCGGATCTCTACTGTCTGGCCTCAAGGTCCCGAAGCGGAACAGAAACAGGCCCCTCAGACCATAGCAGATTCCGAGCCGGAAAAAAAGTTTGAATTTGATGACACATTTTATCAAATTCCTTCTGAATAAATGCTCATTTGCACGTAATAGAAGAAAGCGGTTTCAAGAGTCTGAATCACCTTCTGAGATAAATCAGAAATGATTAGGACGAACCGATTTGTTTTATCACTTGTCTGATAGAAAGCCACTCGTGATGGGCGGTTTTGATGCAGACTGCAACCAGAATGATATCAGAGTGCCTGTCAAAATGGCACTGTCGTGTCTCATTTTTAAGACGGTTATATGCGGATAAGTGTTGTATTATAAATGAGTTATGACTTTAGTTGATGCCGGGAAGAGAAATTTGGCACACACTATGCGGTAAAATTGATCCAGAGGGCAGGGGATTACGTTTTTTATTCAGGATAGAAGATGTCAACCAGGTCCTGAGAGGCACTAGTTTCAAAAAAAATTCAACCAGCAAGATTCACCAGATCAGGTGAAACTGGAGGTTATTATGATGATCCCTCGAATTCCTAAA
>CAXBFD010000045.1:0-49445 GCA_963974925.1 uncultured bacterium | reverse complement strand
TCAAGTTGGACAGGGGACTTTCACCCCCGAGTTGAGAAACATGCCTGGCAAACCGTAAAAAAAGAGGCGAACCAAACGATTCGCCTCTTTTACCGTTTGTAAAACTGACCGTGTCAGTTTATTTTGCTGCAGCAGTTTCTTCCACGGCTGGCGGAAGTTCTGCATCGGTTTTCTCGATTGTCAAATCGTTGCCGATCGTCAGTGTCAACCAGCCATCTTTGGTGTCAATTCCGGTGATGTTCAGAAACACGTTCCGGTTTTCCAGTTTGGCTTCGACCTGAGAATCTTCAACACGATCCGGGAACGCCTTTTCCATCTTGTTGCGAACAACGCCAGCACGGGCAATCTGTGCTGCAATTCGATCGGGCCGTACTACTGGAGAGGACTTGACGTCTCCTCGAGTGATGTAGATCTTGCCACCGTCCACTTTGAAATGCAGAGGAACTGTGATGATCTGAGTTGGTACTGCCGTTTCCTCTTTTTGCTCGAAACCGCAACGCAGAATGATGTTCATCGTGTTATTGGTAATTTGAACTCGAATCGGGTCTTTATCATCGAATGCAAGGATGGTTGGTCCTTTGTCCGGATCAATGGGAGGCCGTTGCAATTTCACTTTCCGATCCAGAATATTGGAAATGGAATTTTCAAATTCCGTGACCAGCTCCTGATCGGAAATTTTGCGACCTTCCAGACCCATGCGTGACAGGCTGTTATTCATTACAGACTCATGCAACTGCAGAACAACGCTGTCTTTTGCAGAGATGGTAAGCGGCGGCGAATTGGCAGCCAGTTCACCGGTATCCATCAGGCGGGTACGAACATAGAGATGACTGTCAGTGGAAGCATAACTGCGGGCTGAGGGAAACAGGCCGTTATCTCTCAGACGCTTATTGAGTTCTCCACCCACTTTTTCATTGGAACGTGCAATACGTTCATCGACTTCTTCATCGAAGCGGGGGCGAACGCGATCACGCACACGCTGAGCAGCAATTGCTTCTGCTTCGCCGCGTAATTCTTCGGTGCGACGGTAAGCCATGCTTCGTCCCAGACTTGATAACAGCGGAATCCGATCCAGTTTGGTACTGGCTCCGACTGTGGTATTATTCGCATCCACCTGAATCCAGGCAGGCAAAGTAGTAAAGGCATCACCATCAAAGTTGATTTCTTTTCCGCCCCAGATCTGATGATGACCTGAAGTATAAATGGTAGCCTGATTAGTCGTACCGGATGTTTCACTGTTGGTAATACCAGACAGTGTCAAGTCAAAGCGAAGTGTTGTATCGCTGGGCTTGAAATCGACTCCGACTTCGGTTGTGGTTGCCTGATTGCCGGTGACATAAGCCCCCAGAATACAATCGACCACAGGGCCTTTTTCACAGGTACTGTCACTGATCAGACGGTTAATGAAATCCTCAGCAACCATCACACGCAGGTTGTAATTAAAGTAATTGTTCCGCAGTGCTTCGGTTAATGGCCCCAGACCACCTTCCAGCTCCTGACGCAACTGGGCATAAGCCTTGCGTGCTTCAAAGGCATTTTTACCACTTTGAGTGGCTTCGTATTCTTCCAGGTTCGTTACCAGAGCTTTCAACTGCTGACGCACTTTGCTGGCATCAATTTTCTTGCCTTCTCCCTGAGCTTCTGCCAGGAATGCAGATACCGATTTTTCCAGGTCTTTGAATTGATCCCGGTTAAAGAACTTTCGCTGCTCTGCATCTTCAAGTGCACCGCGCGATTCGAACTTTGCTTTCAGAGATTTTAAAAGATCAAGCAATTCCACTTCGGAATAGCTGTTCTTGACTTCCTTCTGAAGTTCGTTCAACTGCAGATATTCGACCCAGCCATTGCCATTGTCTAACGTGCCCAGGTATTTGGTCAGCGTTTTCGCTGCTGCTGCCAACTTGTCCTGCTGTGCCTTCAGCTGTGCTGCTTTGACAGCTCCCAGATCTTGTCCCAAGGTTTTGAGCACTGCATCGGCAATCTCAACGCGTCTCTGCAGACGGCTGGAGTAGTCTGCCAGAGCGGCCTGACCTTTTGCTTCTGTAATTTTTGCCTGTAGTGCAGTCAAAGTCTGCTGCTGCTGTTCCAGAGTCAAATCTGACTCATACAGCTTGCCCAGCAGATCAGAAACCTGCTTGTCCCACTCGACCCATTTCCCGTCCAGTCCTTCGGGAGATTCTGAAAGATCCTCGGGAGCTTCGGCCGGCAAAATGCCTTGTAAGCCCACGTCCTCTTTCTGAGGTTTCTTGTCTTCGACAGCCATTGTGGTCGTTACAACCAATGCCAGGCTGGCAATACCTAAAACTGCTAAGCTGACCATACCGAAATATTTTTGATTATTTCTGGATGGTTTTGATTCCTTGAGAAGCATGTCTGATCGCACTCCATCGACAAAGGGATTCGAAAAACGGCGGCCACAGTTCATCTAGAACACAAGACCACTTTGGTCCGCATTACAAATTAGTAGAGGTGGAAACTACCGTTGTAAAATATTTTATCGTCATTTACGGGCAAGGAATGTGTGTTGAATTCATACATCATCCCTGCCATTCAACTATTCAAGCATTAAAATCTGCAAAACCATGCCTATAAGCAGGTTCTCAAAACAATCGCATCGGATTGCAGCATTCTTTGACATTTGGATGGCGAAATTATTGGCCGAACATCCTGGCCAATCAGCCTGTTCCTCAAAATCGGCAAAGCTGATTCGCATTCCTGCGCGCCGCCAGATCTCCAGGCACATCATAACACCGCCTCTGCGCAGTTTAGTGGACCCGTAAATATTGTGCAATCAACCAAGGCGGCTTGTGTTCGCAACATTAACAAAACGTAAACCATGCGCACAATAGTCCACTTTACAAAACGGGCCCTCTTTTTTCCCGTCTCGGTTCCGCCCAGATGTCAGTCAGAACCGACTGGCAACGAATCTCCTGCCAATCATGGTGAATAATAAGTGATTCGATTTGGAATTTCAGAGCAGGCATCGTACATTGGTCTTTTCAACTGATCGCATTCTGTGCAACGACACGAAAAGGAATTTCTCTTGGATTTTCAGCAGGTCCTGACACCACCGCAATTTGCAGCGGTTTCACAACACGAAGGTCCTCTACTGGTGCTCGCAGGCCCCGGCTCTGGAAAAACGCGTGTGATTACACATCGGATCGCCTCGCTGATCCACGCTCAAATTCCTCCCCGGCATATTTTAGGGATCACATTCACGAACAAAGCATCCGATGAAATGAGCGAGCGGGTCCGGAAATTAATCCCGGATTCACGGGTCGAAATCTCGACGTTTCACAAATTCTGCGTGCGAATTCTGAGACGTTACGGAAATGTCGTCGGGCTCGACAGCAATTTCTCTATTTTTGATACGTCTGATCAACAGCAATTAATCCGTCATGTCCTGAACGAATTAGACATCGATACCGTGGCCTACAATCCATCCACCATCGCCTCCATGATCAGTCGCGCGAAGAATGACCTGATCACGGCAGAACAGTTTGTTGAAACCTATCAGGAATCATTCGGAGATCATCTGCAGGCCGTCGCTGCGCGCGTTTATCCGGTATATCAAAGGCTGTTACTGGAATCGAACGCGGTTGACTTCGACGACCTGCTGTTACACGTTGCCTGTCTCCTGAAAAGTTCTCCCGAATTACGGGCGACTCTGGACGAACGGTATCAATATATTCTTGTCGATGAATATCAGGATACGAACCTGGCACAATATCAGATCGTGATGGGTCTGTCTTTGAACACACGCAATCTTTGTGTAACCGGAGATCCTGACCAGTCGATTTATGGCTGGCGCGGTGCAAAAATTGCAAACATCCTGCAATTTGAACGCGATTTTCCGGACTGCAAAACCATTCGGCTGGAACAAAATTTTCGCAGCACGAAAGAAATATTGAGGGTCGCTGACAGCCTGATTTCTCACAATCAGAAACGCAAGGTAAAGAGCCTGTTTACGGATAACAAAGAGGGAGCACCCGTTGAACTGCTCTGTTTCAGTGATGAACGTCAGGAAGCCAACGAGATTGCACTGCGCATTCGTCACGCCGTCGATCAGGGAGACTTTAATTTCACGGATTTCGCAATTTTTTACCGGGTCAATTCGCTTTCCAGAGAGCTGGAACTGGCACTGGCGCGGCATAAAATCCCTTATCAACTGGCGGGCAGCGTCGCCTTTTATGAGCGGACTGAAGTCAAAGATCTGCTGTCTTATCTGAAATTGATCAATAACCCCGACGACCGCATCGCGTTTTCCCGCATTGTCAACAAACCACTGCGCGGCATCGGCAAAACGACACAAAACAAGTTGATGCGCTGGGCCGACGAACGAAGTATCAGTCTCCTGGAAGCGGCTCATCAGGCTGCCGACTGCCCCAAACTTTCCAAACGGGCCGCGACGATGCTCACCCGCTTTGCTAAAATGATTTCCGGCTTTTCCATGGCCGACTCCGGCTCGGTGGCGCATCTGATGGAAGCCATCATCGACAGCACACGCCTGATCGCCAGTTGGAAAGAAAGTCCGGATGAAGACGACCAGCAGCGCGTTTCCAACGTCAATGAGTTGCTCTCCACAGCGCGGAAATATGACGAAATTTTCGGAGACGAAACAAATCTGGAAGGTTTCCTGGAAGTCAGCACGCTGGCCAGTGCCACCGACCATCTGGATGCTGCAGCAGGTCGCGTGACGCTGATGACCCTGCACGCAGCCAAAGGTCTGGAATACCCGGTTGTATTTATCATTGGGGTGGAACAAAACCTGATTCCCCACGAGCGCGTGCTGCGTGAAGAATTTCGCGACGGTCTGGAAGAAGAACGACGGCTGTTATTCGTAGGCATTACACGTGCCGAACAGCTCCTGTATCTGACACAGACACGCGAGCGTTCTTTGAGGGGGCGTCCCTGGCGCACGATTACCAGCGATTTTCTGAAAGAAATTGATGTCGAAGTCAACGATCAGACAGACAACATGTTCGATACCAAATCGCACTTTGATGAATTTGTCGAGTCCGTTAAACGCGGTGAAATCGATACACAGGCATTAAAAGCAAACACTCCCAAACGCCCGCTGTTGATGACCGGTGCCGATCTTCTGAAACAGATACCGGAAGCGGCTGAAATTCCCCAGGGATTTTCCGTCGGTATGCGAGTGCGGCATCCGCGTTATGGCGTGGGAACCGTCATGGGAATCAGCGGTTATTCCCGAAAACGAATGCTTAACGTTCTGTTTGATGATGCAGACGAAAGCCAGACTTTTACCGCCGCTCACTGCCCCCTACAACCGCTGGGATTGCGCTAATCCGCCTCAAGCTCAAGACAATCATCGCTGCTGACCGATAAACGCTACTGAGCCCAGCGGCACCTGCTTTCGTCTGGCATAATATCAGGAGACGGACCGCCTGGCAGCCGTTCCACCTGAACTGCAAACAGGATTGATTCTAGAGCGCATCACATTTTACCGTAGCGTGTCTCAATCTAATATACTCGGTCCAGACGGACTGGAGACGCTACAGTAAAACTGGACACAGTCTATTTAACACGAGCTAAGGTCTTTCATGCCTCCACGTAAACGGCCACCGGCGAATTCCAAATTTCAGGGCCGCAAACCGGCTGATCCGGGAACATACCTGGAACCTTTCCTGAATTATCTGGAAGCCGAATGTGGCATGGCGCTTAATACCATGTCCGCCTATCAGTCGGATATCGTGCAATTTATGGAATGGTATCGCAAACAGGCGCCGATGCCTCTGAGCGAAGTCGATTTGAAATTTCTGTCCGGATATCTGGGACATCTCAACAAACGAAAGCTGGCGGCAACAACGGTCGCCCGGCACCTGGCATCGATCAAATTGTTTTTCCGCTATCTGGTCCTGGAAGGAATCCTGGCGGAGAGCGTCGCTGACCTGCTCAACTCACCCAAGCTCTGGAAATATCTGCCCAAAGTTCTGAGCCCCGAAAAAGTGAACGAACTGCTGATGGCGCCCTGCAGAGCAGATCGTTATCCGTTACGCGATCGCGCGATACTGGCCATGCTGTACGCCACCGGTTGTCGTGTGACCGAGATTGTGAGCCTGCCTTTAAACGCCGTCAAACTGGAAGAAGGTTACGCGCGGTGTCTCGGCAAAGGGAATAAAGAACGGATGGTTTCACTGAATCCGGTGGCAATTGCTGCCCTTGAAGCCTACCTGAAACACGAGCGCCCCGGCATGATAAAACGTAATCAGGCCGAACAGTCGCTCTTTCTGAATCGAGGGGGCAAACAGCTTTCACGAATCATGGTCTGGAATATTGTCAAGAAAAACGCCGCCCGTATCGGTTGCAGTAAAGAAGTCAGCCCGCACACGCTACGGCACAGTTTTGCCACGCACATGATGGCCGGCGGTGCCGAAATCCGGGCACTCCAGGAACTGTTAGGACACGCCAATATCCGCACAACTCAAATCTACACACACGTGGATCACAGCCGCCTGAAAGCCGTACATCAGATGTATCATCCTCGGGGATGAAGTCATGTGCTGCCGGGACGACGCTCTAAAAACCATTCATAATCAGCTTGCCATCCGCGCGATTGCCCAATTGTTCAAACAGTTCGAAGCTGATATTCTCAGAGATAAACCGGACGGAACCATCGCCCAGTCCGAATTGCGCGCCCCCGACATGATAGCTGCCAAACCCTCCGACGGCGAGCAGCGGGTCGATCGGTTGCTTGTCCTCGTTTTCCTCAGGTGAAGATGGTTCGGGTATCCGTTGGCCGCCCATGCTCTTCGGAAAATCTCGATTGAAAGAGCCCGTATTTCGCAGACTGGCGCGCGTGCCGGACATCCAGCCCAGGTTGGATGCATCGAATAAATGTTCGCCAATGAAGATCGTATTCGAGCTGCCGTCGGTGATCTGATCATAACCCGTGCTGCTGTTTAAAAACATGACGCCGGTGTTGTCGACATTGATGGGCGCGTCGTCGGAGTTATAACAGGCGGCATAATTCGTCTGATAGATCTCGATGTTATTCTCTGCTTCGGAACGCGTCCGCGACTCCATTGGGTCTGAGGGGCACCGCAGTACGGAAATCTGTGCTTTGCGCACCAGCTGATTGACGGGGGCATAAACGCTCTGTTTGAAATCAATGGTGCGAAAGAGAGGCCCTTGATCCAGAAAAGGCATCAAGCCCGCCAGCCAGCTCATGTGATAACCCACGGGTTCATTCTTAATGGGGCCGGTCTGATTGTAGACTCCGGCCGGTAATACTTCGAACGCCATTTCGTAATTTTGAATTGCCAGCCCAATTTGCATCAGGTTATTTTTACACTGCGTACGACGGGCTGCTTCCCGCGCCTGCTGGACTGCCGGCAATAAGAGCGCAATCAGGATGGCGATGATGGCAATCACCACCAGAAGTTCTATCAATGTAAAACCGCGCGGTTTCCCGCTTTGGCCTACCCTACTTTGAGATTTTGAAAAAACATCGTTCATCGTTTTCATTCCCTGGATATATAAAAAAATTGAAAATAGCATTCGAAATGGATTAAATAAAAATCGATTTTCTTTCTCTATGAATCATCTCATAAAATGATTTTTTTAGTTCGGGTAATTGAAAAGGAGGTCTTTTCAGGATAATGGACGCGGGCTTCGATCGATATCAGGCGATCATCTTTTCCTTCGGGTTTCAATTTAATTTCCGCAGACCCTGCATACCGCGTCCCCAGATCATCCGGGCTGATTTGCCAGACCTCTCCCTGATACGCCGGATCATTCAGACGCTGCCAGGCAGCCCGTTCCAGGGCCGATTCCAGGATCCATTCCGCCTGCACGCGGAACTGTTCTTTAATCATCTGCCGCCTCTGCATTAACGCAGACTTTAACAGCGAAGCCATCAACAGCATGATCAGCATCAGACAGACCATCACGATCACTAACACGGCGCCCCGACGAGGAGCGGCATTTTTCGTTTCTGTTTTGAATGAACTTCGCATATGAATGACCCTGCCTGTCCGCTTATTTTGTTTCTTTTTTCGGTGGTTTGATCTGGATGTCAGTCAGACGGTAATCATGGCCGATCGCGGAAACAATCGACAATTCTTTGAGTGCTGCGTGCCTGTTCTCAGTTCCTGCCTGCTCCGGACCGCCATCCGATTGAAGTGGCTCATCAATGGAAATCCCTGCCTGATTCAATCGCTTCCGCTGAAAAAAATAAGCATGGCTCCCTTCAGGCAGATAAAAACCATCCTGGTGAACCTGTTGTGTTTTCCGGGTTACCACACGGAAAATACGGTCCCCCTGTATCCGATACTTGACAACTTCGTCCCCCGGTTTTTGAATTGTGAGTTCGGGACTGTTGAGCGTTGCCCCTTCCAGAAATTCCACGCTGGCAGCGGCGTGAATATCAGACCGGATCAGCCGCGAAAAACGATGAAAGGAAGAGCCCAGCCAGACTGCTTTACTGGTTTCGCGTTCGGTACGCATCACCGTATGCATCGTCGTCATGCTGACGCCCATCAGCACCGAGGCAATGCCCATTGCAACGACGACCTCTACCAGAGAAATCCCCGGTGGAATGCCGTGTTGTTTTATCGAATTACAAAAAAAGCCTCGTCGCTGCATTACCGGTTTTCCTTAAGGCAGACCCATGAAGTCAATCGAACAGGGGCCACACTCAATCCACGATGATCTATCCAGCCAAGCTGAACCTGAATTTTTTTCATTGACGGCGGATTGTCTGTCTCGCTGATTTCAATTTTCAAATCGGCGTTGGACAACTGCCGCAGTGCACTTTCCGAGAGAGCCAGTTTATCGACTGTCGACTGATTAATATCCTGGAACGGTAAGGCTGCCACTCGTTCCATCATATTTTCCACCTCAACCATCGCGACTTGACGGTGTTCACTCTGTCTGCGTTCGCGATGCACCCAGTAGATCGCCGGCACAACAATCATGGTCACGGTCATCAGCAACACGCCGGCAACCATCATTTCGACCAGTGTGAATCCACGCCGTGTGCGCAGCTTCCCCCCGGCTGATGGTGGTGAATTCAATTTAACAGGATTCTTAATTCTCACGGTATTAACCAATTTAAAAACGTTAAGCCAGGGAGTTCATGAGTTTCACAAGAGGCAAAAACAGACCAATCACAAACAGACCCACCAGACAACCGATGCCAAAAATCAATGCCGGTTCCAGATATTCACGGATCAATGCCATCCGATAATCGATGCGTCGTTCGATGCTTTTCGCAATGGCCTTGAGCGCCCAGCTCAAATTGCCCGCGCGTTGCGCAGACTGTAACAGGCGGACTTCACTCGGCGTCAACAGACTATAATCGTGCAATGCGGTCCAGCAGTCATTGCCTTTCCGGATGTCTTCCAGAATCGCCTGAAAACGCTGAGAAAGAAACCGATTTCTTGTGGAATGTGTTAACGTCTCAAACGCGCCCATCAACGGGCGCCCCGATTCCGTCACAATGTGTAAAAAACGCAAAACGTCGGGGGCTCTCCTGCGCGGATAGAGTCCTGTAGAACCGCTCGGACGCCATCTGCTTTCGAGAATTCCAATTCGAAACAGTACACTTCGCAGCAGGATCATCATCAACACGCAGGCCGGGAAAGCCCAGAAATATTTCACGAGCCAGTCTGATGTCCGAATAATATCCACCGTAAAATCAGGTAACGTGATTCCAAAATCAACATAGATTTTTTTCAGTTTGGGAATGATCCAGTAACAGATAAAACCAAAAATCAACATTTGAATCAGCAGAATGACTCCCAGGTAAAACACGATTCCGGAACGTAAATAATCCCGTTCATTCCGCCGTTCCGCGCAGACTTCGACGGCCAGTGCCAGAGCGGAAGGCAGCGTGCCGGCCTCGGCACCCGCTTTCACCAGAAAATAGGCATTCGCGGGAATGACTGTAGGCACCCGCTCGATGGCATCAGCCAGAGAGACACCGCTGCGAAGCAAATCAACGAGCCGCAGTATCTGGATCCGCCATCGTCCCCGGACGTCCTTTGCGAATGTTTCCAGTACATCGATTAAGGAAAGCTGTTTTTCAGAAGCGATCGCCAGAATCCGCAGCAAAGCCACCTGTTGTGAATAATTGACGCGTCCAAAGAACGTAAAAAATTTCTGCCCATCCAGCAGGGGGCTGTTTGCAAAACGCAAAAATTTATCGAAACCTGACTTCTGATCCATAAAGGGGCGATCTCTGCTGTCGATTTCTAAACCGTAGTTGAAAAACGAATTGAAATGATATCTGTTTTTAAGCGAGCATGTTCATCAGTTGAATCACGGGAGCAAGCACCGCTATGAATAAAAAGCCCATCAGAATCCCACAGAAGATGATGATGAGCGGTTCCACCACAGAAGCAAAAAATGTGATGCGTACTTTTGTCTGACTGTTCAACATATCTGAGAGTGCATTGAGTATCTCAACAGAATATTTGGGGCCGAGGCGCGAAGAAGTTCCTGACTGGCTCACCAATGCCTGTAAAAAAGTAGCAGGAAATATATTTAATGATTCCAGCGAAGCGACTTGTGCTTGTCCAGTAGAAACGGATTGTGAAAACTGCCGACAGGCCGCGCGAATTTCGTGGTTGCTGGAACTATCCCCGGACATCTGCATGGCTTCATGAAAAGGAATTCCATTATCCACCAGTAACGCCAGTAAATGCGAAAAACGGGAAACCGTAATTCCACTTAACAGGCCCCCGACCAGAGGCAGACGATAAATCAGTTTTTGTGTCCATACCTGACCCACGTCTGTCCTGACAAACCACAGGCAGCCGACAATCGCCAGGCAGCATGTCGGCAGATACCACCACCACTGAGTACGCAAAAAAATGGAAGCCTGAAACAGCTTCAGAGTGACGGCAGGCAATTCGATTTGAAAGTCCATATAGATCGATTCAAACGACGGCACAATCCAGATCAGGATGGTTAACAGTACTACTGAAGCGAAGGCCAGAAGAATCAGCGGATAACTGAGAGCCATCACTAACTGGCTTTTCAATTCTGAAAGCTGTCGGGTATGCGCCACGTAGTCAGCCAGAATTTCGGTCATTCTGCCCGATTGCGTTCCAGCATGCACCAGAGCGCAGAGTTCGCGCGGCGCTCTGGAATCCGCTAAGACTGTTTCCAGGTCATTACCCGCATCAAGCTGTGAAGCGAGTTCCTGAACGGCGGAACGAAGACGCGTATTTTCGATTTCATACGAAACGGCTTCCAGCCCCATCGACAAAGGGAGTTTGGCGCGCGTCAAATCAGACAAATGGTCTGAAATCACATCAAACTCGCGTGAAGACAGATTCTTTAAACTGTTCGTTGCAGAAGCACCCGAAGTCGCATACTCCAGCGTGATCTCTTCCTCTATGCGTTCAATCTTCACGCCCTGATTCTGAAGCAGACTTGCGACTTCATCCCGATCAGCGGCATGAATCCGGCCTGATACCTTTTTGCCTGTCGAATTGATTCCCTGGTAACGATACCAAATCATCTGATCTCAATCCCGCAAAACAAACAATCGTCACAATCAAAAAACGTCGAGTACAGCAATTTGCTCAGCATCATTTTAGAACCTTAAGGATCCGTCAATTGTTTAAGCATATCGGAGAAGGGAAGAAATAATACGAGAGAATAACACAAAACGGTCCCCCCGCCGATCACGGTTCCAGTAAAGATCGGAAACAGGATTCGAAACCAGCGTGTATAATTGGTTGCTTTTCTCCGATACATATCGGCGGCGTTTTTTAGCGCCAGACTTAACTCGCCCTGCTGATTTTTTGTCGTTAACAGCCAGGTCAACAGAGGCGGCCAGCCATATTCTTTCGCCGAGTCACCGGTTTCCGGCTGAGATCGTAAATGCCGCTCTGCCATCAGATTTGCCGATTTTACCAGTTGATCATCGCCGGTCGCCTCCGCCGCCAGCACAATCGATTCTGCAAAAGGAATGTTCTGCTGAATCAGGAGTGACATCAATTCTGAAAAATTGCCATAGCGATAATAATTGGCAATCTTCTGTACTCCGGGTATCCAGCCAATCAGGCGGCTGGTTCCTTTGAAATTCAGCAGTTGAGAACTGCCTGTCCGCATCCATAAAATGACAAACACAAACAGCAGCAGAGGGGGGAGCATGCCCCAGTAAACAATCGTCGATTCCATCATGTTTAAATAATGTAAGGGCCGCGTCTCTCCCAGCCGAAACACTTCATAAGCCATGTTAAAACGCGAGAGCATTTCAAACAGAAACACCATGAACAGACCATAGGCCAGACTGAATACGATGAGGGGATACACCATCGCCATGCCGATCTGGCGTCTTAAATGAAATAACTCCCAGGCATAATTTGACATTGCCTCCAGCGCAACCGTTAACTTTCCGGACTTGATTCCCGCTTCGACAATCACGCGATAAACTCTGGGAAGACGAAAGCCTTCTGAGTTCATTGCTTCTGCCAGAGAACTGCCCTGCTCCATTTTGCCTGCTAAATCCGAACTGATTTTTCCCAGGCGATCAGGCAGTTCATTTCCCATTTCCCGCAAACCGAGTTCCAGTGGAATCCCGGCCTGAACCAGGGAAATCATCTCTTCGTTCAAAGCGATCAATTCATCAAGTTCAAATAGCGTTTCTTTTGTATTCAACGCATCCGAATCGTCGCTCGAATTCATATTCACACTCTCTTAGACAGAAACGATTTATTTGATGGTTAATTTGCAGCCTGTCTGTAAGTCAAAGTTCAATCCCTGTCACTGTTCCAGACGTGTCATACCCAGTACGCGTCGTACTTCCGCAGGGCTGGTGAGCCCCTGATTGACGGCTTCCAGTGCACGACTCCATTGCGTTCGCATTCCCGCCTGAACCGCGAGCCGATGCAGTTCCGTTGCGTCAGCCTGGTTTAAAATGGCAGTCGCGACATCCACCTGACCGGGCTGCAGCATTTCGGTGAGCACAATCCGCCCCTGGTAGCCGGTCTGTCCACACGCGGCGCAGCCGACGGGCACTTTCCATTGTTCCACATGCAACCCCAGCCGCGCTTCTGCTGCTTGAGAAAACTGGGCACAGACACAAAGCCGCCTCAATAATCGCTGACTCAGAATGGCCAGTAATCCGCTGCGCAAAAGGTAAGGTTCGATTCCCATATCCGATAGACGGCTGACGGCTTCTGTCGCACTGCCCGCATGAAAGGTAGTCACAACCAGATGACCGGAAAGTGAAGCCTGAAACACAGTTTCCGCGGTCTCACGATCCCGGATTTCTCCCACCATGATCACTTCCGGGTCCTGCCGGAGCAGAGAACGCAAACCAAGGACCATGTCAAAACCCGCGGAAGGATTCACCTGTGATTGTGCCACAGTAGGAACAACCACTTCGATCGGGTCTTCCAGAGAGACCAGGCTGCGGGAACCTTTTGACTCTCGAATGATCTCACGCAGACAGGCATAGATCGTTGTCGTTTTTCCACTGCCGGCCGGGCCGGTCATCAAAACCACGCCCCCGGTCTGTGTGAGTAACCGTTTCAATTCCACCAGAATTTCCTCTGGCAGATTCAGGCTTTCCAGATGTTTATACTGTCCCGAGCCGACAAACAGCCGCACCACGACCTTTTCTCCATAGAGTGTGGGAAAGGTGCTGATGCGCGTTTCGACGGCCTGTTCTCCCTGCTGACGAATGCGGCCTTCCTGGGGAACATCGGTCCGATAGGTCAATAAATGTGAAATCACTTTGAGGCGCGCGGTAATGCGTGGCGCTAATTCCTGTGAGAAAGCAGCCACGTGATGCAATACGCCGTCGATCCGCCAGTCCATCCGCATCTGGTTTTCCGTGGGCAGCAGATGAATATCGCTGGCATTGACGGCCTGCGCCTGAGTTAAGATCAAATCCACCAGCTCTGTCACGAAGTCTGGATGGTTCTCTGCTTTTTCAGGCAGTTGCTCCTGAAAGCGTTGGGACAAAGTCTCCTGCATTAATCGCCTCGATGAAAGATCTGCTCAATCGTTCCTGCTCGCTCATTCCGAAATCGAACGACAGCATCCACGAGCCCCCATTCACCAGAGTGTTTCAGGGTTGCCTGCACGGAATTCCAATCGGTTTTGATGGCGTCCGGCTGAGGAGCCGCCGTCGAGATTCCTAACACCTGACTCCCTTTCACATAAATTGTTTTCGACCAGCCCGGACTGTGATCGGAGGCCACACTCTGTGTTTTTACAGAATCCCGCATACTAAAGAACATGGTGACTGCGAGAAAAAACACGCCAGCGGCGGCCAGACTGCGCAGATAAATCTTGCGTGAGCGCGCCTGCCGTGCGGCATCCAGCACCTGTTGCCGGTGATCGCCCCGCAACGGAAGTGCAGAACCGGCAGACGCCTGCAGTAATCGCTCTTCCAGAGAATGGTGATCTTCAAATTCAAACATTGGTATCCTCGCGCGTCATGGGACGCAGGTAACTATCTAATTTCTGGAGCGCATAACGATAACGACTGGCCACCGTATTCGGCGATTCATCCAGCACGCTGGCAATTTCAGCAAATGTCATATCTTCCCAGATCTTCAACACCACGACTTCAGACTGATTCGTAGGCAACCGCTTTAATGCTTTCCGGATCACCTGTGCCTGATCGTTCTCTTCCACAATTTCTGAATCACGCGCCCAGAGCTGTCTGCACTGAGCAAAAATCTGTAAAGGTTTCCGCTTCTGCAGAATTCTTAACGCTTCGTTTCGAGTCACTCGTAATAAATAGGCCCAGGGCTGCTGGGCTGTTGCCAGAATTTTCGGCTTCATGGCAATCCGTACCATGGTCGCCTGGATCGCGTCTTCGGCGTCAGACATATTCCTGGTCACTGTCACCGCGTAGCGAAGCAGACGCTGCGCCGTCAAATCGTACAGCGAACCCAGCCTGTCGACACCATGATCTTGCAGATCATTGGCACAACACCGGATCTTCGCAGCAAATTTGGCCGGCGATAGTTTTTCCACGATTGAATTCAATTCTTCAAGCTTCAGAAAAAACTCGGTTCATCGCTATAGAATCATAACGATAACACCCTGACAGAATTGCCAGGATCGTTTGACGAGTAAAATTCCTGTGAAATTTTCACAAACATCAGATCCGTGCTTGTGCTGACCTCAATCGCAATCAGAAAATAACGATTTCGATTTCACCTGAATTTTCACATAGTTCCTATTAGACCTCATTTGAGATATGATTTGTTTTCCTTTTCTCAGGAATTTGTTTAAATTTTAAAACAAAACGGAACAATTAACGCAAACTCCTATTTGATAAATAGATACGACATTTAATGTTTCTGCGGTTTCATCAGCTCAAAGACCTTCCGGGTACATTCGGTTGGCACGTCCCCTTCTCCTCTGGAGCGCATCACGATGGCTGCTGACAGCAACCGGGAGAAAAAAGGTGTGATCCTGACTGGAATGCCCGGGTCCGGAAAATCGACCATCGGGAAACTACTGTCTGAACAGACAGGTCTTCCGTTCCTCGATACCGACGCTTTGATCGAGACGGGCGAAGCAAAGCGGCTGGCCGAGATCATTTCCGAGCATACCGCACAAGGGTTTCGCACAATTGAGTCGTCGTACGTTCAATCGATTCAATCAGCAGGATCCATCATTTCTACAGGAGGAAGTGTCTGTTATAGCGAGGATGCCATGCAACATCTTGGTACTCTTGGTACGATAGTCTGGTTGGATGTGGCTCCTGAAATACTGGAGCAACGTTTTTCAGACGCCTTTGAGCGGGGCGTTCTGATAGAGCCGGGTACGAGTCTGACCGACTTGTATGCCAGCCGATTTCCGCTCTATGAAAAATATGCCGAACTGAAAATCGATGCCACTTTGCTGAGCCCGACGGAAATCGTTTCTCAGATCCGTCAGCAACTGGCTCTCTCATTGAAAAAGACAAACTGATTCCGATCACTTAAGTAACGAAAATGATTGAAGAAACGATGCTACCCATTCAAAACGTCAACATTCATGAAACGATTCGCCTGGTTGCTCCGCAGGAATTGAAAGACACCTACAAACGCACCGAGAAAGTCACGCAGACCGTTGGCGAATCGCGCGAGCAAATCAAACGCATCCTCTCGGGCGAAGACCATCGTCTGATCGTGGTTGTCGGCCCCTGCTCGATTCACGATCCCAAAGCCGCCATTGATTATGCCGGACGTTTAAAAGAGCTCGCTGAAAAAGTCGACGATCGACTCTTTCTGGTCATGCGAGTTTATTTCGAAAAACCCCGCACCACCGTTGGCTGGAAGGGTCTGATCAACGACCCGCACCTGGATGGCACGTTTGATGTCTCCTCAGGTCTGAAAATCGCCCGCCAGTTATTACTGCAGATTGGCGAACTGGGTGTTCCCGCAGCAACAGAAATGCTGGAACCGATTACGCCGCAGTATATCGCCGATGCAATTTCCATCGCCTCGATCGGTGCCCGTACCACCGAATCGCCGACCCACCGTCAGATGGCCAGCGGACTGTCGATGCCCGTCGGTTACAAAAATGGTACCGACGGCAGCCTGGATGTCGCGCTCAACGCGATGCTCGCCGCACAGAGCCCGCACAGTTTTCTGGGAATCGATGCCGACGGCCAGACCTGCGTCGTGAATACCAAAGGCAACCCCTGGGGGCATCTGATCCTGCGAGGCGGTCGCTCGGGTCCGAACTATCAGCAGGAACATCTGGAAGCAGCAGCCAAGAATCTCATGGCAGCCGGACTCTCTCCCCGATTCATGGTTGACTGCAGCCATGCCAACTCCAACAAGGATTATCGTAATCAGGGCGTTGTCTGGAATGACGTCATCGAGCAGCGCGTCGCCGGCAACGATACGATCATCGGCTTAATGCTCGAAAGCAATCTGCAACCCGGCAATCAGAGCCTGCCCGCAGATCTGACCCAGCTGCAATACGGCCTCTCCATCACCGACGAATGTATCGACTGGGAAGAAACAGAAAATCTGATTCTCTCCGCTCACGAAAAGCTCTCGTGAGCGGCCTGACGATTCAAGTTTCATTCACCAGTCGACATTCACATTCTTACTGATCTTTGCGGGTGACCTGCGTGGAAGGCGCCTGGTCTTCAAACAGGTTTTTGCCCGCTTTATCTTTATTGATGGTAAATTGATCGTAGAGTTCACCGGTGGCTGTTTTCGCCTGATAGATCAGCCGATCCTGCTCTACGGATATCACCTGATACAGCTGCGTATCTTTTGCACGCTGCCGGAACGGATTCGACTTGATGGTCTCCTCGGGATACTGCTTGAGATCATACATTTTGGGCCCGCTGACGGAGACGACATAAACGGGACCGCCGGATTCATCGGCCACACGCAAGCCGGTTGCCACATTCTCGACCGTCTCAAGTTTTCGACTCAACTGCAGGTCAATCGGACCGGAACGACCATAACTATGATCGTGCCCCTGGAGAACCAGATCGACATTATATTTCAGGTAGAGCTGCTGCCAGGTTGATCGCAGCTCCGGATTATCGCGTCGGACACTTGAAGAGTAGATCGGGTGATGGTGTGTCACAATCGTCCAGCGATTCGGATTGTCCTTCAGAACTTTCTCCAGCCATTCCGTCTGAGTCTCCGGCTCTATGTTGGAATCGAGTCCGATGATTCGTACTCCCTGCACGTCTACATAAAAAATATTTTCGCTGGATCCTTCGGGTCCATTTTCAGGAAATTCAAATCGCTGTCCCCATCTTCTGCTGAGAGTTTTGGGAATTTTTTCATCGCCTGACTTCTCACGGGCGGCAATCAGGTCCCGATCATATTCGTGGTTGCCGGGAATCGCCAGTTGAGGAACGGAAGCAAAGATCCAGCTTCCACTATGGAACCACTCGCCCCATTCCTGATCGTTATTACCACGATTCACCAAATCTCCCGCATGCAGCATGAATGTCATTCGCGGAGCATCACGATACGATTCTCGAATCAGGCGGGACCAATGGCTCTTGACATCATTTTGCGCATCTCCGACATACACGAACTGAACGGGTTCGACGACATTTCCCTGAGACTTCTGTGCCGTTCGAAAATGAATCCATTCGCTCCAGGCATAATCGGCGGTCGCGGGTTCAACACTCTTTTGATCGGTTTCAGACAACTCAACAGTTCGCCGACTGCCAACACGATACGCATACAGTTTCCCCGGTTCCAAGTCATTGAAAGTCACAGAATGCATATGCACGGTTCCCAGATTTGTTTTCAGCTCCGAAGTCTCTCCTTTGGAATATTTTGCGTGAAAAACAAACTTGGGACCAGATTCGGCAATCGCGATTTCAGCCACAGCATCCGCTCCGGCTTTACTTCGCCAGGTTACGGAAAAAGATGTGGCAGGATCTCCTTTCCAGGATGCCAGAATGCGATCAGGAACATCAGTGGCAACCGGCAATGTCGGTTCTACAACCATCCCTTCATAAGATCGTTTATGCCCAAATACAGTTTCTTCTTCCCCCTGAGCTATTGCAGCGAAGCAGATACTCGTCAGGGACAGAACAAAAAGACATAAATAGTTCGGCATAATTACATTCTCCAGATGTTGCTAAGGTTTTGAATCGCTGTCGATCGACTCGAATTCAATGAAATTATTGTGAAGGTCGTTGCGAGCGAGCCAGTTGCATGCTCTCTGGTATATCCAGATCAAGAATTTTTTCCCATTGATCCAGTGGCATATTCCAGCTCTTTTCAGGCAGTGGCTCTTTGAGAGGCACGACCCAGGGCTGAGGGGTCCAGACACGATCAACGGCGGCATAGTTCAGTTTGGGGTCCATCAATAGCTGGGGCTTTCGACCGTTAAGCGAGGCGATATTCAAGACATAAATTTCCAGCTCCGTATTTTTGTGTTCGCGATAATGATCTCGCACATGATGCACGAACTCTAAGACCATATCGGGGTCTTTACCCATCCGACTGAGTTGGCGTGAGTTAAGAAATTCTTCCACCTTGATCAGGCCTCGCTGGTTTGTGGAGGGATCATAGGCGTAAAATCGAATTCCCACATTTTTTTCACGCAACATCATATGCCAGGCAAAATGATGCCCTTCTTCATTCCAGCTCACATTCCCCGGATACAGAAAATGTCGAAAAGGAAAAATCAGTTGCCAGGAAACATACGCACCCAAAACGGCAACCGTCATTCGCTGCCGCCACCGAAATCGGGTCGAGGAATCCGGCAAAGGGATCTCTACCCTGCTGAGCCGAACCGCCTTACGAAATGAACCTGGCGGGAAAAAGATCAGAGTGGCCCCGATCATGAACCAGGGAAAAATGCCGATCTCCCAGAGGATGGCATTGGTCAGATGGAATCCGATCGAAATCAGGTAGGCAAAGATCCGGGTCCGTCGCCATAAAAGTGCAGGAACGATCAGCAGATCGAATAAAATTCCCCCGTAGGCAAAAACCCAGGGCACCCAGGCTTCATTCAGCCAGACGCCCAGGAAAGGCACATCGGTCCGTCGCTGGACCCACATGCCAATCGGCTGGGTGAGCAGCCAGTCGTAGTTCAACTTGGCAAGTCCACCATAGAAATAGGGAATCGCGATTTGAAATCGCAACAGCCACAATGCCCACTGCGGTGCGACTTGCGAGCCTTTGATTCGCCACAAAAGACGATCGAGCGAAAAGGCGCGATGCGCGGGAATCATAACCATGATTCCGCTCATCAGGCAAATCAGATAACAATGATTCTGATAGAGTGACTTTTCCAACAGAAACACGTAGGAATAGCCCAGAAAAAAAGTCAGTGCGCTCAATCGATAACACAGCCCCAGTGAAATTCCCAAGGCTGCGATCATGAGAATTCCAAAGTGAATATGCATTCCCATTCCAGGCCAGGGCTCCAGCCAGCCCCAACCGGGGTAGGAGAAATGAAAGTCGGGATCGATGTAAAAAAACTGAATCCAACGGTCTCTCGTCATCGCCCAGAGATGATATAGCATCATCGCTCCGAAGAAGATCCGGAAGAAAACCAGCGGCGCAATATCTACCGGACGAAACGACCAGCGGCACAGCGCTTCAATCCGACGTGCCCTTCTGCCTGTGCGGTTCTCGCGGGTAGTCGCGTCGAGCTTGGGACCGAGCGGTGAATTGTTTTCCCTCATGTCTATTTTGGTGTCAGTCATGACGCTTCTGTTCCGACTCTGCCAGCAGATATTCCGGGGATTTCCTGAACTCTTTGCGTTCAGGAACCGGTTTGAATGACTTCCGGTGCGCCCTTCGCGTGTAAATGGATATCGAATTGATTGGTGCCATCAATCACCTCCAGCTCGACCTCCTGTCCTCCCGGAAAATATTTTTCTTTCACAATCTGTTCATCGTCTTCGGGATCAGGTTTATAAAAGTGAGCAATATGTTTCCCGACCAGAGCACCGTCGCCGGTCTCATAAGTCGTCAACTCAAAAGTGCCGCTGCTGGAAAACGTACCGCTGGCAGATTTGCCTGAATTGAGCGGATTCGCATCGCTGGCAGGCACAGGGGTTAACACGATATAACCCTCCGTCACAAGATCACCGTCAACTCGCACAAACCCCGAAACGGGTACGACTGTTTTTTGATAATCTTCGCCGCAGCCTTCGCAAAGAAATAATGCAGAACACGAAAGTGCCAACAAAACGATTTGGTTTCTGAATGTCATTTGCATCCCACTGCTGTGAAAATAATTGATTTGTTCCAGCCCTGATTGGACAGGAGATTTGAAGATTAAAAGAAAGCGAGGCGAGATCGTTTTCAAAACGGGAGTGACCCTCCCGGGGGGAAAGGCCACTCCAAAAATCATGCATTAATAAAAAATGTACCAGAGATACGCCAGCAAAATTATGGTCTTTCGACAACGCCCCCATCGGCTTTGTCTGCCAGTTTCCCGAAAGTGATCATATCAATGTTCTCAGAAATGAAACTGACGGAACCATCGGCAAACAGGAATTGAGCGCCACCCACATGCTGGCTGGCAAAAGAGTCATCACGCGTTCCGTTGATGACATGTTCGGGAGCAGCTTCTGCGATAATATTCTGGTGCTGATTATTAGTGCCCACCCAGACTTTGAAATCCCCCACATTGGCGTGTGTCGGGCCATCGATTTCACGCATAAATTGAGTATAAGCTTCACCAACGGCAATCGTATTACTCGATCCGTCGAGAATGTCCCGGATTTTTGTGGGGGAAAGTGTGTCTTTGATTTTCCCGAACATACCTGTCACTGAACCCGCCGAGGTGCCGGCGCTTCCACTGTAATCATTTCTCGCATGGCCTCCCATGTCGACGCCATTATGGCCCGCACCTGCACGAATGGGACTCTTTGTCAGAGACATCGAGCTGGAAGGGCACAGATAAATGGGAATCACCTGATCGGTGACGCCTACCTGCAGGGGAATCGTGAGATCAGGACCTTGCCCTGTGAAATCCAGTTGGTTGTAGATATTGGCTTGTTCAATATAAGGCAGGATCATACAGGCCCAGCCGTATTCATCGTCGCCATATAAGGAGCCTGCTGGAAAAGCGCGGGCAACATCGTGGTAATTGTGTAATGCAATGCCAATCTGTTTCAGATTGTTCTTGCATGTCGAACGCCGTGCCGCTTCACGCGCCTGTTGAACCGCGGGTAACAACAGTGCGATGAGAATGGCGATGATCGAAATGACGACCAATAGTTCAATCAGCGTGAATCCCTTTTCCTTCTTCTTAATCTTTTGCATTTTTGATCTTTCTTCCGGGTAAGTTAAGTGACGATAAGACGAGAAATAAGAAGTGCACTCACCATTCAGTGAAAGAACACATCCACAAAACAGATGCGGTGATACTAAAGAAAAAGTGTGAATATCTCGCAAAGGGATTATGAAACTTGGAGATTCTCGCAAGGCACACGTTACAAATACGGTATGCTATCTGCAAAACAGGCTTGTCCCTTGATGATTCAAACATGTCATTTATGATTTGCGGAGGAAGCAGCTTTGCCAATCGTATTGATGTGTGAGTAGAACGAACTGACTCTTTGTCTTTAACAGGCCATTCTCTGCTGTCGACTTTTCCCTGTATCCCCTCTGAACCAGATTCGCAAAAGGTATTGTGATGTTTCGAATTTCGTCCCTGAAAAAACTGGCACCCTGGTTAGCAGTCGTTTCGATCGCTCTGTTATTAATTTTCTTTTCAATGAACGGCAGCTTATTTCAATTCACTCCCGCCGCGGAACAGTCTGCCCTCACTTCACTGAACAGCATGACGCCAGCTCGATTTAAATTGAATGAAGCAGGACACGTCGTTGATCTGTCAGCCAACGCGTCAACAATGAATGATGAGACTGCCGCCTTTTTAAAAGACTTGCCTGAACTGCAACGGCTGCATCTCGAACACAGCAGTGTTTCTGACGCGTCAATGCAGTACGTCGCCGGCTTGAAGAATCTGAAATCCGTTTTTCTCGACCAGACTGCTGTGACCGATTCAGGCATGATGCAGCTTGAGAATTCTGATCAATTGCGGGATCTGTCGCTGGCTGAATGCAAAGTCGGCGATGCAGGAATGACCGCGATCAGTCAGCTCATTGAATTAAACATGCTCAACCTCAGCAAAACAGAGATAACTGATGCGGGGCTGAAACATCTCGAACCGCTCAAGAAAATGAAAACGCTTTATCTGAGTGAAACAAAACTCACGGGGACGGGTTTACAAGCTCTGGGAGAAATGACCCAACTGACTCATCTTGATTTAAACGGCACTACGGTAGATGAAACTCTCATCGAATCGCTCCGGCAGTTCCCGAATCTGGAATTACTCTATCTCGGCAACAGTACCATCGACGACAAACAGATTTCCAGGTTGATGTCCGTCTTGACTGAAGCGACACCGAAACTGAGAGGTTTATCGCTGAAACAGACCGCACTCAGCGATTCAGCGGTTCCCTCGCTCAAATCGTTGCAGCAGCTCAAAAATCTGGCGATTGTTCAACTGCAGGATACTGAAATCAGCAAGCCCGCCTTCAAGCACCTGGCATCCGTTGTGACAGAAGTGAATTTCAGTGTAAACTATTCAGAAGGAAACGATTAACACTTTTCGGTTCATGAAACGCCTCGATTCAAATCGGATTTGACGCACGAATCGACCAGGAATTTTGAGAAAAGCAGTCTTATGAAAACACTCACCAAAGAACTCTGGATGGAAATCCCCAACCGCCGACAGATCGTCTCCATTCACAACGATGTGGAACAACTGGTCACCGAAAGCGGAGTACAGGACGGACTCGTACTCGTCAACGCAATGCACATCACCGCGTCAGTCTTCATCAACGATAACGAGTCGGGCCTGCATGCCGACTATGATCGCTGGCTGGAGCAGTTGGCTCCTTTCGATGCGGGCAGTGATCCAGCTTCCGGCGGGTATCTGCACAACCGCACGGGTGAAGACAACGCCGACGCCCACCACAAACGTCAGATCATGGGCCGCGAAGTCGTCGTCGCCATCACCGATGGTCGGCTCCACCTGGGACCGTGGGAACATATTTTTTATTACGAATTCGACGGCCGCAGACGGAAGCGAATTCTGGTGAAGATTATCGGGGAGTAGCAAGATAAAAGTTTCCATCGTTCTACACCACAAAATAATGGGT
Source organism: uncultured bacterium (assembly GCA_963974925.1). Classification (GTDB taxonomy): domain Bacteria; phylum Planctomycetota; class Planctomycetia; order Planctomycetales; family Planctomycetaceae; genus Gimesia. Next base: position 25,837 of record CAXBFD010000045.1, on the reverse strand, counting down.
AGCCTACAGGATTGGCGAGCGGATGAAAGGGAGTTCTATACGTGCACGACCATGAATAAAGCCCTTGAACGCATCAAGAAATCCGGTGTCGTTAGCTGGTCTTGGTGGGAGATCCAAGTGCAAGACATAAATAGCTCGGAATGGCCGGAACACGTCGGATACTACGGCAGACGGGGCGGCAAGCTCGCCCAGCCACCATATATAAAGTGCGTCGAAAGCTACAAGAAGGACACGCTTAGCAATAGTCAGAATTCGGGCGTATCCTGCAACATCATAATGACCGCCCCCGCCCCATTCATTCATCACTTTAGATTAGGGAGGTATTTTTCAGTGAGTTTTTGGGAAAGCCTATTCTTATACACGTAAGAAAACATTACTACCATCATGATCATATCCCGGTTATAAATTTCAGGAGGATTTCGACTCCATTCAGCGTTGTAGCCGGTGTACAAATCCTCAAACAGTGCTTCGCCTTTTAAAATACTAAAAATGGCAGACTCGTTAACAAAACAGTGTTTATTAGGCTTAGCATCATAGCTCACCAAGCCAACGCCCATCTGAATCGTTTTCCTTATCGTTTTTCCATCCGAAAGCACAACTTCGATGCTGAAGCGTTTTCCAATAAGATCGACGAAATGAGCATCTGGACCGTCAACTCGACGAGCCGAGAATTGACTGAATTCGTTTAGGAAGTCATCAAGCCATTCGTCTAAGACCGAATCATTCACTTTAATTGATTTGTAGCTTATGCACTCATTTATATTGTCATAGACATGATAAAAATCATTTGTAACGCTTTTGATATTGTGATCACTATACCCGTTCACAAATGCTTTAAGAATGCTACCTTCAGGCAAAACAATGCTATCCCCCGGATAAAAATCAACGATTTCGACGGGGCTACTGACGCCTTCTTCAGCGAGCAGCTGTTTCAGAAAGCCTGCTGTCGGGAACAATCCAACATTTTCGTACCCCTTATCCTTTACGTATGCAGTAGCAAATCCTGCGTATGAGAACATTCTTGGTAAATTAAGTTTTTCCGCATTACGTAATCCCCCTTCCACCATTTTTGCTACTTTGGAACGTAAGAGTGAGACCTTTTCCTCGTCTGAAAAAATCCTGTAATTAAGAGGATATCCGCTCGCTGAATTTGTTTGGGAAAACAAGAGCACTGAGTTTGTAGAATAGCTAGATACACGTTCTTTAATCAGCTTCTCGTGATCACTTTCGAATTCGTGCCAGTTATCGTTACAGTGAATTACTGCCCCATCGTTATTTCTGATGAGGTAAGCCGCATCATCGTGTGAAATTTCTTCTACGACATAGCTCGAAAATATAAGTTCGGCAATTTCATTCTCGCTTTCGCCAACAGTAGAAATATTTTCGAACCCTATTCGCTTTAACCTATTCACTACCGATGGAGACTTAAATTCTGCAGTAACGATCTGTGTTTTTTTATCAAATATTTCCAACAACCTATCGTCTAAGTGATCATCGTGTCCGTGCGAGACCAGGATGGTGAGCCGTTCACCTAATGCTGCTAAGTAAGCTGGGTGTATGTAAGGAGGAAAAGCTGGCAGCCAACTGCCGAAAGCTGGCTTGTTATACCAAGGATCTGTCAATAGGTATCTATCACCATATTGCAAAAGAACACTCGAATGATTTTGAAACAAGACTCTCATTTTCTCTCTCCTATAGTTCCACGAATGCACAATGAGGCTGATGCGGATGACGCTCAAAGGTCAATGTTTTGATGTCGAAAACCTCCATGACTGCTTCTGTTTCTCCAGGAAATGAGTCGCAGTTGAACTCATCAAAAACTAAGATTGAGCCCTTCATTAACCTTGGCTTAATTGCCTCCAGTACCGCCTTTGTAGGTTTATAAATATCCATATCAAAAATTGCCATTGCAATAATTTGATGGGGATGTTGTTCAAGAAAATGCGGGACCGTAACAGCAGCATCCCCTTTAATCAGGAAGCTTTTTTGCACGTGGTCAAGTGGTGCATTATGCCTGTGAAAATCGAGTATTTTTTGCAAATGGGTGTCCCAGTTTTCAGATGTAGCATAATCGCCTTCGTGACTCATGCTCGTATCTTTTTCTTCATCAACACCAACAAACCCTTCGAAAGTATCAAAGCCAATAATTTTTCTGGAGAAATTATATGGCTCGTAAATTCCTCGCAAATTTGTCAGGATGCCGAGTGATGCACCGTACTGAACCCCACATTCAATAATGATGCCAGATTTATCTAATATTTTTCGATAAAGATTATCCCAGTAAAGAATTCTGCTCAGGGCTTGGCGCGAGAGCGTAGCCAGTTGATGGATATCCCAGTTGGGGCCAGAAGTGGCAACAAGTTGCTCGTGCAAAGAAAGCAAGTTCGACTTTTCATCCAACTCAAAGTTAGTTGCTTGCGAATGTTCCTTCGATTCGTTTTTCTTCATTTGTTCTTCCTCCCTTCAACCAATGCGCCTTCCAGTTGACCAGCTGTGATTAAATTTTTTGAAGAGTTCACGTACTTGCTTAATCATGGCTTTATCTTCGTCCTTTTTTGCTTGTTCCATCGGCTGTGCGTCTGTTTTTTTCAGTTTTCAAATCTGCATATGACTTCATAATCACAACCTCTATCCGTGAATGTTGATAATGTATTAATAAAGATATAGATACTGCATTGCCTCTAAGTATGACACCAGACAAATGACTTAGTTTCCGATTGTATCAATGACGCTTCTGTTTGTCTGCTGGTGCGGAGCGGAAGCAGGCAAACAGAGCTGTTTTGCCTCCGGTATTGGGAAGTGATTGTCTCCAATCAAGTTGGGTGAATTGGCTGCGGTCGTGGCAATTGCTGTCTTCGTCTTCTGGGTCATCGTGATGCCTAGAACGTGAATGAGTGGTGGCTTGATAAATTCACTTATTGCAACGACCGTTTTTTTTAACACTATTGGTATCGTGCTGGTCGTAATTATCCGGTTAGTTGTATCGCTGTTTGATTGATTTGATTTTCTATCGAGTGAATGAATAAAGCAGCTTTACAATCTGTTGTGGATGCTGCCAGAACTTGCCGGTGCGAGTCCTGAACCCAAGCTCATTCAGTGCTTCGCAGACTTCCATGTGGTTCTTCCCCTGCTCCCGAAGTTCAGCGGCTTTGGTAACAACTTCGGCGTACACTTCTCGAAGTTCTGAGCGGATGATGTTCTTTGAGTTTTGAACCTGGGATATCGGTGAGATCGTTTTCCCAGATACGACAAAAGACAGTGTGTGACACAATGTGCCTGGAGAACGCGATGCTCCTTAATTCGTTACGAATCATTAACGACATTGAACCGAGGCTGCTTTCACTCATTGATCCACGCTTTTAATAAGTCCATTACTTCGGTGCGGTATTTTTTGTACTTATTTCCCTGTCCGTTGCGGACCATCGCGAAGACGAGATGCTGTTCCGGGTTGATGACCAGCAGTGTGCCGCAGCCGCCGCCGTGTCCGTAGCTGCCGGGACCCAGGTGTTGCGATTCGTCCTGCAGGCCGATGCCGTATTGCATGTTTAACTCGGGCAGGTAAGGCTTGAGCGACATGGGCAGAATCGCCGCGTGTGTCTCTCTGGAAAAAAATTCCCACGTGCCATAGCGGCCACAATTGTCGAGCAACACACCAATCCGCGCGAGATTTTCAGCGGAGAAACCGGTACCGCCCGGCAGGACGTTTTTGATTCCCAGTGGCTGGAACAGATCCCGTTCCATCGCATCCCAGTAATTCCTCCCGCGCAGCAGCTCCAGTGCCCGGACCGACAGAATCACGCCCACGACTCCGTAGCGATATCTGGCTCCGGGTTCCCATTCGCGCTTGCAGTGGGCGATCAATGCCTCATGCCAGGTATGAAAGTAAAACAGCCGCTCGAAAGCGAGTGCCCAGGGGAAGTGGATACCGGTCGCGTGAACATGTGCGGCCCGGAACGTCAGGCTGCGATCACGGGGAGTGTCAAAGTCCGGCAGGATCTCGCCGATCGGCTGATCCAGACGCAGGAACCCACGATCGATGTATGTCGCCAATTGAAGTCCAATCAGCGGCTTCATGGCCGAGTCGAGTTTCATCGGCGTGTCGACAGTGACCGCCTGCCCGTCGACGGATCCATAACCTTTGGCGGTGACGATCACGCCGTTCCGGGCAATCACAACTGCCATCGGCTCCGAAGAGGCGGCGTACCAGGCGTCGAGTTTGCTTTCGATCTGCTTCAGTTGTGCCGCGGTGATCTCAGCTTCGACTGAGGAAGCGTTCCGTAATACAGGCGCAGGTTCTCCCTGCAGCGACCGAGGTGTGACTTTCACAATCGGCTTGTGGTCCAGACCCATCAGTTTGCGTTTCAAACGCACGTGCTGTGTCGCGTTCTCCATCTCCCATTGGCCGCGTCGTACAGGACCTGGATTGAAATCCGTTTCCAATAACGCAGCCAGCTCAACGGCCCCCTCTGCGGAGTTTTGCCAATGACGTACCAGGGTTGTGACATCATCTGGTTTAAGACTGGTATCAGTTGTCAGCCGTTGAGACAGCAGCCTTTTCTGAGCCAGTTCTTCCAGGGAGACAGCGTTGCCAACACAGCAACAGGTCATCGCACGACGCAGCAAGGGACCGGCGGGAACCGGTGCTTCACCATACACGTAATAGCGGCCTGGCTCACGCGCGGTCCGGACTTCCTCAAAGCGTGCGTTGAACCAGCGCGTGGGGATCGCAGGTTGCGCGACCAACCGGGATACCTGCTGAGGCTGTTCCCAGACAAGATCAGGGAGCTGCTGGCCTGGTTGAAGAATGAACCCGCCAGCCGGCGCGAACTGCTGCTCACCGAAGCGTTCTTTTAGTTCCGCTTCTTCAACACCCGCCTGAGTGATCGATGCGACAAAGAAAAACAGCGCCGTGAAGACATGCCTGAAGCTGCGCTGACTGTGTCTCATTGAACTCTCCCCTGGTCCGTTCACGTAACGGCGATTAAGTATTGGTTGCAGAGCCCGCTATTCTATCCTACGCAAAAGCGGGTCGATAGCCGAATTGACAATTCCGCATTTGTTTTTCCCAGCGGGATTCCCAGGCCATCACTGACAATGTGCCACCTGGAAGAAGAGCTGCCTCGTGACCATGTTTGGCACGCAATCTGCTTCTTGTGAGTGATAGAATCTGTTCACTTTGAATCGACTGTCACAAACCAGGAAAGTTAATACAATGTTCGAAAAATGGATCACCGCCCAGTGGAACGAAATTCCGATGGTGCTGTTGTCGTGTCTCATCACCTATAGCCTGATCCTGGTTTACACCCGCATCGCCGGTCTGCGCAGCTTTTCCAAGATGTCGGCGTCGGACTTTGTGATGACGCTCGCCGTCGGTTCGATTTTCGCTTCTACGATCTCAATGTCGACCCCCACACTCCTGATCGGACTGACGGCGCTGGCGAGTCTGTTTTTCGGGCAGTGGCTGTTGGCGTTGCTCAGACAGAAATCCGACTGGTTCAGTGAACTGATCGACAATGAGCCGCTCCTGTTGATGCATGGCAGGCACATATTGGATGAAAATCTGGAAAAAGCGAATGTCACTCGTGCCGACGTCTATGGTAAACTGCGTGAAGCCAACGCGCTGAATTATGATCAGGTCCTGGCGGTCATCTTTGAAACCACCGGCGATATTTCAGTACTGCATGCAGATGATCCCGAGGCCAGACTGGAACCAGACTTCTTTCAAAATGTGATCGGTGCAGAACGCCTGCTGAAAAATCGTGAAATTGAAACAAGTACGCTTGCCAACATCAGGTAAGGCCTGGAGAGGAAGGAGTCTGATTACTAACGAATTCGGTGTTGCTCAGTCTGTCTCTTTATCAGGAATCGTATAGTGAATCAGAAACATGAATCAACCAGGAACGCACCGCCATCGAAGAGAACGGCGCCCGTTTCCCAGTGGGGTTATGGGATCGTACTTGCGTTCTGCGGTATCGCAGCGGCAACCGCATTCTTGCCCCTGTTTCCCGTTGACTGGTGGTGGGTCCGCATCGGCGATTTTCCGCGCGTTCAACTGTTGATTGTGTATCTGATTCTGCTGCCGACTCTGTACCCGTATCGACAGAAAAAGACTGCGATGATAGCGGCATTCGCCCTTTGTGCCGGTATCGGCATTCAACTGTTCTGGATCTTTCCCTATCTGCCGATCGCGCCGCAGGAAGTCGAAGGGGCGCAGGAAACAGACCCCAATTCCCGCCTGCGAATTCTGACGGCGAATGTCCTTCAGGAGAATCAGAATTCCGGGCCCCTGCTGGCGCTGATTCGGAAAGAACAGCCCGACGTGGTTGTGTTGTGTGAAGTCAACCACCGCTGGATCAAGGAGCTGGCGCCGTTGGAAGAAATATACTCCTATCACCTGACGCATCCGCTCGAAAACACGTATGGCATTGCCTTGTATTCGAACCTGCCCGTGGAAACAGCGCGCATCCGCGCCATGGTAAAAGAAGAGATCCCTTCCATTGATGCCCGGATCGTACTCCGCTCCGGGCAGAAAGTACGACTGTTCGCCGTGCATCCCAATCCGCCTCGACCGGGAGAAGACACCACAAAACGCGATGGAGAACTGGTGCTCGTGGGACGTGAAGTGCGAGACAACCAAAGTGCCATCGTACTTGGCGATTTAAACGACGTCGGCTGGTCGCGCACCACGAACCTGTTCCAGGAAGTCAGCGGTCTGCTTGATCCCCGCAAAGGACGGGGCTTGTATTCCACCTTTGATGCGACCTCGTCGATCTGGCGTTATCCATTGGATTACCTGTTTCATTCGGATGATTTCCGGGTCGTTCAGTTACGGATTCTGCCGGAGATCGGCTCCGATCATTTCCCGCTCTTATTGGAATTGAGTCATGAACCGCAGGCGACAACAACACAGGAAGCCCCTCACCTGGACGCAGGTGATCGGGAAGACGCTGCGGACGCCATTGACAAGGCTCAAAAATCGAACTGAAACACGGTGCTTTCCTGATCTGAGAGATACTCTCGGGCGTTTCCCATTCACAGCTTTCTTTTTTGTCCACTCCCGTCGATTGATTGCTCATTGCGCAGACTGAACGCTCAGAAACCGCATCACTGATGGGTGACATTGAGTGTGAAATCAAAAACAGCTGATTTTCAGGGAAGTTCTGGCACGAATTCCGTTCAAGACGAGTAAGGTTCCTTTGGCACATTGTTTGCAGCTTGTGAATTACCGCATGGGTTATTATTCAGTCCGCAAAACTGACGGTGATGGCGCGTCTCATCTTTGTACGCAGCAACGCGAACGTCTTCAGCATTACAAACGATTCCTGAATGGATTGATCATGTACCATCACGTTAAAAAGCTCATGTATTTGGTTGATATCAACAATTCCGATCCACGATTTGGAAAAATGCTGCTGGAACAGTTCGACGACGCTGCCCTCGCAGATCCACTAATCGCCGTTGTTGGCGAGGGCGGCGTTTCGCTTAACAATTCGCAGGGAGTACCCGGGACGTCTGCTAATATCGCAATTACCGGGCAGCCGGAAGTCGATCTCCGCACCAGCATGGCGGCCGAAGCCCGAGCAAAGATCGCCTATGAACGCTTGCGCGATGACACTGATGATCCCCGGAAGACGGGAGCTGAATGGGAACTCCTCAAACACCCCGCGTTGAATAAAGTATCATTCCAATTATGACGGACACATTTCAGAAACGTTCCGCCAGTACGATCACTCGGGCGATTACTACCCTGGTAGTAGTGGTGATTCTTGCCACCGGGCTCGTGATCACCTGGGAAATCGTACTGACGCTGTTCCTGGCGGTTCTGTTTGGTGTCTTCCTGACTCACGCCGGCGGCAGGTTGAGTCAACTGCTTTCGATTCCCTACAAAGCGAGCCTGACGGCGTTATGCATCACTCTGCTTTGCGTGAGCGTAGGAACGACCGCATTTTTCTTTGTGCAGATTAACCGGCAGATCGAACAGGCAAACGAACAAATCGATCAAGGGGCAGAGAAAATCCAGCAGTGGGCGAAAGAATATTCTTCCGTGCAATCCGCGATCCACTCTACGCCTTTCCTGAAACAAATCCTGCTTCCGGAATCGCCACAGAAACCACAGGCCGGGCAGCATCTGAAACAGAACCAGACAGACGATGAACAAGCGACTGAAACACCAGACGCAGATCCTTCGTCAGAATCTAAGCCGAATCACAATGCGCTGCCACAGCCGACGAAACAGGCTGTTTCGTTTGTCGGCCAGATGTTTAAAACGACATTCGGCCTCGTCGTGAACAGCATTTTAATTCTCTTCGTCGGATTATTCCTGGCGGTGGCACCGCACACCTATCGCGATGGAACTGTGCTCTTGTTTGCTCCCGAACGCAGAGACCGGATCAGAGAGCTGATGAACCAACTGGGCGACACCCTCTGGCACTGGCTTATCGGACGCTTTGCCTCGATGCTGATCACTGGTGTGGGCGCATGGCTGATCCTGTTACTCCTCGGCGTTCCGATGGCGGGTACGCTGGGAATCATGACCGGCTTATTGACGTTTATTCCGAATATCGGCTCCCTGATTGCCTTCCTGATCGTATTCCTGGTCGCTCTTTCGAAAGGAACATTCACCGCAGCGATGGTTGTTCCCGCTTATATTGTTCTGCAGTTGATCGAAAGTTATCTGATCACACCATTGATTCAGGAAAAGCAGGTGTCTCTACCCCCGGCAATGCTGATCTCATTCCAGGCCATCATGGGAGTCCTGTTCGGTTTCCTCGGAGCAGCAGTTGCTTCCCCTCTCTTGGCTGCCGGGAAAGTGGTTGTAGAAGAACTGTATGTGAAGGATTATCTGGAAAGTTCTCAAAATAGGTGTTGAACCAGATGATGGCGATTGAAAATGCAAACCAACTTTTCCCTTAACACTCCAGGGGAACCCGGTGATTTGTCCTTGAACAATGTTTATGGCAGCTATTCGATAAGGCATCGAATGGCTGCAGAAAACCAACTGAATCGGGCTTACTGTGCGGCCTGTGTTTCCAACGCGAACCAGGATTTATTCTGATAACTGCAACTGCAGGCGGCGGACGCATCGGGAACCAGTACCAGTCCGCCGGCGGGAATCGCATTGATCCAGCAACCCGGGCGGACGCCTCCGTAGTTTTCGATGTTCTCATTTTTATTGAAATCGAAATAACCCAGCGTCGCCGACCGGAAAAACATCATGTTTTCACAACTCGCCAGAATGCCGCAGCCGTACGAACGTTTGAAATTGAAAGGCTGCGGCTTGCCGGTTTTCAAATTCCAGGCGCCCCCTTGTGCATACACGGTTTTCCCGTTAATCAGCGGGCGGGAACTGTAATTCGCTTTCGCTTCCCACGTTTTTTCTCCGGTATTGCTGTTAAACACACTCAATCGCCCTCCTTTTTCTGAGGAGAGTCTGAAACTCGTCGGCTGATAACTCATCAGCAGCGCGTCATTTTCCGCACTGACGGCGATCATCGTGCCGTAGATGTCCTCTTTGTTTTTCCAGAGCAGATAACCATCGTGAATGCTCAGACATAACAGCTGCCCTAAGGCGTGTTGGGCGGTTTTAGGAATCGGATTTTGTCTGGTTTCTTTCGTGCGATCAAAATCCGCCAGCGGACGGTCGATCAGATACAGCTTTTCGTTGGCAATCGCAATCGCGTTGTGACGGATTGAATCTTCCGACTCGTATTGCCATTTCATTTTTCCGGTTTTCGTGTCAAACGCAAACAGTCGATTCGACTCGGTCAGCTGTTTTGTCATGTCGCCCGTCGAGGCATGATAACGAAACGCGACCACATGGCTGGGGTCAGCCGCAGAGCCGATTAACATTCCGTCATGCCAGGCAATATAACCCCACGGCTGTTTGGTTTTCTGCGCTTTGGAATCTTTGGACGGCGGGACTTCGAACGTATGCACAATCTGCCCCGTGGCGGCGTCCAACTGAAAACAGTGCTGCTCATGCCGGATGAATACAAAATCGCCACCCAGGCAATAATTGCTGCCGGTGCCCGAAGCGCCCATCAGCTCGTCGCCATCGTAGGCTGAAAGAACCCCCTCGATTTTAAATCGCCACAGTTCATGTCCGTTATATGCGTCCACGGCGATCAGGCCATCATTGCCTTCATGAAACAGACGCCCGTTCGAAAACAAGGGAGCCGGCCCGCGACCATGGCGGGAGGGAATCACAAAATCAAAATCCCGATACCACAACATGCTGAGTTCGCCGTTGACCAGTTTATCGTTACTGCAGAGTGTGTTAGCCGCATCCGCATACTGATGCGTCCATTCGCCGGCGCCTTCGATGGCGGCCCGCCGGTCGATTTTTAATTCACCCGGTTTTCCATAACAGATATATCCGCCGTACGGACGCTGCAACCGTTTAAGTTCCTGCACAGGCAATCCGCTGCTCCCCTCTAAAACCGATCTGCCGGAGACAACCAGATTCGCCACCTTGTTCGGTGTACTGGTCTGATCCAGCGGACGCTGCAGCACCGTCACACGCGATCCATACACGCCCGCCTCAGTGAGTTTCTGACGTGCCAGCGCCACCAGTTTCGGATCCGACTCAATCGCCACGATACGCAACTGCGTGCGGTTCACCAGTTCATAAGCCAGCGCACCATCTCCACAGCCGATATCAAAACAATAGCCTTTGTCGACCTTGGTGCGTTCAACAATCTCAGCTGCCGACTTTGCAGCGGCGGAATCTGCGGGATACGGTGACGTCACTGCTTGAACTTTGCTGTTCGAAGCGGGTGCTGCCGTTGATAAGCCGAACGAATAAACGTTGCCTCGATCGGTGCTGACCACCAGCCGGGAATTGCTCACTGCCAGACCGTAGGCTGCGCCTTCCACCGGCGTTGACCAGAGTGGCTTACCCGATTCCAGATCAACGACCTCAACAAAACCTGCTGAGCCCGAAATAATTTTGTTCCCCGCGATAATAAGCGCCGCACTCGGGTGAGTCTGTTTGGCCGTCCAGACCTGTTTCAGTCCTTTCGCTCGGACCGGCTTGCCTTTACGGTCCGGGCTTTCGGTCTCCACCCATTGATAGCGCGTGATCGTTCCCTTATTTGCCTGCACCAGTCCATCGGGTGTGGCAACGGTCGGGCCGCCGGCTGATTTCGCGACGGCTTCACCATCGGCTGCCTGAAACACGACGCCACTGTTCAGGAACAGATCCCCGGCAACTATCGTATCGCCGCCCCCCTGGGCTCTGTTTTTCTGCAGGTGAAAATATTCGAATTGACCGGTTAAACGATTCATCGACGCCGGCACTGCGCGACCCGCTGGAATCAGCAGATGATCCCCGGCGACGGCCAGATAACCTTGAGCCGAGATGCCACTGTTGGCATCCGCGCCCCCGTGCGGCTGAGGCATATAAATCTGACCGGAGTCGGTGTTCGACCAGACCGGCTTTCCTGTTTTTGCATTCAGGGCATGCAGAAAAATCCCATCGCTGGGCCAGATGCCTGCCGCGTAATAAACCACATCATCGACCACAGCCGCAGCACCGCGGGCCGGCCATTTGGAAATCACGCGCTCGTTCCCCACGGCCATCTGTGCATTTGGTCCGCCGCGATGTTTCCAGAGCAAACTGCCATCATCCACACGCAGTGCATACAGAAAACCATCATCACTGGTCACCAGCAGTTGATCGCGCCAGACCGCCGGTGCAAAACGCACGGGGCCTTCTGTGAAAAAATCCCACAGCGGTTTCCCCGTCTTCAGATCCAGCGCCTGAATTTTCCCGGACACACTGTCACCAAAGAAAACCCGGTCATCGGCAATCACACAATGATTCACACGGTCATAAGTCAGTCGCGTACTCCGCGGCCAGGCGGGCTGCGGTGCGTGTGCCGCCTGATGACGCCAGTGCAGTGAAAGGTTTTCCGGCAGACCGTCGGTTGTGAACCCGCTGCGTTGCGCGTCGGCCCGATACGTGGGCCAGTCGGCCGCGTATAAATCGCCTGGTTCTGTTCCCACGCCAATCAGGAAGAGAAAAAAGAGTGTGGATACAAACTGATTGTGAATCGTTTTCATGATATTCATTCTGAATGGTCCAGACATTCGTATGTGACTGCTTCAAAATTAACCTGCCTGTAAAAGCAAGCCTCGCGTCTCTCTCATACTCTAATCAGGATTCTCCACCCCGACAACTTGATTCGATGAAAACCGAAATATTATCCGTAATACGGATCACACAAATTCATCAGATCAAAACAAAATCTTCACGTAACCATTTTCCGTACAGAGATTTTTCCAGGAACAGACACCGTCTGACCCTGACTGACTGTTCTCGCCTTTCGTGGTAGAAAAATGAACCGCGCGGATTGATTTTCGCGTTTCATCTCGCAGGGGAACTCCCCCTTTTGCTACAGTATGTCCGACAGACAGATCAAACGAATCCCCTTTTACGGGGCAAAGGATCATGCGCATTCTGATCGGAGGCGCCGGCATTGGTGGCATGACGCCGTCGGTTTCCTGCCCACCGCAGGCATCGGCGCTTCGATGGCGATGGAGTCAATGGAAATCTGGTCGTCACTGATGGCCGGCGAGCCCATCGAACGGCAATCAGACCAGACGATACCGGCTATGCGCGGTCGCTTCTCCGTCGCCGAAACACGACTGCAGACGATCGCCGGCAAAGTCCAGGCAGAAAACGGCTGGGACCATCTCTGGACCGACCACCTCGACAATCCCCCGCGCGAAAAAACCTTCGGCACCGTCCTCGACCACATCACCACCCACAGCATGCACCACCGCGCCCAGGTGCTCTATATGCTCCGGCTGGCAGGAGTTCAAGAACTGCCGGAAGGGGATGTTTTCAGTTGGGAAAACAATACAAAACAAGGATGAAAATAGTTCCGGAGCAAAATCACACGTTTACTCGATTGTAATGTATGTTTATCGAACTGTTTTGAGACACATTGACTAATTCACGAAATTTAGTTGTTTTCGGTAAATACTAAGAGTACTTTGAAAGGTGCACAAATTTGAACATTTGTTATCTCTCTTCAAAATGATACATTTTTTGACTGCATCACTAATAATTTCCATTACTTGACTAGCCTCTATGACTAAATATATCAATTATTTCCCAAAACCATTCTTAGAAGATCTAGTTCAAGCTCGTTGTATTCCTTTTTTAGGGGCAGGGTTTTCAAAAAATGCGAAGCTCCCCCCAAATAAGGCGATGCCGTTATGGGACGATCTAGGAAAATCGCTTGCTTCTACAATTCAAGATTATGAATATACAAACGCTGTTGACTCATTATCTGCCTACGAACATGAATATTCTAGACCGAAGCTAATCGAAGCTTTACACGATCAACTCTTAGTTGACTGTGCGCAACCCGGCAATGCTCACAAATATTTTTGTGATTTGCCGTTCGATTTATGCGTAACTACTAACTTTGAGTTTTTGATAGAACGAGGCTACGAAGCCGCTAATCGTTATTGTAGACCGATTATCGATGAAAATCAGTTATCGATTGATTCGAAAGGTGCAGAAGTAAAACTTCTTAAATTCCATGGCGACTTGCATCATCCTACTCGTTTGATAGCAACTGAAAACGATTATGATACGTTCTTAGATCGATATCCACTCCTAGCCACGTATTTGGGCAATCTACTTATTATCAAGACCGCTTTATTTGTTGGATACAGTCTAGAAGATCCAGACTTTAGGCACATCTGGCAACTCATTGGTGATCGTTTAGGTAAACTTCGACGGCAGTCATATACCATCCTTGTCTCTGCACCTGCTCCCACAATTGCTAGATTTGAACGCCGTGGAGTAAAAGTAATAAATTTGCCAGGAAATTCATCAGACTATCCTAAAATATTAGCAGAAGCGTTTAGAGAGTTAAGAGACTATTGGACAGATAAACTTATAGAAACAAGTACAACAACAGAGGAAGAATCTCTTGCGGAATTTTCTTTGTTCCTTCTAGACTTTCTGCATACTACAAATCAAAAATTTTTCCGATAGCAGAAAGACATGGCTTTATCCCATTATTAGCTGCCGATGTAATTACACCTGGAGATAATATCTCTGCCAAAGTATCTGCAATTATAGATCGGTCAGAATTAATTGTTGTAGATATTACTTCTCCAAACACAGTCATGGAATTACATTTAGCTCTATCGCGGAAACAAAATAAAAAAGTTCTAGTGCTGGCTGATGATAATCTCGGGAGAATACCAGCAGACCTCGATAATATTCATATCATCTTCCATCGAGGAAAAAAACACTCGAAAGAATTTTCAAACACACAAGCCGATGAAAATCAATTAATCCCTCAATTAGAACATTGGTTCAACATCCAAGCTCAACTAGTAGCAGAAGTTCTTTCTAATGAGCCTGAAAGGTTAATTCTCAAGAAAGAGTATCGCGCAGCAATTATTTCTGCTACGACCCTACTTGAAAATACACTAAGAAACCAACTAGAGACTGAAGTTACCTCAAGTAATTCAATTATGACTTTAAGACAAATGATTGATACAGCTGTAACTCACGATTTGATAACACCAAATGAAACAGCGTTAATAAGAAAATTAATCGAATCTCGAAATCGAACGATTCATTTAGGAGAAAATGTATCGCCTAAAGATGCCAAAAGCATGGTCGAAAAAGTTATAGAAATTGTTAATCGGATATTGAAGAATGTGTAATACAATAAGTAAATATCACTGATGAAAATGAACATCTCTTGGAGGCAATCTTGAGTGCAAATAATCGTCGAAGAGAAATGATTCGCCACCAGAAAATAGTTGCGGATCTTTATAAGAAAATTGCTGATGAATCTAAAAAAGAAGCAGCAAAAGCTAAAAGCCTCAACTCCATAGAACGTAGTATTACTAATTCAACATCTAATAGCACATTGCGATCAAAGCAACAGCAAATAAATCGGTTACTCGACGAAATCGCAAAAATACAAGTCAAAAAGGCTGAATATTCCCGAAAACTAGCAAATGAAGAATCGCGGCTTGCCAACACTAAAGACACGTTGTTAAAAGAAGAAGCAAAAGAGCGAAAGAAAATCGAAGATGCAGAAAAAAAACGTGAACGAGAACAGCTAAATTATCAACGTTCTATTACCAATGAGCTTGAATCACAGTACCGAATGACAAACCAGAAGGCACAGAATATTGAAATCAAAAAATATGATGTTTTTATTTCTCACGCGAGCGAAGACAAAGAATTGTTCGTTAAACCGCTAGTCGGTGCATTACAAAAAGCAGGATATAAGGTTTGGTATGATGAATTCACGCTTAAGGTCGGTGATAGTCTAAGACGTAGCATTGATAATGGACTGATCAATTCTAGATTTGGTATCGTTGTATTTTCTAGTGCCTTCTTTGAGAAAAACTGGACACAATATGAACTTGACGGTCTTGTAAATAGAGAGATGAACGGCCACAAAGTAATTCTCCCAATATGGCACTTAGTTACAAAAGATCAAGTTCAAAATTACAGCCCCAGCTTAGCTGATAAAAAAGCAATTAATACTTCATTATCGACAATTGATGAAATTGTCGCTCAGTTAGCTGAAGTATTGGATACAGATAAATAACAACAGTGAAATTGAGCTTAGTATATTTCTTGCAAGAAAACCTGCTTTCTCTTTAATCAACGCCAGCTCCCCGATTCACGCGGTTATTCTCGTCCGCTTTTGCTTTCTCAATCGCCGAGCGTTGTTCTTCGTTGTAAAAATCGGTCGTCAGCGGTTTGCGTTTCTGGCCGGAGAGGGTTTCCAAGAGACCGAGCAGTGTCTCGACGATCTGGGGTTCGGCGGTGGTTGCCAGGCCGGCGGTGCGGGCGGGCCAGGTGGTGTAGCCGCCGAGGTAGTGTTGTTCGGGGGGCGGGATGTAACCGGCGGCGCCGTTGGCCAGGCTCATGTTGAACGTCATTTTGAACGGGCTCTGTGCTTTGAGTTTTAAACCGGTGATGCCGTAAACTTCGTTGGGAATCGCCGTAATCGCCAGATCGCCGATGCCGATCGTCTGCAGTACGATTTCTTCCTGCGGATGTGCGGCGATCCATGTTGCCTGCTCCGCATAGACTTCCTGTTTGGAATTGGGACGCCGCGTCCCCCGTTTTGTATTCAGGTCGCCGGCCCAGGCCAGCCGTTCGGGAGTCGGCAGGCGGCGGTCCAGTGTGAATCGGGATTCCGCCATCGCCAGTTTCGGGGCGCCTGTCGTGTAATCGATTTTTTGATACGCGTCGAACGCGAGGTCGGCCAGTTCGCCCGCGTACTGTTCGAGACTATAATGTTTCCGTTGCGGCTGGGAGTAATCCATCCACTGCAGATCGCCGGACGTCCCCTGTGACATCGCGGCGACGAACGGTGTTTTCTCTTTCCCGGCGATTTTCTGTTCCATCAGCGACGAGAACTTGCCGTAATAGTCGGCCGAGAATCCGACGGCGTTGCCGAAGTAGTGCATCGAATAATTGGCAAGCAGACCAAGGGGCCGTTTCCCGTCGGCAGACTGAAAACTGAGCAGCGACAGCCCCGTATCAGCCGGACCAGAGGGGCCGCTGAATGCGGGGTTTTGATGACCGGGGTGCATGATGGCACGGACCGTTGTCTCGCCAAACGGGTCCACCCCGTATTTGTCAGGCTGCTTCAACCAGCGACGGCAGTGCGTGTGCTTCGGGGCATCGACAACCGTGAACCCGATGCGAGCCGGTTCGAGGCTGGCATACGCGCGGGCGATTCCTTCCGCCAGTTTGGGTGGCAGAAAACGTTCATAGTTCGGATCGCTGCGTGAGCCCAGACAGAGATTCATCACACTCGGTGCCGAGTGCGTGTGCGTCGAAGAAATCAGCATACGATCGATGGGGATACCCGTCTGTTTGCTGGCGAGCACCTTGGCCCGATCGCAGATCTCGCGCGGGATCATACAGGAATCGACGACCACAATGGCGACGGTTGTCTCTTTCGACTTCAGCACAAAACAGCGGGCCGAGAGCCGATGCAGTACTTCGTCCTGGCTCCGTTCGAGAAAACCGCCGTTCTGAATCGCGGGAAGCGTGGGGGGCGAAATATCCACATTCGCGACTCCCACGGAAAAACCGCACTCTCCCACTGAGGGAAAACAGAAACAGAGCAAAACCACTACGGACCACCTCAGACGCGTTTTTCGTAAATCACACTTCACGGTAACTCTCCCGGTTCGTCTCACAGAGGGTTGTTTGTTATTGAGCCGTCTTTTGTTTCCGCAGTTGTTGCGCGAGGTACTTCGCGGTTTCGTCGGCGATGACATTGTAACCTGCAAGATTCGGATGTCGATCTCCATACCAGCCCGGCAGGTCTCCCAGAATCGGATCGAGTTCGTTGGCCATCACCACAACGCTGCTGCCAGACACAAATGGCGCAACGAGTGCGTGATATTTCTCGGGCACTTTCGCCAGCGGATACCGGCGATAGTTGAGCATGTTATGCCCTTTTTTCAACTCCGCGGCATAACGGGGATAAATGTCAAACACCTCGAGTTTTTCATCCCTGGCCACCTGAAACACCAGATCGTTGATTTCCTGGCTGACTTTTTCATTTGCAAAAGGGATTACGGTCATCGGAACCAGAACCGCATTGGGATGATCTTTGCGTAATCGCGCGAGCAGTTCGTGAAAGTCCTTGGGAAAATTCTCGGCGAAGTTTTCCCGTTTTGAGCGGTCGTTCAAGCCGTAACGGATGAAGATATAATCGACGCCCGGCAGCTTTGCGGCGTCGCGATCATAACGGCCCGAATCGAACAGACGCTTAATGTATTCGCCACTCAGACTGGAATTGACCACATGACAGGCGGGCAGATCCCCTTCCGCCGCCAGCAGTTGTTCGAGCACCTTTTCCAGATGTGGGCCTTCTGGTTTGAGCTGCCGCGGAACACTGCCTTCGGTGGTGCTGTCACCCAACAACAGAATTTGAATTTTGCCCTCGTGCTCCGCACGGACGGTGACAGGACACATGATTGCCGTCAGCAACAGGCCTGTAAACAACAATGGTAAGGACTTCTTAAACGATGGGGTCACACAGCGATCAAAAGAATTCATCAGATACTTCCTGAACGTGGGATTGGCAAGTCGCGGGATTTTCATAAAAGAACTTTAGGAATCCATTATGCTTTAACTGTTGCCTGAATTCAATTTACGCTTGAAAAGTATCCTGGAACTCGACCAAGACCTTGCGACTGGCAAATCAGACACGCAACTTATGACCAGTATTGTAATTAGGACAATTTTTCATTCTCCGGTTAACAATCTTTGACAATCCATATACAGCGACTTATAAATTAAACTATACTTAATATTTACTGCCTATAACTAATTATGCGCTATTTTACATCTAAATTATGCGCTATTTTACATCTATTTTTATAGTTATTTTTACTTACCAAGAAGCGTCTCCCATTATCTTCGTTCAAAGATCCTCATTTATCTCCTGGAGTAAACCATGCAGACCCCATCCTCTTCCAAGACACGAAAACCTGGATTTACCTTGATTGAATTGCTGGTGGTGATTGCCATCATCGCCATCTTAATTGCCCTGCTGTTACCGGCGGTTCAACAGGCACGCGAAGCTGCCCGTCGATCAACCTGCAAAAACAATATGAAGCAGCTAGGTCTCGGATTACACAACTACCACGATGCCTACTTTACGTTCCCGATTGGCGCGCAGAATCCAATGAATAAACCGAACTGGCGTGTCGGCATTCTTCCCTTCCTGGATCAGGCACCTCTTTATAACCAGCTCAACATCAATGGCGGATTTCAGGCAGCCTGTGCTTCTTCGAGTAGCTACGGTTATACAGTAAGTGGTAATGACGTGCTGGTTGGGTTGTTTCTCCCCATCTTTGCCTGCCCCTCCAGTGCACAGGATCATAATGGAGCCGCTGGTTGTAACTATAACCAGGGAATGCAGCATGATTATGTCGGTCTGGCCGGAGTCACACCCGACCCCGGTTCTCCCGGCAGTAACTGCTCCGGTACCATCACGTACGGTATTTATTGCGACAATGGTATGCTCCGTCCGAATCAAACAACCAAGATGCGCGACGTGACCGATGGAACATCCAATACTATTATTGTCGCCGAGCAGTCCGGTCAAGTCGCGAATGCTGATCGTCGCGCCAACTATCATGGCGGCTGGGCCGGCATCAATCAGGCAGGGAAAGCTTCGTCATTTACCTCAACCGCTTTCGGCGCCGGCACCACAACGCTCCAGTTTTCCATCAATTATGACGCATCCTCTACCACGCTGGGAACCGGAAATTTCTATCATGCCAATACCGCACTGAATTCGTTCCATGTAGGAGGCATCCATGTCCTCATGACAGACGGTGCCGTCCGTTTCGTTTCTGAAAATACCGATTTCACTCTGCTCAGTAAACTTGTCGGCCGGGCAGATGGTCAGGTGATCGGCGAGTTTTAATCACCCGTTCTACGGCTGGAATTCATGATCGCGGATCTGTATTGAGCTTCTGTGAACTCACCTGAGATCCGCGTTTTTCCTCTCACCAATGTGAGCTGACTTCAAGGAATCAGATATGCAGAAACTGTTGAAACAACGCGTTTCCATTTCCGGACGAACCACCGGAACGGTCACGCTTCTTGTCTGTTTTGCCCTGCTGACGGGCTGTGGTGCGGAAACAGAACCAACGGGAAGTGTCAGCGGAAATATCACCTATAACGGAAACCCGCTTACCGAAGGTCTGGTGAATATTTATTCGGCCAGCCGTTCTGTTGTGGGTACGGCGGAAATTGACACGGAAGGTCATTTTGAATTCGAGAAACCCATCGCAACGGGCGACTATCAGGTGTATATTTCACCTCCCCCGCCTCCTGCGCCACCAGAACCGGGGCAACCCCCTCTGAAAATTAAACCGCCTCAAAAGATTCCCCAAAAATATCGTGCTGCCAATACAACCGACTTGAAGATCACGATTACAGCAGGCGCCAACGAGCTTTCGCTCCCCCTGTCTGATTAGAGCACCTCGGTCGTATTAAGATTAATAGTAGAACGCAGGCCGGTCTGATCCATTCAGGCTGGCCTTTTTTCGTCGGCTGCTCCAGACTGAGATGCATTTTATTTTCTCGATTCATCCAGCTTTGATAATCCAACCCAAGTCTCGGGAGCTGTCGTGAAAATCTGAATCCTCTCAGACAGAACCGGCGTATCAACGGTTTGCCAAACGTAACAGTGATTTCTGAAAGATCTATTACAATCGTTCATCAAGCAGATCTGGCAGATGATGTCGTTTGACGTTCCCTGGTCAGCCTCATATAGTCGACTGTGAAGAGACTCGACAGTTTCTTTCCGCAGCTAAACGGTAAACACTCCTTGAGAAAGAACGGCGACTATGAAAACCTTCTCCCTCCTTCTGGCCGGTTTGCTCGCACTCAGTATGACGTGCCGGAGCGAGGCGGAATTGAATCTCTACGTCAAAGCCGATGCGCCTCTGATGGGGGACGGCAGCAAAGACAAACCACTCCGTCTGATTCATGAGGCCCGGGATCTCATCCGTGCAGCGCGCAAGGATGGGAAGCTGAAACCGGATGAACATGTGACCGTGCAGATTGAGCCCGGCGTGTATGTCTACAATGCTTCGCTCGAATTTAATAAAACCGATGGTGGCACGAAAGAGGCGCCGGTCGTGTATCGGGCGACGCAGCCGGGAACCGTGCGCATTCAGGGAGGACTCACTCTGAATCCCGCGACCTTTCAGCCTGTCACCGATGCCGGGCTATTGAAACGGATTCCGGAAGCGGCGCGTGGTCAAATTCTCGTCTGCGATCTATCGTCCGTCGTGCCCGGTCCCTTCGCGGAATTCAAACCCTCGTATCGGGGCGTACCCGTCGGTCCGTGGCTGTATATGAACGGATCGCCGATGACGCTGGCCCGCTGGCCGAACGCGGATGCGGCCAATGCAGGCTGGGCTTCGTTCACCAAAGTCATTGACAAAGGTCTGCCTGACCCGAAAGCCAAAGATCCGGCAAAACAAAAACCGCACCCCGGCACGTTTGTGTTTGATGATCCGCGACCCGCCCGCTGGAATCTGGAAGACGGTGTCTGGCTGCTGGGATACTGGACGCACGACTGGAGTGATGAAGTCATTCGCATCGCCGATTATGATCCGGAACAGAAAACCATCAAGCTGGCAGCGCCACACAATTACGGCATCATGGGGGGAACCTGGGGCGCGAAGGAACGACGTTTTTTTGCACTCAACGTGCTCGAGGAACTTGACGCGCCGGGGGAATGGTATCTGGATCGTGCGAAAAAACAGTTGTATTTGTATCCGAAAGAAAAACTGACAGACGCTTCGATTGTGCTGGCGACATTAACGCAACCATTGATGAAAGTATCCGATGCAAAACAGATTCGTTTCGAAAATCTGAATTTTGAATATGGCCATTCCGAGGGTGTTTCTTTGCGGAATACCGCAGGAATTGAGCTGGCCGGTTGCGTGGTGGCGAATCTGGCGAGTGGCGGCATTTCGGTCTCCGGCGAAAATAATACCATTCGCAGTTGTGACCTCTTTAACCTGGGAACCAGAGGACTTTCGCTGTCGGGCGGCGATCGCAAACAACTGAAGCGGGCCGAGAATCGCGCGATGAATAATCACATTCACGATTATGGATTGTTTCAACGCACGTATGCACCGGGGATCTACGCCCACGGCTGCGGACAGATTGTGGAGAACAACTGCATTCACGATGCGCCGCATAATGCGATTCTGTATGGCGGCAATGAGAACCGGTTCGAGCGGAACGAAATCTATCGCGTCGTGATGGAGACCGGCGATTCGGGGGCCTTCTATACCGGCCGTGACTGGACCAGCCAGGGGAATCTTCTGCGCCACAATTTCATTCACAACCTGGGAGGCGGAGACGCGTCGCATGTGAATACGATGGGTGTTTACCTGGATGACTGTGACAGCGGCGACACAATCGAAGGCAACGTGTTTTATCGCTCGGGACGGGCGATCATGATTGGCGGGGGCCGCGATAATCCGATTCTGAATAATCTGGTCATCGACTGTGCCATTGGCCTGCACGTCGATTCGCGGGGCATGACCTGGAAACAGTGGAACGATCCGAAATCCGCCGGCTGGAATCTGGAAGCCAAAGCGGAAAAGATGAACTACAAAAATCCCCCGTGGAGCACGCAGTATCCGCATCTGGCGAAGATCATGCAGGACGCGCCGCGGGAGCCGTTATATAACCCGATCCAGCGGAATGTGTTTGTGAACTGCACGCAACAAGTCTACAACTTCGACGGCAATGTCAGAAAGCTGCTCGATAAATTCGAGATCGAGAATAACCTTGCCGTGAATACCACCGGCACGAAAAGTGGGATTGCGATGACCAAAGATCTGAAAGGGTTTACCAACCTGGAAGGGAGCGCCGGCAAACCAATTCCGCTGGGTATCGTACACGAATCAAACGGTAAGCTGACCTTACAGCAGGATGCGACTTTACTGAAACACCAAGCGTCTTTCGAACCGATTCCCTTCGACAAAATCGGTTTATACAAAGATCAATATCGGCGGGAGCTGCCTGAGAGATCTTCAAATAGAAAGTAGTAAGCACATTAAAAGTCGTTTATTCCTATCCAAAATATCTGGCTCGAATAATACCATGTCCCAACTCGAACACGCCAATTTCGGCTGGTTGCATGCTCCGCCCTTTCCACCCGCCTGCTGTCATTGCCTGATCATTCAAGGCAATGCGGGGCTGGTTCTGATCGATACCGGCATCGGCATGCACGATATTGCCAACCCAGTAGAACGAATCGGCGCGGAGGCGATGAACGCCGCCGGTTTTCAATTCCTGCCCACCATGACGGCGTTGCACCAGATTCAGCAGCTGGGCTTTTCCGCAAACGATGTAACCGACATCGTGCTGACGCACTGTGACCCCGATCATGTGGGAGGTTTAGCGGATTTTCCTGACGCATTCATTCATCTCGCGGCAGAAGAAAAGCAGAATCTGGAATCAGGCAATCCGCGCTACAGCCCGGCCCAGTTTTCACACCGCCCCAATTGGGTCACGTACGATACGAACGATGCCGACTGGTTCGGGCTCCCGTCCCGCTGTGTTGATTCGGCATTGAATGATGACATCCGTCTGATCCCGCTGTTCGGACACACGCACGGTCATTGCGGGGTTGCCGTTCAAACAGAGGGCCGCTGGTTTCTGCATGTAGGCGACGCCTATTACCTGCGCGGCGAACTCGATGATCGGCAGCACCCGATCGGAACACTGGCAGAACTGCGTGCGGATGACAACACGCTGCGACTCGCATCTCTGCAGACCTTGCGAACATTGACCTCGAACACATCCGAAGAACTCAGTCACTGCGGTTATCACGATGTCAGTGAACTCCCCGAGTCGATCCCCGGCTTTGATCCGATGCCTTGAAACTTCGCGGATCTGATCTCAGTCGACCCTGATCGAAATCACCGTTTCCTGCACCACAACACCGGTTGCCGAACGCTTCGTATCTCTGGGCAGAGTTTCTTAATTCGAATCGTCTTTATCAAGGGAGAGCAGCCGGGGCAAACGCCCTTCGGCTAATAAGCCATTCCGGCTGCAGTCAGTCGATTTAGTGCTTGTAAATCTTGTGACGCGGTCGGTCGGAGAGGATCTGTTCTTTGCCCCAGTTGGTGACTGCGCGGAAGGCGTCGCTCTGGATGAAGTCTTTGAACGCCTGCTCGTCGGACCATTCGCTGGTGATCATGTACGAGGCATCGTCGCTGACGTCTTTCCACAAGTTGGAATTTTCATGACCGTCAGCAGCCTCAAGTGCCTCAATCACGGCGGCAAATTTGTCTTCGAATGATTGCTGCTTGCCTTCGAGTACGTGATAGTTCATGCCGACTGTGATCATAGCTCAATTATCCTCTGTTGAAAACGCTGACTGATATGAATGGTGGGCCAATAGTAATGCAGGACCGCGGAGGACGCAATAGTGCCGCGCGGAAGTCCATCTTCAGACGCCGGAACGGAGAATTTAATTAAACGGTTAATTTCTCGAAACCATCGACTGGTCCTGCGGGCAGCGTCGCGGGCAAACGCTACTGCTACTTCCGAAAATGTTTCTGCGGTGATCTGTACCAAAACGTCAGGTCCACGAATGAATTTATGATTAAGTTTGCAGACCGACCTGTTAAAACGCAGCGCGCTCCGTTAGTTTAATAGATAAGAGATTGCTGATTGGTCCTCTGCCGTCAGGCATTACATGGTACGTTCCAGGGAGTTTGTAGATGTCTTCTCAAGTTGTGGTTTTGGCTCGCTGTATCTGGTTCTGCTTGTTGAGTGGACTCTTCCTCGCTTCTTCTGCGTCAGCCGCCGACTGGCCTACCTGGCGCAATAATGCGCAGCGGACCGCGGCGACGTCTGAGCAGCTTCCGAACTCTTTACATCTGCAATGGTCACGCGAACTGGGACCCCTCAAACCGGCGTGGCCTGAAGACCCGCGGATTCAGTTCGACGCGCATTACGAACCGGTGATCGCCGGGCAGACCCTGTTCGTCGGCTCCTCCCGCAACGATAGTGTAACCGCCTTCGATCTTACCACCGGTGCGCAAAAGTGGCGATTTTATGCGAACGGCCCGGTGCGTTTCGCGCCTCTTGTGTCTGGCAAAAACGTGTACTTCTCGGCCGACGATGGTCAGTTTTACTGCCTCAATTCAGACGATGGCAGTTTGCGATGGAAATTTCAGGCGGCTCCCAACCAACGCAAAGCACTGGCGAACGAACGGCTGGCTTCGGTCTGGCCGATTCGAGGCGGAGCCGTGCTCTCGGACGGCAAGATTTATTTCACGTGCGGCGTCTGGCCGTTCGAAGGAACTTTTCTTTACACACTGGATGCAGAAACCGGCGCCGCACTGAACGTTCCGAAACACGAAATCAAAACGCTGACGAATATTACGCCGCAAGGTTATCTTGTCAAGAACGGACAGCGGCTGTTGATTCCCTGCGGCCGTTCGGTCGCCGCCTGTCTCGATCTCAACACCGATCAGTTCATCACACATCAGTACGGTAACCGGGCGACCAACTATCACGTTTCCTCCATCGGCTCCTACCTCTTTCACGGCGGTTCGACATTCCAGATGGACGCCAGACAGGAATACGCGGTCGCCGCCCGTAATCCGGTGTTGACCGACACTGTGGTTTATTTTGGCGAGGGGGGAAACATTGTCGCCTATGATCTCAAAAATCTGAAGATCGTGAAAGAAAAAGACCGCCGCGGCAATGAAGTAACTAAAACAGTCCTTAACCAGCTCTGGAGTCAGCCGTCACCTCAAAAACCAGAGATCCCTCAGGCAGAACTGGAGGCGTGGACCAAAACACATCCGGTGCAGCTTGATCTGAAAGCCGGCAATCGATTGTATGGCCATCAGGCCGATACCATTTTCGCGCTGGATCTCGCCGAAGACGGTAAAAGCGCTGCCGTCAGCTGGACTCAAACCATGAAAGGGACGCCTGCGACGATGATCGCCGCCAACGGCGCGCTGGTGGTCGTGACGCAGGAAGGCAGCCTGTTCTGTTTCGGCAATAAGGAAACTGAGCCAAACACATTTTCCGAAGAGAACAGTGAACTGGCGGCACAGCAGGATGACTGGACGAACAAAACGAAACAGCTGCTGAAAGTCACGCAGCCGGGCAACGGGTATTGCCTCGTACTGGGAACCGGCAGCGGGCGTCTGCTGGAAGAGTTGATCCAGCAATCCAGGTTGACGCTCATTGCCGTGGAACCGGATAAAGAAAAAGTAGAGGCACTGCGCGCGAGATTCGATGCCGCGG